>CANCPL010000021.1:0-28606 GCA_947380065.1 Burkholderiaceae bacterium | reverse complement strand
AGTTGAGTGGAATGGTCGGGTATTACCCGCCCGACTGTTAGCTGTCCATAACAATCCATTACCAAGGTGACATATGAGACTTACAACCAAAGGTCGTTTTGCAGTAACCGCAATGATTGATTTAGCCCTGCGTGAAACGCATGGTCCCGTAACTTTGGCTGGAATTAGCCAAAGACAAAAGATATCCCTTTCCTATCTCGAGCAATTGTTCGGTAAATTGCGCCGCTTCAATATCGTGGAAAGTACACGTGGTCCTGGTGGTGGTTACACCCTAGCGCGCCCATCTTCCGAAGTGAGTGTGGCCGACATTATTATTGCAGTCGATGAGCCTCTCGATGCAACCCAGTGTGGCGGTAAAGGCAACTGTCATACCGATGATGAGAATCATGGCCGTTGCATGACGCATGATCTCTGGAGCAACCTGAATTCCAAAATGGTTGAGTACCTCAGTTCTGTTAGCTTAAAAGATTTGGTTCATCAGCAAGAAGGGCGCGGTATTGTGATTCAAGATATGCGTCAACAAAAGAAAATTAAAGTTGAAAGTGCTAAAGCAGAGAAACCTGCCCCAGTGCTGGCAGCTAAAAAAGAAGCAGCCCCTAAAGCACCATTGATTAATTCAGTATTCAATTTGGCGCGACAAAGTTAATAACAGTATTACCTACCGATAAATAAATCATGAACGCACCACAAGATCTTCCAAAACAACCGGTTCCGATGTTTAGCCCCAAGCACTTTCCGGTGTATATGGACTACTCGGCTACAACGCCGATTGATCCTCGCGTGGTTGACAAAATGTTGCCATATTTGCGTGAGCAGTTTGGTAACGCCGCTTCACGTAGTCATGCTTATGGCTGGGCTGCAGAAGAAGCGGTTGAGTGGTCGCGTTCAGAAGTTGCGCAACTGGTACATGCCGATCCAAGAGAAATTGTCTTTACCAGTGGCGCCACTGAAAGTATTAACTTGGCCTTGAAAGGTGCTGCACATTTTTATAAAGATCGTGGCAATCACATCATCACCGTTAAGACCGAACACAAAGCCACTTTAGATACTTGTCGTGAGCTCGAGCGCGAAGGCTATGAAGTCACTTATTTAGATGTGTTACCGAATGGCCTGATTGATTTTGCACAGCTTGAAGCTGCGATGAAGCCCGGTACGATTTTGGCTTCAGTCATGTATGTCAATAATGAAATCGGCGTAGTGCAAGACATTCCTGCGATTGGCGACCTGTGTCGTTCGCGTGGCGTGATTTTGCATGTGGATGCAGCTCAGGCAACTGGTAAGGTAGAAATTGATCTCGAAAAGATCAAAGTCGATTTAATGAGTTTTTCTGCTCATAAGAGTTATGGTCCAAAAGGTATTGGTGCTTTGTTTGTGCGTCGTAAGCCTCGCATTCGGATAGAAGCACAGATTCATGGTGGTGGCCATGAGCGTGGGATGCGTTCTGGTACCCTAGCAGTTCATCAAATCGTTGGAATGGGTGAAGCATTCCGTATTGCCCGTATCGAGATGGCTGATGAAAACAAGCGTATCCGTGCATTGCGTGATCGTTTATTAAACGGTCTGAAGGATATCGAAGAGGTTTATGTCAACGGTGATATGGACAATCGTGTTCCGCACAACCTGAACATTAGCTTTAACTATGTTGAAGGCGAATCCATGTTGATGGCCTTGAAAGATTTAGCGATCTCCTCTGGTTCAGCCTGTACTTCTGCTTCCTTAGAGCCTTCTTATGTATTGCGTGCTTTAGGTCGCAATGATGAGTTGGCGCATAGTTCAATTCGTTTTACTTTGGGTCGCTTTACGACTGAAGAAGAAGTAGATTTCACTATCAAGCTGGTAAAAGAAAAGATTGCCAAGTTGCGTGAGCTATCACCGCTCTGGGAAATGTATAAAGACGGAATCGACATCAGCACGATTCAATGGGCAGCACACTAAAAAGAATATAGAGAGATAAAAGAGGAAATACCATGGCATATAGCGAAAAGGTCATCGACCACTACGAAAATCCCCGTAATGTAGGTTCATTTGAGAAGGGTGACGATAGCGTGGGCACCGGTATGGTTGGCGCCCCAGCTTGTGGCGACGTGATGAAGTTGCAGATTCGCGTAAACGATCAAGGTGTGATCGAAGACGCTAAATTTAAGACTTATGGCTGTGGCTCCGCAATTGCTTCATCTTCCCTAGTGACTGAATGGGTCAAAGGCAAGACTTTGGATCAAGCACTTGAGATCAAGAATTCACTGATTGCTGAAGAGTTGGCTTTGCCCCCAGTAAAAATCCACTGTTCTATCTTGGCGGAAGATGCCATTAAGGCGGCGGTAGCGGATTACAAAGAAAAGCATCCAACGAAATAAAAGCTGAAATAAAGAACGAAAAAACGAAGTCAACACTATGGCAATTACCTTAACTGATAAAGCAGCTGCACACGTAAACCGTAACCTAGAAAAGCGCGGTAAAGGTTGTGGCTTGCGCTTAGGCGTTCGCACAACAGGTTGCTCTGGTTTAGCGTATCAGCTTGAGTATGTGGATGAGCCTGCAGCTGAAGATCAGGTATTTGAGTCCAACGGCATTAAGGTATTTATAGATCCGAAAAGTTTGGCTTACTTAGATGGTACAGAGCTAGACTTTGTACGTGAGGGTTTGAACGAAGGGTTTAAGTTTCAGAATCCAAACGTAAAAGATGAGTGTGGTTGTGGCGAATCCTTCCGCGTCTGACAATTACTTTCGCTTCTTTGGTTTAAATCAGCAATTCAATATCGATTTGCCTACGCTAGAGCAGGCATACCTTGCGATTCAGAAGGAAGTGCACCCTGATCGCCATGCACGTGGAAGTGATGCGGAGAAGCGCCTAGCGATGCAAATGGCAATCTTTGCCAATACCGCTTTGCAGACCCTAAAGAATCCTATTCAACGTGGCCTCTACATTTGCCAGCTTCATGGTGTTGATGCCAAGCTGGAAACTAACACTGTAATGCCTACTGCTTTTCTGATGAAGCAGATGGATTGGCGTGAAAGTCTAGATGAACAGGCCGATGATTTATCTGCTTTAGATGCTTTAATGGCTGAAGTAGAGGAAGCCAAGCAAGATACGCTGGCAGAAATTGCTCAGGCAATTGATGGTGCCAAGAACTATGTACGTGCCGCTGAACTACTTCGCGGTTTACTCTTTATTGATAAGTTTGCAGTTGAGCTTGATGACACCATTTCAGCTTTAATCTAGTTCTTACTCAAGCTAAACTCATCATCTATGGCCTTATTACAAATCTCTGAACCCGGTAAATCACTTGCGCCTCATCAGCGCCGTATTGCTGTGGGTATTGATTTGGGAACTACCAATTCTTTAGTTGCTATCGTACGTGATGCCTTACCTAAGGTTTTGCCAGATGCCCAAGGGCGCGAGCTACTTCCTTCTGTAATACGTTACTTGCCAAATGGCAGAACCCAAGCTGGCTTTGAAGCGCTTGAGAGCATAGTGATTGATCCGAAGAACACCATTGTTTCAGTAAAGCGTTTTATGGGTCGCGGCTTGCTGGATGTGGAGCATATTGAAAGCGCTCCTTACGACTTTGTTGATCAGCCTGGAATGCTTAAGCTCAGAACGGTTGCTGGGGATAAAAGCCCGATTGAAGTTTCTGCAGAAATCTTGGCACGTTTACGTCAATTGGCTGAAGATTCTGTTTCTGATGAAATTGTTGGCGCTGTGATTACAGTTCCAGCTTACTTTGACGATGCACAACGACAAGCAACAAAAGATGCTGCAAAGTTAGCAGGTATCGAAGTGCTGCGTTTATTAAATGAGCCTACTGCTGCTGCTATTGCCTATGGATTAGATAATGCCTCTGAAGGTGTCTATGCCGTATACGACTTAGGTGGGGGTACCTTTGATATCTCCATTCTGCGAATGAGTAGAGGGGTCTTCGAGGTGCTTTCTACTGGTGGTGACTCCGCTCTTGGTGGCGATGACTTTGATCATCGCTTGTATTGCTGGGTGATAGAGCAGGCCAAGCTTCCACCGCTATCAATACATGACCACCGTACTCTACTGCAGGCTTGTAAACATGCCAAAGAGCAACTTAGTCACAACCCATTAGCGCGTGTGCACGAGACTCTTGCTGATGGTATGGTTATCAATGTTGGTGTTAGCCAGGCGCAGTTCTTTGAGATTACTCAGAACTTAGTGAGCAAAACTTTAGTCGCCTGTAAAAAAGCCTTGCGCGATGCTGGCCTCAAATCTGAGGATGTTAAGGGTGTAGTGATGGTGGGTGGATCAACCCGCATGCCCAACGTGCAACGGGCTGTAGGTGAATTGTTTGGCTCTCAACCCTTAAATAATCTGAATCCCGATCAAGTAGTTGCATTGGGCGCTGCCATGCAAGCTGACTTATTGGCAGGCAACCAAAGTAAGGATGATGAGTGGTTACTACTTGATGTTATTCCACTGTCTCTTGGCATTGAAACCATGGGTGGTTTAGTAGAAAAGATTATCCCTCGCAATACACCTATCCCCGTTGCTAGAGCGCAAGAATTCACAACCTTTAAAGATGGTCAGACTGCATTAGCTATTCAGGTAGTGCAGGGTGAGCGTGAGCTAGCGCAAGACTGTCGTTCCTTAGGCAAGTTTGAGTTACGTGGAATACCGGCTATGGCTGCAGGCGCAGCTCGGATTCGGGTAACTTTCCAGGTCGATGCAGATGGATTGCTCTCTGTCAGCGCTACCGAGCAAGGTTCTGGTGTGAAAGCATCAATTGATATCAAGCCTTCATACGGCTTAACCGATGCAGAGATCACTCGTATGCTGCAAGATGGTTTTGCGTCGGCTAAAGAGGATTTGCTTTCGAGGTCATTACGCGAAGAGCAGGTCAATGCACAGCGTTTACTCGATGCAGTTCAAACTGCGTTAGCGAGCGATCGCTCTTTGCTGAGTGTGGAAGAGCAGAAGGAAGTCGATCAAGAGATGGCAGTTCTGCAAAAGATCTTAAATGAAGAAACAGATAGCGCGGTTGTTCGCAAGGCTGTCGACCATGCCGCTAAGGCTACCGATGACTTTGCGCAAAAACGCATGAACGCTAGTATTCAGAAGGCTCTATCTGGCAAGAACGTTGCTGAAATTTAAGTAATCGAAATACAAACCGAATACCCATAGAAAAGAATCATGACTCAAATCGTTGTACTACCACATAGTGAGTATTGCCCTGAAGGTGCAGTTGTTGAGGTTGCCCCAGGCACTTCGATTTGCGAAGCCTTGTTAGAGAATGACATTCCCATTGAACATGCTTGCGATATGGTGTGTGCATGCACTACTTGCCATGTGATTGTTAAAGAGGGCTTTAATAGCCTGAATCCTCCTGATGAGAACGAGGAAGATATGCTTGACCGTGCTTGGGGCCTTAACCCACAGTCACGCTTATCTTGCCAAGCTATTGTCGCCAAAGAAGATTTAGTTATTGAGATTCCAAAATACTCAATTAATCACGCAAAAGAAAATCACTAAAGCGTTGGACTGACAATTCATGAAGTCTCTTATCGGCGGCCTTGTTTTATTTGCAGTATTACTTAACCCCGCCCATGCTGATGATGAGCATCCTGGGGTGGTTACTGATTTATTAATCCGTAGCGAAAGTGATTGGACTGGCAGCACTTTGCCGTCCTATTTGGCGGGCGCCCCTCAAATTGCAGTAATGAAATTTACTATTCCTCCGCAAACTGCATTGCCGATTCACAAACATCCCGCTATTAATGCTGCTTATGTTGTTGATGGCGAAATTACCGTAGTACAAGAAGGCGGAATTCAGCGCAGTTTTAAAAAGGGTGAAGTTATTATTGAGATGGTGGATAAATGGCATCACGGCATCAATCAAGGCTCTGTGCCAGTGGAATTAGTTGTTTTCTATGCCACCACTAATGACCTCCCATTGGCGGTTAAGAAGCCAAATCCTTAAAACCAGACTCCTAATGCACCAAATTGATGCATATATGCCTTCAAACATGCATGCGGTCCATTGCAAAGGTTTTTAGAGGATTAATATTAATTCGTAGTTCATTCTTTAGGCAGTACCTCCAAAAAATCTTTTAAGCCATCCTTCGGGGTGGCTTTTTCTTTTGTCTGCTTATAAATAATATGTTAAATTACATAATGTAAATAAACATATTGTTATTGACGACATGCCGAGTTCCGTTAAAGCTTAATCAAAGGAGATTTAAATGAAATGTAACGTTGGTGGTATTGATCGCGTTCTGAGAATCGCAGTGGGTTTAGTTTTGATTGGCTTGGCTGCAAGCGGTGTAGTTGGTGCTTGGGGTTGGATTGGTATCGTTCCTCTGGCAACAGGGTTATTTAGATTTTGCCCGCTGTACCCAGTTCTTGGCATTAATTCAGCTGGTGCTGGATCAGATTGCGGTGGAGGCGGTTGTTGTAAGTAGGTATCCTTGAATTGGTACAGAATTGATTAAGTGCCACGTAGAAAAAAACCTCGCACTGCGAGGCTTTTTTACATCAAGCGCGTTGAATCGACTCTTACTGAGTAGGAATATTCCGCGCCTTAATAACTTTTTCCCAGTTTATAGACTCAGCTTGAATTTTGGCATCTACATCTTTGCTTTTCATCATCATTGGCGTCAAGCCGTTGGTTTCCATATTGGCAAGCAAGGGAGGTGCCTTGAATGATTTTTCTGTAGCTATATAAATCTTGTCAATGATGGATTGTGGTGTGCCCATTGGAACTGCTAATGCATACCAGCCAGTATTTTCAAATCCAGGAATAGCCGCTTCAGAAACGGTGGGAACATTGGGGAGCTGTTTCAACCTTTTGCTGCTAGTAACAGCAAGTGCTTTTACTTGTCCCGCTTTTGCAAATCCTCCGGTTGCAGGAAAGTTTCCAGCCATAAAATCAATTTGTCCTGCGATCAAATCATTTAGAGCAGGGTTCTCGCCTTTATAGGGCACATGCGTTGCATGAATGCCGGCGGAATAAATAAAATTTTCATTAGCCATGTGTATTTGACTGCCGATGCCTGCCGATCCGAAGTTCAGTTCTTTAGTCTTTGCTAATGCAATGAGTTCTGCAAGTGTATTGACTGGCAGTTTTGGGCTGACCGCGATAACCATAGGCACAGTTGCAATAGTTGTGATGTATGAAAAGTCTTTTATATAGTTAATAGAAGCTTTTTTGTAAATGAAGGGGTTAACCGTCATCATGCTGCCTGAGGCTAGGAGGATGGTGTAACCATCGGCAGGTGACTTGGCAACTATTTCTGCGCCCAAGTTTCCACCTGCACCGCCCCGATTTTCAACAATCACATTTTGACCAAGATTCTTGCTCAGCTCCTGAGAAAGTATTCTCCCTAAAATATCTGCACTGCCCCCTGCGGCAAATGGAACAATCATCTTGATAGGTTTATCCGGCCATGTTTGGGCAGAGATATTGGCAGAGCCAAATATTCCTAGGGAGACACAAAGCGCAAGAATAAATTTATTTTTCTTGGCGAGAGCGCTAATTAAAAGTTGCATGATATTTTTCTCCAACTACTTCGTTATGAATATTTTTTATTGATAAGAGATGATGCCTTAAATTCACTAGCCCAATTTTTTAGGGTCTTTGCTACATTATTGGGATCCTCATCCCAGCTAAGACGATGTTGAAATGCAGAGCGGAGTTCTGATCCAATGCCGCAGCCCCATAATTGAAGCTGGGGTTGCTGTTCGCACCAAGCAATGGCCTGCAGAAGATGATCTTTTAGAAATTCTTCACCATTCGCCTCAATAGTGGCTCGATCCATAGGGCAGCCATCAGAAAAAAGAATGAGTGTATTGCTGGAATTCCGGAGACTGCCAGTATTTTTTAAGCGATCTGCCGCCCATATGAGTGCCTCACCATCAATACTCTCCGCATATATTTCTGGACGCAACATTGCGGCTATACCAGCTCGGGATCTTCTCCAGCTGGTATCAAAATCTTTAAAAATCCAATGCGCTCTTTCATTGAGGCGACCCGGATTTGGGGGCTGACCATTTTTACGCCATTCTTTAAAAGGCCTTCCTCCTTGCCAAGTGCTAGTGCTGTACCCAAGTACTTCAGTTTTTATTCCAGCTTGATCTAGTATCCGCACTAAGGAATCAATGCAAGTAGCAATTTTGACTCGCTGCTCTTTCATGGATCCAGAGCAATCTATCAGTAGCGTCATCTTGGAGTTGACCATGCTACTGTCTACAAGTTGCTTATAGAGGGCTGGTTGTAGCGGAGAGGTCGCGGCACGAGTAAGGTAGCGACGGTCAAGAACCACCTCTGCCTCAGTTGTTTGCCATCGTTTTGGCTGCTTGCTAGAAAATAATTGTTGATAAATGCGAATGAGTTTTGCCCAAGGAATATTTTGCTTACCAATCTCAGAATTTAATTGATCTTGATAGATTGCCAATTGAGCTGATCGTATTTTTTTCTTAGCCTCAGCTTCAGTGTCATAGCTCGAGTTGTAAATGTGATACTTATCAAGAGATTTCTTAAGTAGAAGTAGTTTTTCGCTAGAAGAGTTTGCAGGGCTTTTAAAGTCGGCTGAAATAATTCCTGCATGTGGCGGTACCCATTCTATTTTCAAATGGGTAGAACTCTGATTTTTTCGTTTAGTGCGAATGCTGGGATTGTTGCGATATTCCTCGGCAATCAAACCAGATACCAGTTTAATTACCTCATGCGCAGTCTGTGCGTAAGCCTCTTGGTTATTGCGGGTCGTTTTTAGTTTCACTAGAAGTGGACCCATGTTCTCGGCTATACCAGCTCGAGTAGCCTCCACAATATCTTGCATTAACTGCGGAATAGGCTGGCTATTTAATTTCATCCAGACTGTAGAGAAAATGGTGACCAGTAAAAGGCCAATACTTCCCTCGGCACCTCCGCTGGAAATGAATTGCTGCATCCAAGCAATAAATTGGGTCTGAATATTTTGTTGACTGCCTTTAAGTTCATCCGGGCAGTTACTTTCCACGCGAATTTGTTCTAAGACTTCAAATATTAGAGATTCAATCATGCCCTCTGGAGTTAGCGAGGCATGTAAATTGGCATTGGAATATCGGAGGCGCAACGCTATGCCATCTAGTACTCCGCGCGGATAAGCCCATGATGCTTTGAGGTTATCAAGATTGAGGTGCGGTGCAATTGAATCAAGAGGCAGGGATTTATGAAAGAGCTGCCAATCCCGAATCTGCACACTGGATTCTCCGGACAATGATCGAATCA
Organism: Burkholderiaceae bacterium; assembly: GCA_947380065.1. Taxonomy (GTDB): domain Bacteria; phylum Pseudomonadota; class Gammaproteobacteria; order Burkholderiales; family Burkholderiaceae; genus Polynucleobacter. The sequence continues at coordinate 19,379 of CANCPL010000021.1, read as the reverse complement.
TTGCGCCGCACCGTTGTTGCTGTTCGAAGTCTTGGTGAGTTTGAGTTTGCAAGGTGAGTTTGCGCGTGTCTTGTATTACTGCTTGCTTAAATCTAGTTCACTAGCGAAGCAGCGTTGATAGTATTCAGCCACTAAGACTTTCTCCTCTGATTCACATTTATTTAAAAATGCCAGAGAAAATGCAATTTGTAGATCTTTAAAGATGCGCCAATTTTCACCCCAGGTAATCAGAGTTCTCGTCGACATTAAAGTGGAAATATCTCCAGCTGCAAAGCCGCTTCTAGTAAGGTTGGCAAGGCTAATCATTGCTTTTCCTTGTGCATCAGAAAGCTCTGGGACTTTCGCCATCAGAATTTTTTGTTCTTCACTAGGCTCGAGGTAGTTTAGGGCTGCAACGATATCCCAACGATCCATTTGACCGTGGTTAAGCAGTTGAGTTCCTTGATATAAACCATTCCAATTTCCTAGGCCAACAGTATTGCTAGTGGCAAAGATTCGAAATGCAGGATTAGGATTAATTACTCTATTTTGATCCAGCAAAGTCAGGCGACCTTCGCGCTCCAGCATTCTCTGAATAACAAACATCACATCTGGTTGGCCAGCATCGTACTCATCCAGAATGAGTGCGATAGGGCGTTGCAGACTCCAGGGGATGAGACCTTCTTGAAAGCGGGTAATTTGCTTTCCATCTTCTAGGCTAATAACATCTTTTCCAATCAAATCCATTCGAGTAATTTGACCATCTAAATTAATTCGCAAACAGGGCCAATTTAAACGTGCTGCGACTTGTTCTATATGGGTTGATTTTCCGGTGCCATGCATCCCTTGAAGCATGACTCTTCGATTGAAGGCAAAGCCAGCCAAAATGGCTAAGGTGGCTTCGGGATTCAGTTGGTAGCTTGGATCAACAGCGGGCACAAGCTCACTTGGCTTATTAAAGGCGGGGATCTGAAAGTCAGCAAAGCTTCTACACTCAGGGAAGGCGGAGTGTAGAGAAACCAGTTTTTCAGGCTGCAAACCCATTAAATCAATTGAAGAGGTGCTTTCAGCCATTTTCTTGCCTTTAAAAGTCTTAATATGTTGTCAAATATATTCCATATTCGGGTTTATATGCTTGACTTTACCAAAAATACGCTATTATTATTCATATTGTAGAACAAAATGTTCCGTTTAATTGAATACCTAGGAGAGCTTTATGTCTAAGTCTGGCGCTAATTTACCTACCGGCCCACAAAAAATGACCCCTTCCGAAGCATTTGTGGAGACCATGGTCGCCAACAAGGTGAAGGATATTTTTGGAATCATGGGCTCTGCCTTTATGGATGCAATGGATATTTTTGCTCCAGCAGGCATTCGCTTGATTCCAGTGGTTCATGAACAAGGCGCTGCGCATATGGCTGATGGCTATGCTCGCGTGAGCGGAAGTCATGGAGTCGTAATCGGACAAAATGGCCCCGGCATTAGTAACTGCGTTACAGCAATTGCGGCAGCTTATTGGGCGCATAGTCCAGTGGTGATTATTACTCCTGAAACAGGCACGATGGGTATGGGTTTGGGTGGCTTCCAAGAGGCTAACCAATTACCAATGTTTGAGGAGTTCACAAAGTATCAAGGTCACGTTAACAATCCTAAGCGTATGGCTGAATTTACCGGCCGCTGTTTTGATCGTGCCTTATCTGAAATGGGTCCAACCCAATTAAATATTCCGCGTGATTATTTTTATGGTGAGATCGAAGTGGAGATTCCACAACCAAATCGTCTTGATCGCGGACCTGGCGGCGAGAAGAGCTTGGATGAGGCTGCAGAACTCTTGGCAAATGCTAAGTTCCCAGTGATTATTTCTGGTGGTGGTGTGGTGATGGGTGATGCTGTAGAGGAATGTAAAGCCTTTGCGGAGCGCCTTGGCGCACCAGTGGTTAATAGCTACTTACATAACGACTCATTCCCTGCAAGCCATCCTTTATGGTGTGGTCCTTTGGGATATCAGGGCTCCAAGGCTGCAATGAAGTTGATGGCTCAGGCTGACGTAGTGGTTGCGCTTGGATCACGTCTTGGACCATTTGGCACATTGCCACAACACGGCATGGATTACTGGCCTAAAAACGCCAAGATTATCCAGATCGATGCTGATAACAAGATGCTCGGCTTAGTGAAGAAAATCTCCGTAGGTATTTGTGGTGATGCTAAGGCTGCTGCAGTTGCATTAACAAAGCGTTTAGAAGGCAAGACATTGGCTTGCGACGCCACAAAAGCAGAGCGCGCTAAAACCATTGCAGCAGAAAAAGCTGCATGGGAAAAAGAGCTGGATGAGTGGACTCATGAAAAGGATCCATTCAGCTTGGATATGATTGAGGAGCAGAAAAAAGAAGTGACTCCAACAGGTGGTCACTACTTGCACCCACGCCAAGTTTTGCGTGAACTCGAAAAGGCGATGCCTGCTGATGTGATGGTATCTACCGATATTGGCAATATCAACTCTGTTGCAAATAGCTACCTCCGTTTTGAGAAGCCACGTAGCTTCTTCGCCCCAATGAGTTTTGGTAATTGTGGTTATGCATTGCCAACGATTATTGGAGCTAAGGCTGCGGCGCCTAATCGTCCTGCAATTGCATACGCTGGAGATGGTGCTTGGGCAATGAGTATGGTGGAGATTCTGACTGCAGTGCGTCACGATATTCCAGTGACCGCAATTGTGTTCCACAACCGTCAGTGGGGTGCTGAGAAGAAGAACCAGGTGGACTTCTATAACCGCCGCTTTGTGGCAGGCGAGCTAGAGAGCCCAAGTTTTGCGGGTATTGCGCAATCAATGGGTGCTGAAGGAATTGTGGTTGACCAGCTTGATCAGGTTGGCCCAGCACTCAAGAAGGCGGTAGATATGCAGATGAAAGAAGGTAAAACTTGTGTGATCGAGATTATGTGTACTCGTGAGCTTGGTGACCCCTTCCGCCGTGATGCTTTATCTAAGCCAGTACGTTTCTTGGATAAGTACAAAGATTACGTATAAGTCGATGCGAATATAAAGAAAAGGTCCGGTTTAACTGGACTTTTTCTTTTGCGCTAGACTAACTTTAACTACACTTTGCTGAGGTCTGTTTTTATGAATAGCCTAGTAATAAAAAGTTTTAAGCACTTCTTAATCTGTTTTGGAATACTTTTGCTTTCGAGTTATGCGATGGCAGATGTTTATCCTAACAAACCCATCAGACTCATTGTTCCTTTTCCGCCTGGGGGTCCAACAGATATTGTTGCGAGACCGTTAGCCGTGCTTTTAGGTGAGAGTCTCAAAGAGCAAATCATTATTGAGAATAAGGGCGGAGCTGGTGGTTCAATTGGTGCGGATTTCGTTGCGAAGTCGGCTCCAGATGGTTACACCTTATTTATGGGTACCGTAGGAACAAATGCGATCAACGGAAGTTTGTATAAACAGTTGCCATATGACATGACTAGGGATTTCACACCCATAGCCCTAGTAGCAACGGCTCCTGTTGTGATCGTAGTGAATTCAAGCGACCGCATTAAGACGCTTGCTGAATTGATCGCAGAGGCGCGTTCAAAGCCCGATACGATTGCATATGGAACTGCTGGCAATGGAACTCCAGGGCATTTGACTGCGGCGTTATTTGAGTCAACTACTCAGACTAAGTTAAAACACATCCCGTACAAAGGGAGTGCGCCTGCCGTAACAGATTTAATTGGCAACCAGATTCCTCTGGTATTTGATCCAATTCAGTCAGTATTACCGCATATCACTTCGGGTAAGTTGCGCGCCTTGGCAGTGACTAGTAAAACCCGCTCTTCTCTTTTGCCTAATGTGCCAACCGTGGCAGAGCTGGGCTATCCGCAATTTGAATCTACAGCATGGTGGGCATTATTCGCACCCGCGAGATTACCAGAGCCAATTTCTAAAAAGTTAAGAGTAGACACAGAGAGGGTTGCTCAATCGGCTGCTTTTCGGGAGCGCTTAGGGAATTTGGGAGTGCAGCCAAATACAGACTTCAAAGAGAGCTTGGCAAACTTCCAAACTAGTGAGATTGCTAAATGGGCCCGAGTTGTGAGAGATTCAGGCGCCACCATTGATTGATGATTGATAAGAGAAAAAGATGAAGCTAAACGAAGAAGAAAAAGCAATGCTTGTCGGCGAGTTTGGGCCGGTGAGACAAACGGCTATTGCGCATCAAATTAAAGTCGGTGAATTTTTTGGTGCTCAAGATCTAGTACTCGTATCCCAGGCCCATATCATGGCCGATACCGAAAGTCTTGGTGAAGCTGGTGTCGAGTGGCTGGAGGGTTTAGCAAAACAGTCGATTGAGGATCGTAAAGTACGAATTCCCACCATTACCGATCCTAGAGGAACTGATTTCAGTAAAGCAAAGCAGTTAGGCCAAACTGAAAAAATGCTTGAGCTTGAGAGGCGCGCCATTGATGCCTTTGTAAAAATGGGCGTTTCCATGACGGATACATGCATTAATTACCAAACTATTATGGCGCCCGTATTTGGAGAGCACTTGGCATTTGGTGATACTGGAGTGGTAATTTATTCCAATAGCGTTTGTGGCGCTAGGTCGAATTTTGAGGGCGGTCCATCAGCATTAGCAGCAGGGTTAACAGGCCGAACACCTCGATATGGCTATCACCTTGATGAGCATCGTAAGCCTACGCATCGCTTTAAAACGCTATGGACACCTCAGACCTTAAATGAGTGGGGAGCTTTAGGTGGTCTGATTGGGAAGAAGTCTGGTAACTATTGGTCGGTACCCATTTTGGAAGGTATTGAAGGTCATCCGGGGTCTGATGCCATGAAGCATTTTGGCGCAGCAATGGCAAGTTTTGGTTCTACCGCGCTGTTTCATGTATTGGGTATTACACCTGAAGCTCTTCATGCTCAAGACTTGGAGTATTTACATCTCCCGGAGGTAGTCATCACAAAAGAAGAGGTGATGGGCTTACAAAACTCTTATCGTATTGCAGAGGAAATTGATGTGGTGGTATTTTCTGCGCCGCAATTAAGTCTGATGGAGATGAAGAGTATTGCAGAACTGTGTAATGGCAAAAAATTTATTAAACCCTTACTTGCCATGACAAGTCCTCAGGTGAAGCCAGATTCTGATCGTATGGGTTATACGGAAATGATCGAGAGTGCAGGTGGCACAGTATTTTCTGGAATGTGCTTCTATCAATCTTATGCAAGAGAAATTGCAGAGACGAATGGCTGGAAAGTATTGGCAACTAATAGCGCAAAGATTGTCAATATTTTGGGTGGTTATGGATACACACCAATGCTAGCTTCTATGGAAGACTGTGTTCAAGCTGCTGTAACAGGGAGATTAAAGTGAGTGAAAAAATTTACAAGGCGAAACATGCCCAGGGCGAGAGTATTGAAGGCGAATGCCTGAGTGCATCTGACGGCTTTTCGGCTCGCTATGACTTAGACCGTCTTAAGGGGGTCTTTTCCCGTCCAGCCCATAAGCTATTTGGACAATCTTATAAAGACAAGATATTGGTTTTGGATGCGGCAAAAGGTGGGGTTGCCAGCGCTTGGATGCTCTATGAAATGAAATCTAGAAACCTTTGCCCATCAGCCATTATTTTTAATGCTGCAAATCCAATTTTGGCCCAAGGTGCAGCGCATGCTGGAATCCCTATGCTGAGTGGTTTTGATTGCGATATTACTCAGGCTATCGCCAGTGGAGCGAAACTACGTATTGATATCGAAAAGCAAACTGTAGAAGTAATCTCGTGACTACTTAAAAAATAGAATGGTAATCCGATAAGCTCGGCCGAATACGACCGGGCTTATTTTTTTGGACTGTACCAATCGTAATGAAACAAATCGGCTCTTCATCCTTGGTAAGCTGAAATAAGGTTCTGATGCGATCACTTTGCAGTGCCCTGCCGCTTGATAGCCCAGAGCCAAAGCCAAAGGCATAAGCACTCAGGAGGATGTTCTGAATGGCACACCCAAGAGAAACTAGCTTCTCCTGTTTACTAATGTCATCATTTGCGTCTCGGTAGTTTGCACTAGCTAAAAGGAGTAGTGGGCCACGGGATGCTTTGTCGCGCGCCTCTTGCTGTTGTATCTCCGTAGCACCTTGATCGCGATCTAATAGGCACTGGTGGAATACCTCCCCAAGGGCGGGGCGACTACTCTCCTGAATCTCAATGAAGCGCCAAGGAACCATTCTGCCGTGATCAGGGGCAGCATTGGCTGCCAAGAGAATGGTTTCTTTTTGGCTAGGACTAGGACCTGGATTCCCTAATCTTTTGGGTGAAATATGGGTTCTGCCATGAATCAGTTGTTCGGCGAATTGATCCATAGGCATTAGGCGTGCTTAAGAGACTCTTTGGTAATACAAATTTTGCGGATGATTTGCCTCTGCAAAGAACATCCATCTTTCAGCAAGCAAGCCTAGATACTGAATCAGTAACGCCAGAGTGATCATCAAGGTACTCGGTGTGGTGATGGTGTAAGCCATCAATATCATTGGTATTACATAGGCGCAAAGCAAAATAATTTTACGTAAATTAGCAATGACCCGATCGGTTTGGTGATGAAAGAATTCACGGGTATTAAAACTACCGCCCATTAGACCCATAGAGGTCTGTCGGATATTGGAACCTTTAATTCCAGTAGCAGTTGAGAGGTTTGATTTTGGTTTGAGATCTCGATTGCGTCTCCAAATCCAGAGCTTTAGATTAAAAGACAGGAATAGCAGCAAGAAAGCAACTATAGATAATGGCGCATCAATAATCTGTGCAGTTGTATCACCCCATAAAGCAATGAGTAGCTCTAGCAGAATCAGGCCAGAGGTCAATCCTAAAAGAATGAAGTTGCTCAGGGTTGAGGGATGTGACCATTCTTGGATAAAACGAATGCACTGATAGATCTTTGCTGTACAGACCCAAAGAGCTAGCGTAGTGAAAAGGAGGGCAAGCCACAACCATTGCGGCACTTCGCTAATGTAGGCATAAAAATAAATAGCTGCGGTTACTGCCATGAGTGCTGGTAGAGCAATGACTTCTCTAGATAGCCAAGAAGTTCTCCACATCATGGCAGCTCTCCAGGCTCGCTCAGGATGACCTAAGTGAAAGAATGAGGCCACTAAACCTAAACCCAGAAGTGCTAACGCAATGGGGAGTGCAAGATTGGTGAGGAATGGATTAGGGGTAGTTTGGCTATATAGATTCGATAGTGCCAGGAAAAATAGCAGACCTTGTGCCATTCCAGCCAGTGTCGTGAAAAAGATAATTGAAAATTGTGGTCGCATTATTTGTCATTCCTTGCTGCATCAATCGTTTCCATAATGGAGCGCGGTAAATAGTGATTGGCAGGTTGCGTTTCCCATTCGGGCATGAGTGCGTACCCTGAGCGCTCCTCTATTGCTTTGCTAGCAGCAGATTCAGGATCATGAACATCCCCAAAGATGCGTGCGCTAGTAGGGCAGGCGAGAACACAAGCAGGTTTTCTCTCTGATTCTGGCAGTGTCTCACTATAGATTCGATCAACGCAGAGAGTGCATTTGGTCATGACCTGACGTTCTTGATCTAGTTCTCGAGCGCCATAAGGGCAGGCCCAAGAGCAGTAGCTACAGCCGATGCATTTGTCATAGTCCACCAGAACAATGCCGTCTTCCTTACGCTTATAGCTTGCACCGGTTGGGCAAACAGGAACACATGGGGGCTCTTCGCAATGCAAACACGATTTTGGGAAGTGAACTGTTTGGGTATTCGGGAATGTTCCGGCTTCAAAGGTTTGCACGCGATTGAAAAAAGTGCCGCTCGGACTCGCACCATAGGCATTGAGGTCGGTAAGTGGGCCTGCTGACCCAGAGGTATTCCATTCTTTGCATGAAGTGACACATGCATGGCACCCCACGCAAACATTGAGATCAATAACGAGGGCTAATTGTTTATTTTGTTTACTCATTTTGTCTCCCCCGATTTTTTGAGGGCCATTCCAGGAACTTCAAATGCCTTTACTTGCGGCCAGGTTTCTTTTGGTTCATTTTCGTCTGCTGGTGCCAGCCTTACTCTGACGTCATACCAACCCGCTTGGCCGGTAATTGGATCAGAGTTGCTAACAGTAAAACCTCCTAACGGAAGCTCCTCTGAGATGAGGTGGTTTAGTAGAAAACCTTTTTTGGATTCATCTGCATCACTAGTTAGACTCCATGCAGACTCTGCCTTACCGATAGCATTCCATGTCCACACCGTTCCAGGGTCCACAGCTTCCGAATGTCTTGCCATGCATCTAACTTTGCCCCACTGAGACTCAATCCACATCCATGCACCATCTGTAATTCCACTTTTGAGTGCTGTCGCAGTATTAACGTAGAGATAGTTATGGCTGTGAATTTGTCTTAACCAAGCGTTTTGTGAGTCCCATGAGTGGTACATCGCCATTGGCCGCTGAGTAATTGCATTCAAGGTAAATTTAGTAAGGTCAGTTGCCTCATCTTCAAGGGGTGGATACCAAAAAGGGAGTGGATCAAAGTATTTGTAGATGCGTGCTTTCAAGTGCTCTGGTGGTTGCGCACCAGGACGTTTACCGGTCGCAGCTAATCTAAAGCGTTGCAATATGTCTGAGTAGATCGCGATCATGATCGGATCATTCTTCTGTCTTAACGCATTTTCTTTGGAGAAGTCTAAATATCCTTTGTTCCAGTTGCGCATGTATTGATGCTCTGGCGGCATATGATATTGATGCACGCAATTATTCTCAGCATATTTTTGCCACTGATTGGGGTTCGGTTCACCGCGCAGAGGTTTATCTCCATCCTTACCCCGCCAGCCGCTTAAGAACCCAATTCCTGAATCAGGAGTTGTCTGGAAGCGAGTAATAAAGTCGGGGTAGTCTTTAAACTTACGATCCCCCTCTGGCGTAGTAAATGCGGGAAACTTTAAGCGCGAAGCCAGTTCTATTAAAACCTCCTGAAAAGGTTTGCATTCGCCTAATGGCTCGAGAACGGGGATGCGAACAGAATCAACAGGACCATCAAATTCAGAAATGGGTCTGTCGAGCATACTCATGACGTCGTGACGCTCGAGATAAGTAGTGTCTGGAAGAACTAAATCAGCAAAGTCCACCATTTCAGATTGGAATGCATCGCATACTACTAAGAATGGAATCTTGAACTCACCATCATCATTTTTGGCATTGAGGTGTTCACGAACTTCCATCGTATTCATGGTGGAATTCCATGACATATTCGCCATGAAGATCATGAGCGTATCAATTGAATAGGGGTCACCCTTAACTGCATTGGTAATGACGTTGTGCATCAATCCATGAGCTGCTAAAGGGTGTTCCCAAGAATAGGCTTTATCAATACGCAGTGGCTTCCCATCAGAATCTAATGCCAAGTCCTCTGGTTGTGTTGGCCATCCCAATGGTGGTTTAGCTAGAGGCGTATTAGGCTTAATATCATTCTCAGAAGAGGGTGGCTTTGCATTCGGTGGCACCTGACGTGGGTAAGGCGCCTTATGTCTAAATCCGCCCGGACGATCAATGGTTCCTAGCAAAGACATGAGTACCGCTAAACCGCGAGTAGTTTGGAATCCATTTGAGTGAGCTGATAAACCACGCATTGCATGGAACGCAACTGGTCTGCCTGTGACAGAGTCATGCTTTTCACCCCATGAATCTGACCACTGAATTGGTAACTCAAATTCTTGTCCAAATGCGGTGTCTGCCATCTCAAGAGCAAGCTTGCGAATGCGTTCTGCTGGAATGCTTGTAATAGCAGCAGCCCATTCTGGCGTTGTCTCGCTTACTTGTCGCTTCAGTAGCTCAAATGAAGGAACTACTTTCTTTCCTTGATGAGGTCCTGGACCCATCACATATTCACCTAGTAGAGCGGGTGATGTGCCTTGAGCAAAACAGGGTTTAGCACTTTGGGATTTTTCATCCCAAATATATTTGTTATGCGGTAAATCTAAATTAATTGGATCGGAGTCGGGGTCATACAAGAACAAACCTTCTTCTGGACCTGAGTCCATGCATACCAATTGAGCAGAGTTGCTAAAACGTTTGAGGAAAGGTGCATCGTATTTCTCAAGACGAATTAACTCATGCATCAAAGCCATGAAGAGTGCGCCATCAGTTCCAGGCTTAATTGGAATCCACTCATCTGCAATCGCGGAATATCCAGTTCTCACTGGGTTGATTGAGATAAAACGACCACCAGCCCGTTTGAATTTAGATAAAGCAATCTTCATTGGATTGCTATGGTGATCTTCGGCTGTGCCAATCATGACAAATAACTTGGCTTGATCTAGGTCCGGACCGCCAAACTCCCAGAAGCTGCCGCCAATTGTATAAATCATTCCTGCAGCCATGTTTACGGAGCAAAATCCTCCATGAGCTGCATAGTTAGGCGTTCCAAACTGCCTTGCAAATAAACCAGTAAGCGCTTGCATCTGGTCGCGACCAGTAAAGAGTGCAAATTTCTTGGGGTCAGTAGAGCGGATTTTGGCAAGACGTTCAGTCAGAATCTCAAATGCTTTTTCCCAGCTTATAGGTTCAAATTCACCATTGCCTCTTTCGCTTCCCGCCTTACGTAGGAGTGGTTGCGTGATGCGTGCCGGAGAATTTTGCTTCATGATTCCTGAAGAACCTTTGGCGCATATCACGCCTTGATTCAGTGGATGCTCAGGATTGCCATCGATATAAACCAATTTACCATCTCTAAGGTGTGCCCGAATGCCGCAACGACAGGCGCACATATAGCAGGTAGTTTTTTTAATTTCAGTCGCAGGTGCTTGCTTGTTGACTGGGTCATGCACGGGATCGCTAGAAAATATTTTGAACATAGCCTTCTCAACTATTGAGGATTTTTTGCAAGAAGAATGGCCATCGCTGTAGATGCCACTCTAGAGAAAACAGAATCAGACCTTGATGTCAGCGTAATGGGTACTTGGGCGCCTAAAATGGTGCCTGCACACTCTGCTCCAGCCATATAAACAAAGGATTTATAGAGAATATTGCCAACCTGTAAATCGGGCATCAGCAAAAGATCGGGATCTCCCGCAACCTTAGAGTAAATACCTTTTGTTCTTGCTGACTGAGCTGAAATCGCATTATCAAACCCAAAAGGACCTTCAATAATGGTGTCTGGAAAAATAGGATGAGCAATGTGTTCATCAACAATTTCTTTTGCATCCGTGGTTGAGGACATTGCTGGGTTGATGACTTCAGTAGCGGCAATGATTGCCACTTTTACATTACTAATACTTAATCTTTTTAAAGCATCAAGACTATTGGCTAGAATTTCTCTTTTGAGTTGCGCGTTAGGTGCGATATTCATGACCGCATCAGTGACACCTAGTAGCTTGTGATAGCGAGCAAGTTCAAATAAGAAGAGATGGCTTACCCGTTTATCAGTTCGCAAGCCATCGCGACTCACAACTGGCCCCATGAGATCTTCGGTATGTAAAGATCCCTTCATTAAAACTGCTAGCTTTCCCTCTTTCACCATCTCTATTGCCTTTTTGGTCGCTAAGATGGGATCTTTAGGTGTATCAACAATTTGTATGCCGTCTAAAGAAAGTCTCTCAATAGCAGCAAGTTCTTCGATATCTTTCTTGGGGCCAATCAAGATAGGGGTGCACAACCGTCTTTTGATAAGATCAAAAACGGTTTCTAGTGCCGGCGCGCTTAGTGGGTAAACCACTCCAAGGGGTAGATCACTCTTAGCCTCCTCGATCATTTTTTCTAGTAGTGGAAATTTCACGTTTAGATTTTTTCTAAGGTAGCCGTGTTGCGCTGCTGATTAGGAGAGGGTTTGAGAGATGCGATCAGATGCTTCTTTAAGCTTGGGAATATGTTCCATGGCTTGATTTAATGGCAGCCTTGCAGTTGCCGCATGAACAGCGATGGCTGCTACCACTTCACCCGCAGAGTCTCTTACTGGGACAGCCACACAAGAAACGCCCAGGACATATTCTTCGTTATCCACTGCATAGCCAGTGCTAACAATTCTTTCCATCTCGGATTCCAGCAGGTGGCGATCAGTGATGGTTCTATGGGTAAATTGTTCAAGCGGAAGATTTTCTAAAATCTTGGTGCGCTCATCTGCGGGTTTGTATGCGAGTAGTAATTTTCCGCTGGCACTGCAATGTGGTGGTAGCACTGTCCCCGGCGGAAGATGAAGACGTAAGGCCCAATCTGCTTCAACGCGGTCTAAATAAAAGAGTTCACCACGTCTTAAGACAGCAAGGTTGCAGGTCTCGCCTAGATCAGAAACGAGTTTACGCAGAATGGTATGACGGATTGCGGAAACGGTATCGTGGGTCAGTGTCGACATTGCCAAGTGTGAAAGGCGCTCGCCAGGGGCGTAGGTTCGGCCCCCAGGCTCTCTTGCTACTAGTCCCGCTTCTTCAAAAATAGCTAATGTTCTATGCAACGATGCCTTGGGCATTCCAGTAATTTGCATTAGTTGGGCTAAGGTAGCTGGCTGTTGTAAGCCGGCCAGGGCCTCCAAAATCACCACACCTTTTAGCATGGAAGAGTTTTCGCTCGAGTTATCTCTTTTAGCGGTATCTAACTGTTCGATAGGATCTAATTCAAGCATGGTTGTTAAATCTCATGAAATGTGTCATTTTGTTCATTCTAATAGAACAAGGTTGTAATTTCTAGGAAAAATGTTAGTATTTTTACTTATACGAAACAACTTGTTCCGTTGAGTTAGATCATTTATGCTAATCAGAATGATTAATAAAGGCTAAGATAAGCCTAAACAGTAGTTCGATAAGAGGAGATTGGGTATGCGTAGAAGCAATCTATTAGTCGCCGTTCTGTCTATATTTGCGGTTTTAACGGGCTCGATTGGTTGGGCACAGCATGCACAAGCTCAGGCTTGGCCTACTAAACCCATTAAATTTATTGTTCCTTACCCGCCAGGTGGGGGCACCGATGTGATTGCGCGAATCATGCAAGAGCCACTCAGTCAGGCTCTTGGGCAGCAGATCATTATTGATAATCGTGGTGGAGCTGGCGGTTCGATTGGAACGGATATTGCAGCTAAGTCTCCATCAGATGGTTATACCGTCTTGTTCACGCTTTCCTCGCACACGATTAATCCGGCCATCTATCCAAAGCTAGCATTTGATACGGAAAAAGATTTCTTGCCAGTTTCTTTGGTGGCTTCTTTACCGCAAATTTTGGTGGCTAATCCTGATTTTCCAGTGAAGTCGGTTAAGGATGTAATTCAAATGGCTAAGGCCAAACCAGACTCTGTGTCTTATGCTTCAGTGGGCAATGGTTCCCCTGGTCATTTAGCAGGAGCCATGATGGCAAGTTCTGCAGGCGTCAATATGATGCACATTCCTTACCGTGGAGGTGGCCCGGCAATTACTGATGTCATCGCTGGACAAGTTCCTTTATTGTGGGTGTCCATTCCAGCGGCAGCAAACTACGTTAAGACCGGGAAGCTTAAGGCTCTAGCCGTATCCACTGTGAAGCGTTCGCCAGTGTTTCCGGATGTTCCAACCATGGTTGAGCTTGGGTTTAAAGATTACGAGGTTGACTCTTGGTACGCTATGTTTGTTCCTGTAGGTACCCCGCAAGCTATTGTTGAAACTCTCAATAAGGCCGTTATTAAAGTTTTAGCTGAGCCAGCCGTAAAAGAAAAATTATTAGGACAAGGTGCTGAAGCGGTGGGAAGCACCCCTGCGCAGCTCGGGGCAATCGTTAAGACTGAATTGGTAAAGTGGAAAAAAGTTACCAAGGATGCTGCAATTAAAGCTGAGTAAAGCCAGCATATCCACTAAACATTTAATAAGTAAAGATATATGACACCAGTAGAGAATATTGTTGAGCGTGGCCGCGTAGCTCAAAAGGTATATGAGGGTTACACGCAAGCTCAAGTGAACTTGGTAGTAGAGGCGGTGGCTTGGGCCATTCTGGAGCCAAAGCGCAATCAAGAGTTGGCCGAGCTTGCCGTTCAAGATACTGGCCTAGGAGATGTTGCTGATAAGTTTAAAAAGAACTTTAGAAAAACCTTAGGTTTAGTTCGCGATCTTAGTTATGCAAAAACAGTAGGCATTATTTCTGAAGATTTAAAAACTGGCCTTACTGAGTATGCTCGTCCAGCAGGAGTGGTGGCTGCGATTACACCTTCAACCAATCCTGGCGCAACCCCCATCAATAAAATTTTGAATGCCTTGAAGTGTCGTAATGCAGTCATTATTGCGCCTTCTCCAAAGGGGCAATCTACTTGTGCACGTTTGTTGGAATTTGTTCATCATCAATTGGATCAGGTAAAAGCTCCGCGTGACTTGGTGCAGATGTTGCCATCACCGATTACTAAAGATTCCACGAATGAGTTAATGCGTTTGGCTGACTTAGTGGTTGCAACGGGATCTCAATCTAATATTCGCGCCGCCTATACTTGCGGTACACCTGCTTTTGGGGTAGGCGCAGGCAATGTGCTCGTAATTATTGATGAATATGCGGATCTTGCTAGTGCAGCCAGCAAAATCTTGCAGTCGAAAACATTCGACAATGCTACAAGCTGTTCAAGTGAAAATGGCACAGTGATTTGTGCGCAGGTGTACGATAAAGCAATTAGTGCTCTTGAGGCGGTAGGTGGTTTGATGTTGGATGCAGCCGATAAGAAGCGTCTTGAGGATGTCATGTTCCATCATGGCAAACTGACTTCAACGCTGACGGCTCAGAATCCAGCAGTTATTGCAGAGCGTGCTCAATTACAAAATCCTAAAGCTAAATTAGCTAAATTTTTTATGGTTGAAGAGCAAGGATTTGGGCCAGATGCACCTTTTTCTGGAGAAAAACTCAGCCCAGTGCTGACAGTTTGGAAGGCTGCTGACTTTGAAGCAGCCAAACAATTAATTGCTAACGTATATGCATATCAAGGGGCAGGACATTCTGTTGGTCTGCATACTGCGCAAAGCGGCGACATCCTAGAATCAAGGGCTGCAGGACTGGCCCAGCAACTGCCTGTCGCAAGAATTATTGTAAATCAAGCTCACGCTATCGCAACAGGCGGTAGCTTTGAAAATGGCCTCCCTTTTTCTTTGTCTATGGGTTGTGGCACTTGGGGAAAAAATAATTTCTCTGAGAATATGAACTATCGCCACTATATGAATATTACGAGAGTGGTTAGACCAATTCCTGAGCATGTGCCAAAGGTAGAGGATTTGTTGAAAGAATATTTCAGCCATTTCCCGCAGGCTTAATTCGAATATGACAGCTTCTTGTAAGAGTTTAGGTGAGGTGTTATTGCACTGGGAGGTGGTACAGCCTTCCAAGCCATTTCTATTTGCTCCCGAAACTGGGGTAACGCTGAGTTATGGACAACTCGCAAAAGAAGCACGCTATTTTTCTACATGGCTAGAGCAGCAGGGTATCAGCGAGCAGGGCCATGTTGGTTTGTTTATGCAAAACGGACGCCAGACCAGTACGGTTTTTCTGGCAACCATGTCTTGCGGACGAGTGATCACACCTTTAAACCTTTTAGCTCCTACAGATCAGTTAGCTTGGGTGCTTGATCATAGTGACATCGAGGTTTTGTTTTACTCTCCCGACAAGAAACAGGGATTATTCGCTGCTCTTGAAAAAACCAAAAGAAAGTTTTTATTAGTTGAGCTTGATCCAGATGCTGCTGAAGGCCCTTTCATGCAATGCGCCTCTGGAACATTGCCTGTAGTTGAGTCTTCACGGCCAGCGCTTTTGATGTACACCTCAGGTACAACAGGTACCCCTAAGGGAGTCTTGTTGACTCATGCTAATTTATTACATGCTGCGCGCTCTATGGCAGCATGGCATTCATTGACGCAAGCGGATATTGTATTGAGCTCATTGCCGATTTATCACATCAATGGACAGGTCATTTCCACCATTACTCCTTTTGTATCTGGTGGATCTGTTGTAGCTCCGCACGCTTTTTCTGTTTCGAATTGGTGGAGTTTGGCCATACAGTACCGCTGCACATGGATCAATATGGTGCCGACCATCATTGCGTATTTAATTAATGCTGCCAAGAGTGGTGGTGCTTTACCAAGTCGCGAGGAGTTGAAATCGATTCGATTTGGGCGTTCCGCCTCTGCTCCATTGCCTCCAGAGCATCATCGTGAATTCGAAGCGCTGTTTGGAATCACTGTAATAGAAGGCATGGGCATGACAGAGTCAGCATCAATGGTCTTTTGTAACCCCCATGACGAAAGTAGACGTTACGGTAGTCCTGGCAAACCTTGTGGGGTGGAGGCTAAAGTCATCGATCCCGAAGGTAACTTAGTGGGTAACAATACTGTTGGCGAGATTTGCTTGCGTGGAGGTAATGTGCTTAATGCGTATTACAAAGCAGAAGCAGAAACTGCCAAGGCCTTTGATAGCGAAGGCTGGTTAAAAACTGGCGATCTTGGTATGCGTGATGATGATGGGTTTTATTTCATCACCGGCCGCCTTAAGGAATTAATCATCAAGGGTGGAGAAAATATTGCTCCGCGCGAAATTGATGAAGCGGTCTTGAAACACCCTGCAGTATTGGATGCTGCAGCGGTAGGTATTCCGGATAGTAATTATGGGCAAGAGATTATGGTGTGCATTATTCTCAAGCCGGAGGCAAAATGCTCTGAGGATGAGATGAGAAGTTTTTGTTTAGAGCATTTAGGAAAACTCAGGACCCCAAAGATCATTCGTTTTATGGAAGATCTGCCGCGCGGTCCATCTGGTAAGGTGCAGCGCTTAAAATTAACTGATCTTTATAAAATGAGCTAAGATTTTTATTTAAGGCGCTTTAACAAGATTGCGCTCAGAATGCCGGCCAGAATAGCCCACTCCAAAGGAATGGTAATGGTACCTAGTGCAGTCACTACCATTGGCAGCCATTCACTGATTCCTTGATGAAACTCATGTCGAATTTGCCTTAAATCAATGAGGTTCCAGGCAACCACCAAAAGTAGTGAGGCTATGGCGACGTAGGGAATATATTTTGCCAAGGGCGATACAAAGGCTAGCAATAAAAATAAAAAGATGGCGGCACAGATTGCCGATAAGGGGGTTTTAGCGCCTGATGCCAGATTTACGCCGGTTCGGTTAAAAGATCCGCTTGCTGGATAGGCAGAAAAAAATGAACCGAAAATATTTGCTAAACCTTGACCAATAAATTCTTGATTGGCATTGAAATGATCTTTGGTTTTTAAGGCAATTGCTCGTGCGATCGCCATCGCCTCTGTTGATGCTAGGAGCGTCATGATGAGAGCTGCGCTAAATAGTTTTTGGAGTGTTTCGCTGCTGAGATCTGGGGAGGAGAACGGTGGAAACACTCCCGGTATTTCTTGTACCCGTTTAAATGGCCGAATAGATGGGAAATATATTTCAAGCAAAGTAGCGGCAATGCTGCCAATGATGACTGCTACCAACATAGCGGGAACATATTTATTTAAAGGTCTCCAAGCACGGATCGCAATCAAGGTAATCAGCACCAATACGGGCGCAGCCATTTGCCATTCTGGTGTTGCGAGCCCACCTATAGCAGCAACAATATTTTCGTAAACATTTTTTCCTCTTGGTACATTGACCCCAAGAAGGGTGCTGACTTGGCTATTGATGATGAGTATTGCTGCACCAGCTGTAAATCCAACGATGACGGAGTGTGGAATTTTCTCTACCCATTTTCCGACTTTGCTTAGGCCCAACCCAAGTTGAATGACTCCCACTAAAAAGCTAAGAGTAAGTACATAAGCAACGTATTGATTTGACTCTGGGAGGGCAAGCGGAGCAATCAAAGCCATGGTTGTAAGAGAAATGGCGTTTGCAGGCCCTGTGACCATTAGTCGACTTGAGCCAAATAGCGCAGCGATAAGACATGGGATCATTGCAGCATAAAGACCGTAATGGGGCGGCATACCAGCTAACAATGCAAAGGCAATACCTTGAGGCATTACTACTATGGCGCCGGTAAGCCCAGCAAAAATATCTGCGCGTATGGTGCCTGGTGTTCGGTATTCAGGGAGCCACTTACTAAATGGTAGTTTCCAAAGCATCGGATTTAAATGCGCCCTAAGATTAAATCGGATGCTCTTTCGGCAAGCATAACTGCGGGCCAATTCGTGTTCCCTGAGGGAAGTGTTGGCATGGCCGAACAATCTACCACTCTTAGACCTTGCACACCTCGAACTCTTAATGAGGAATCGAGCACGGCCATAGGATCACTATCTGGGCCCATTTGACATGTGCCAGTAGGATGAAAAATGGTTGCTCCATTGTTGCGACAAAATTCTAGAATTTCATCATCAGATTGTGGGTTATTGGGCTTTACCTCTCGCACTATGAGAGATCGTAGTGGTTCGGTCTGTGAAATTTTTCTGGCGTACTTGACAGCTGCAATGCTAATTTCCCGGTCATAGGGAGTAGACATATAGTTCGCAAACATTTTCGGCGGTACTAGTGGGTCTGTAGACTGAATGCGGACATGGCCTCGAGACTCTGGCCTTAACTGACATACCGACATTGTGAATCCCGAAAAAGGGTGAACCTTACCGCCAGCCATTTCTGCTGAAAGTGTTGCCAAATGAAATTGGATATCGGGTGTTTTGGAGTCTTTCATAACACGAGTAAATAGGCCGCCTTGATTAATGCCAATAGATAGCGGACCGCCACGAAATAGAAGCCAATCTAAGCCCATTTTTAATTTACCAAACCAAGACGAGAGCTGGTCATTGGTGGAGATGGGTTGGTTTAATTCATAAATGAGACGATGTTGAAGGTGGTCTTGTAGATTTTCTCCGACACCTGGCAAGTCATGCACTACGGGAATATTAAATTCTTGCAGTAGTTTGGATGGGCCGACTCCGGATAACTGCAAAAGCTGCGGGCTGAGGATAGCACCTGCACTGAGAACGACTTCTTTATTTGCATGAATGACACTCTTAATGCCATTGCGAATAATCTCCACTCCAACTGCTTTTTTGTTTTCAAAAATAACCCTGCAAGCCTGACTATCCGTCAGAATTTGTAAATTACCTCTAAGTTTGGCAGGTTTTAAATAAGCAACTGCAGTACTGCAACGAAAGCCTTTGTGGGTGGTTAGTTGATAGTAACCAACACCTTCTTGCGTTAAGTTATTAAAGTCATCAGTCTCGGGCACTCCTAAAGCATTTGCCGCCTTTTTGAATGCCTCAACTAAGGGATGCTTCTTTGGAATAGAGGAGGCTTTTAATGGCCCAGTTTTAGAGTGCAATGGCTCGTCTAATCGATCATTACCCTCAGCCTTTTTGAAATAGGGCAGCACATCATCCCAACCCCAGCCGGGGTTACCCAGATCACGCCAGGTATCGTAATCTTCCTTTTGTCCTCGAATAAATATTAAGCCATTAATAGAGCTTGAGCCTCCCAGAGTCTTGCCTCTGGGCCAATAAAT
>CANCPL010000020.1:0-29279 GCA_947380065.1 Burkholderiaceae bacterium | reverse complement strand
GAAACCTTGCTTAAGGCGCATGCAGCGCTAGTTTCTTATCCAGATATGCCGGGAAAACGAAAGCTTGCAGCAGGATGGCTCATTGATCAGTGCGGCTTTAAGGGTCAACGCATGGGCTCTGTTGGCGTCTATGAAAACCAAGCCCTTGTCCTAGTAAATCATGGCGGCGGTTCCGCCCAAGACATCCTCGGTCTTGCGAAATGTATTCAGGACAAGGTGCGTGCGGAGTTTGGTGTCAGTCTGCAGATTGAGCCTAATATTTTTTAAACTTCTGCAGAGGCCATCTCCATCTTTTTTCTAATTTTCGTTGCTCACCCGAGCTAACTCGACTTCAGAAAAACCTTCGGCAAGATGAATCTCATATCCCACACCAACCCTGAGTTCATCTACATTACGTACTGCATGCAATTCTTTTTTATCCTTACTCAAAATCACCGCATATCCTCGCTCTAGCGTTCTCTGTGGATTCAGCATCTCTAGTTGCGACTGGTAATGTGATTGATTGCGCTTCCAATTTTCCATGCGCACAGACCAGGCCTGATTAAGCCTTTGTTGCCATCCCTGAATTTGCTCGCGCATCCGATCTGGGTTTGGTAAGGCATGACTCAATCGCAACGCCAGTTGATCTAAGGTTTGCGCTTCGCGTTCCACTCGTTGATTAATCCGCTGCAGCAATGCCTGCATGATGGCTTCGAGCTCTTGCAGCATTTGATCTCTTCGAGGCGCCGCAAGCTCTGCAGCACTAGTCGGCGTTGGGGCGCGTAAGTCAGCAACAAAATCGGTGATTGTGAAATCCGTTTCGTGCCCAATACCACTCACCACCGGGATTGACGAATCTGCAATTGCATATGCCAAATGCTCATCATTAAATGCCCAGAGATCTTCAATACTGCCTCCGCCCCGCACTAACAAAATAACGTCAACAGCATTTTCTTTTTCGGCCGCTTTGAGCGCAGAAATAATGCCGGCCGGCGCATCTACACCCTGAACTAGGGTTGAATAAATCACAATCGGAATGTGAGGGGCTCTTCTAGCCAATGTACTTAAGACATCTTTTAGTGCTGCCGCTTGTAGTGATGTGATGATGCCAATCGCTCTTGGATGACTAGGTATCTCGCGTTTGCGCTCATCATCAAACAAGCCTTCTTTTGCTAATTTAGCCTTGAGCTTTAAGAAAGCTTCGTAAAGCCCACCCATGCCGGCGCGACGCAAAGTTTGAATAGTGAGTTGAATATCTCCACGCGGAACGTACATTCCCAGATTGGCGCTTACTTCAACCAAATCCCCGGATTGGGGCATAAAGCCAACTTGGCCATTGCGACCGCGGAACATCACGCAGCGAATCTGCCCCTCTTCATCCTTTAAGGAGAAATACCAGTGCCCGCTGTCATAAGCCTTGAAGTTCGAAATCTCCCCGCTCACCCAGACGGCATCGAAACGGTCCTCCAAAGAGGCAGCAATGGCGCGGTTTAGATCGCCAACACTCAGAATTTCCCTTGATATTTCCGACATTTTTTCTCTTTAATCCCTAAGCCATCAAGCCTGAGGGCCATTAACATATCCACAGATCCCAATTCCCCTTGGTTCCATGTTTATAAGTAAGTAATTACTGACCCAAAACATCTTATAAATCCAACATAACGTTTGCAAGTAATTGATTTATATATAAATAAATTCAGCCAGTCAACCGAGTTTTTGGGGGGAAATAATAGGGTTTACCATCAATCAAGCACATACAACACAAATCCAAAAAAGTTTTGCACAGAGTTATCCACAGGCTAGCTTTCATAAACAGTCTTTTTAATTCAGCTAAAGTACTGAGCTTATGTACTCCATCTTACTATCCGCAGGCTGGCCAATTTGGCCCCTCTTAATTATTTCTATTTTGGGTATGGCTATCGCCTTAGAGCGAAGCTGGTACTTACGCCAAATACACATTTTTCCTAAAAACTGCCTTGAAACTACTTTTTCGCTTGCTAATCAGATGCTTAGCCAAAAATCAGGACCTGTCGTAAACGAATTACAAGTTGCCGATTTGGCTCAAATGTCTCCAGCAGGCACATTGCTCGCGTGCGCCCTAAAAGAAAAGTTGAGCGGGAACGGTCCCGATGCTGCTTTGGAAGAACTGCAAGCGATCGCACAAACCACCTGGCTGAAGTTAGACCGCTACCTTGGAGCGCTAGCCACGATTGCAACAATCGCGCCATTACTGGGATTATTTGGCACAGTCGTCGGCATGATTGAAATCTTTGGTAGTCAGGGCACCATTAATGGCGCAGCAGGAAGTCCACAACAGCTGGCACATGGCATTTCAGTAGCCTTGTACAACACCGCCTTTGGATTGTTAATCGCTATTCCTGCTTTAGCCGCTTGGCGTGGACTGCGCGCAATGGCAAACCAACGTCAACGCGAGTGCGAAGAATTTACACGCCAACTCTTTAAGAAGCTTTACCCAAATAATTCCACTAAATGAGTTGGTTAGAAACGCATCCCCAAGCAAGAAGAAGATTTTCTTTAGGGAGCAGCTCATCTCCTATTGAGCCAGAGATCAATCTCATTCCTTTTATTGATGTGCTGCTAGTAGTGTTGATCTTTTTAATGATCTCTACTACCTTTACGCGTTATCAAGAGCTTGCTATTACATTGCCGACTGCTAACGGTAGTGAAAGCCAAGCCGAGACAAAACAAATACATATTGCCGTAAGTCGTGATGGTCGCTTTGCAATTAATGGCAAAGTAACGGATCGCTCGCAACTGAGCGCTTCGTTAGCTCAGCTGGCTAACCAAGGCAGCCCAAAGGAAGGTGCAAGTACACTACAAGTCAATATTGATGCGGATGCTAAAGCGCCCCATCAAGCTGTCATGAGCGCTCTCGAGGCAGCGCGAGACGCCAACCTCTCCAATATTGTGTTTAGCAGTCAAACTAAGAAGTAAATTACGAATCTAGAAAATATTGTCCATGTCCTTTTCGTTTTTTCGTAAAGCACCCAAGTTCTGGGAAAGGCGCGGCCCTACTAGCTTATTGCTATGGCCGCTCTCTTGGCTTTATGGTTTAGCGTTGCGTGTCCGCAAACTCATTCAGGACATAGGTTTAGTAAAACAAAAACCGGCTTCAGTACCCGTCATCATTGTGGGTAATATTCGCGTAGGCGGCACTGGTAAGACGCCGATCGTTATTGCATTGGCAGAAAGATTGCAGCAACTCGGGTGGAATCCTGGAATTATTAGCAGGGGATATGGCTCCTCTGCACAAAGCATTCCTTTACAAGTCAACAGTCATTCAGATCCAATGCTGGTCGGTGATGAGCCAGTCTTGATTGCAAAACGTACGCATGATCAATTTCCAATTTGGGTTTTTCCAAAACGCCAAAAGAGTATTCAATCTTTGCTCAAGCATTCGCCAAATGTAAATGTCATTATTAGTGATGATGGCCTCCAACATAGCGGCTTAGCACGCTGGCCAGCGCGTGAAGGTGGGCGCGATATCGAGTTCGTTGTGCGTGATGGACGGGGTGAAGGTAATCGCTTTTTGTTGCCTGCTGGTCCCTTGCGTGAACCCGCTACACGTGAACGAGATGCCACTCTATTGACCGGAAAAGCCAAAGCAGGCGCTCATAAAGTTGGTGTTCAGGATGAATATTTTTTAGGGCGTCGTGCATTCTCCCTAGAGAGCAGACTAAGCAATGCCTATCAACTGATCAACCCAAGTCATCAGCAGACCCTTGCACAAATTGCTGATAGTTATTTACCCAACAAAATTACTGCTGTGGCCGCCCTAGGTAACCCGCAATCCTTTTTTGATGATTTGCTCAAACAAGGTATTGCTGGAAAATCGATCCCCTTACCTGATCATGCGACCTATACCTCCGAATTCTTTTCCAAGATCAATGCGCAATGCATTCTGATTACCGAAAAAGATGCTGTGAAGTGTACAAACATCAGTGATGAGCGTATTTGGGTAGTGCCGATGACTCTTTCACTTTCAGATAGTTTGGCTGAATGGCTGCAATCCATCCTCCAAAGGCCCAACCCCTATCGCTACACCTTGTAGTTTTGAGCTACATAGCACTACACTACCTGATCATCTATTTAGAAACGCCATCAAAGAAATCATGGATAAACGACTGCTCGATATTTTGGTTTGCCCTTTGTGCAAAAGCCAATTGCATTTAGATGCCGCTAAACGGGAGTTAATTTGTAAAGCGGATCGCTTGGCCTACCCCATTCGGGATGATGTTCCGGTGATGTTGGTAGATGAAGCACGCAGCCTAAGCGCTGATGAAATTGCTTAATTTATTGAACCTCATTTTTCAATGAACACTGACGCAAAAGCTCCCGATTTTTTAGTAGTAATTCCGGCTAGACTAGGATCAACCCGCTTGCCACGAAAGCCATTGGCTGATATTGGCGGTAAGCCCATGGTGATTCGAGTGGCTGAACGTGCCAAGTTATCGCTTGCACAAAGCGTAGTTGTTGCGACGGATTCACCAGAGATACAAGCTGCTTGCGATGAACACCGTATTGAGTGCTTACTCACAAGCGCAGATCATCCTACCGGTACAGATCGCATTGCAGAAGTTGCGCAGCTACTTAAATTACCCAGAAATGCATTAGTAGTAAATGTTCAAGGTGATGAACCCCTCATTCCTCCAGAACTTATTAATCAGGTTGCTCACACATTGGCAGATCATCCGCAGTGCGCTATCTCAACAGTTGCCGTACCAATTACTGACCCTGCCGAAATTAACAACCCCAATGTGGTAAAAGTCGTTCTCAATCGCTCAGGGGAAGCGCTCTACTTTTCAAGGGCACCGATTCCCTTTGTAAGAGACCCGCAAAGTAAGCAAAAAACAGAGCATTTACGTCATTTAGGTATCTACGCCTACAGAGCTGAATTTTTGCAAGCCTATACCCGCTTAGAACCAGCTCCACCTGAGCAAGTCGAAGTCCTAGAGCAACTACGCGCCCTCTGGAATGGGTGCCGCATAGCGGTTCATACCGCCCCTGAGGCCCCGCCAGCAGGTGTAGATACCCCAGAAGACCTGGATAGGGTGCGGCAATTACTAGCTGGCTCTTAAGCGAATAAGCCTAAGCCTCGGTCGTTTCAAGCTTCTCGGGGATAATCCTAGTGAATAGGTATCTAAGATCCCAACAAAATACGGGACAATGTCAGCTCTTCTAAGGGGAAAACAATGCGGTTGATTCTGCTCGGTGCACCAGGTGCTGGAAAAGGCACACAAGCTCAGTTTATTTGCGAAAAATTTGCTATTCCACAAATTTCCACCGGCGATATGTTGCGCGCTGCCGTGAAAGCGGGGACTGAACTCGGTATTGCTGCTAAAAAAATTATGGATTCAGGTGGCCTTGTTTCTGATGACATCATCATTGGCCTGGTTAAAGATCGTCTCACTCAACCTGATTGCAGTAAAGGTTATTTGTTTGATGGTTTTCCAAGAACCATACCGCAAGCGCAAGCCATGAAAGATGCTGGCGTACCCATTGATTATGTTTTAGAAATCGATGTGCCATTTGATGCCATCATCGATCGTATGGGTGGTCGTCGTGTTCACCCAGCTTCTGGCCGTACTTATCACATCAAATACAACCCACCAAAGGTTGCGGGTAAAGATGATGTAACTGGCGAAGACCTTATTCAGCGTGATGACGACAAAGAAGAAACCGTTCGTAAGCGTCTGCAGGTTTATGACGATCAAACCCGCCCATTGGTGGAGTACTACTCGTCATGGGCTGCGCAAGCCAACTCTACCGATAAGGTAAAAGCACCGGCCTATCGCAAGGTAAGTGGTACTGGTAGTGTTGAAGACATTACTGTTTCTATTTTTGCCGAATTAAAGTAATTTAATCACCGTCAATAAAAAAGGACTGCATTGCAGTCCTTTTTTTTATGCATGAACACTTAATTTCATACCCAAGGCATGTATGACTCTGCTTACCGTCTCAAATCGTGGGCGCGCTTCAATTTTCAAGGCTCTATAAAGGGATTCTCTGGTTACCCCACTCTTTTTAGCAATAGCAGTCATTCCTTTTGCCCTAGCAATATCGCCAATTGCTGCAACGAATAAAGCAGGATCTCCATCTTCCAAGACAGCGGTTAAATATCCAGCAATATCTGACTCGGTTTTTAAATAATCTACGACATCAAATTTAGACAAATCTTTAATTTTTATCTTTTTCATTAATTAATATTCGCTTTAGGTAAATAAGACTTTTTGATGGGTTAATTGTAATCAATTGATTACAATTAACTAGGCTTACCCTAAAGCTAAAGTGGTTGAATATAAAGATCTTATGCAATATTATCTTTTTTAAATAACTTTACATAAGATTCTTATATATGGACCCTCGTAGCAACCCATTTTCTCCTGGAGCAGGCTCTGCACCCCCAGAACTATCAGGTCGAGACAAGGTTATTGAAGGTGTATCAATAGCCCTGCATCGCATTAAAAACGGCCTATCAGCAAAAAGCATATTGATGGTTGGGTTAAGGGGAGTTGGGAAAACGGTACTGCTAAATAGACTAAAAAACGACGCTGAATCAGAGGGTTTGGTCTGCGTTCAATTTGAATCACCTGAGAATCGAAATTTGCCAGCGATGATTGTTCCAAGTCTAAGAGCAGCACTCCTCAAGCTCGATCGTTTATCTGGCTTAAGTGAAACTGTTGCTAAGGCGGTGAGAATACTTGGTAGCTTTATTTCCTCTGCAAAAGTTAAATATGAAGGCATGGAATTCGGCTTTAATCTAGGATCTGAACCTGGGGTTGCAGATACTGGAGATCTTGATTACGACCTCTCAGAGCTCTTGCAAGCTATTGGAGAAGCAGCCAAGGAGAAGAACACGGCTGTTGTTTTATTTATCGATGAACTGCAATATGTTCCAGAGATCGAGCTCGCCGCTCTCATTTCTGCGCTTCATACATGTGCCCAGAAAAAGCTACCCGTGGCCTTAGTGGGTGCCGGCCTCCCTCAGTTAGTTGGAAATGTAGGAAGGGCTAAGTCTTATGCTGAACGGTTGTTTGATTTTCCTGAAATTGGTCCCTTACCCCCAGAGGCCGCAACGAAAGCACTTCAGCTCCCAGTAAGTCAACATCAAGTCAGTTTTCAAGCTCAGGCTATTGAGCAAATTCTTAAGCAGACGAAGGGGTACCCTTATTTTCTGCAGGAATGGGGGAGTATGTGCTGGGAGGTTGCTAATGCCAAAGTCATTACAGAAGAGGATGCATTAGCAGCTACAGAACTCGCAATACTTCAATTGGACTCTAGTTTTTTTCGTGTCAGATTTGACCGCTGCACACCCATGGAGAAAAACTATCTAAGAGCTATGGCAGGCATTAATAACCCGGCCCCAAGATCGGGAGACATCGCAAGTGCAATGAATAAGGAGGTTCATCAAATAGCTCCATTGAGACAATCCTTAATAAGCAAAGGAATGATTTATAGCCCAGCTCATGGAGATACGGCCTTTACAGTTCCACTTTTTGCAGACTATATGAAGCGAATGTTGCCATAATTACTTCAACTCTTTAAGAGCACTCTCAAAAGATTCAATATCGGCAAAGCTTCGATAAACAGAAGCAAAGCGAATATAGGCAACCTTATCTAAACGTTTGAGCTCACGCATCACCAGTTCACCCACGCGTTCACTCGGGATTTCTTTTTCACCAAGGCTGAGAAGTTTTTCTTCAATACGTGCAATAGATTCGTCTACAGAATCCGAGGAAACGGGGCGCTTTCTAAGAGCTAACTTCAGTGAGCTTGCTAATTTGTCATGACTATATTCCACCCGGCTACCGTTTTTCTTGACGATTGCTGGGAGCGCTAATTCAACGCGCTCATAAGTTGTAAAACGCTTATCGCATTTCGCACAACGGCGGCGGCGGCGAATAGTATCGCCTTCGTCAGATACCCGGGTATCCAATACCTGGGTATCTTCGTTATGACAGAAAGGACAGCGCAATTATTTCTTCTTTTCTTTGATTACTTAACCATAAACCGGGAAGCGCTTCGTCAATTCGGAAACCTGAGCACGTACCTTGGCGATATTGTCTGCATCATTTGGATTGTCCAAAACATCAGCAATAAAGTTACCCACTTGTCTTGCTTCTGCTTCCTTAAATCCGCGGGTAGTCATTGCAGGTGAACCCAAACGTATACCGCTCGTCACCATTGGTTTTTCTGGATCGTTTGGAATGCCATTCTTATTACAAGTAATGTGCGCCTCACCTAAAACACGCTCAGCCTCTTTACCAGTCATTTTTTTAGCACGTAAATCTACCAACATCACATGAGAGTCAGTGCCCCCAGAAACAATCCGCAATCCACGAGCAATCAAGGTCTCAGCAAGTGCTTTTGCATTAGCAACTACTTGTTTTTGGTAATCAATAAAGCCAGGCTCCTGAGCCTCTTTAAATGCTACCGCTTTGCCTGCAATCACATGCATCAGAGGACCGCCCTGTAAGCCTGGGAACACTGCAGAGTTAATTGCTTTCTCGTGCTCAGCTTTCATCAAAATAATACCGCCACGTGGGCCACGCAAACTCTTGTGCGTAGTCGAGGTAACGATGTCTGCATGAGGTACTGGGTTCGGATAAACACCTGCTGCAACTAAGCCAGCATAGTGAGCCATATCGACCATAAAAATCGCGCCCACTTCTTTTGCTAATTTACCGATGCGCTCGAAATCAATTTTTCTTGAATAAGCAGACGCGCCAGCAATAATAAGTTTTGGTTTGTGCTCACGCGCCAAACGTTCCATTTGCTCGTAATCGATCTCTTCGTTTTTATCGAGACCATAGGCAATTGGGTTAAACCATTTACCGCTCATGTTTAAAGCCATACCGTGGGTCAGGTGACCACCTTCAGCAAGACTCATACCCATGAAGGTATCGCCTGGTTTTAAGAATGCCAAGAACACTGCCTGGTTAGCGGATGCCCCGCAATGAGGTTGTACGTTAGCCGCTTCAGCACCAAACAGTGCTTTGACGCGATCAATTGCCAATTGCTCAGCTACGTCCACGAATTCACAGCCACCGTAATAACGTTTGCCTGGATAGCCTTCAGCGTACTTATTTGTCAACTGAGAGCCTTGAGCCTCCATTACCGATGGTGAGGTGTAGTTCTCAGAGGCAATCAGCTCAATATGGTCTTCCTGACGCTTATTCTCGCTCTGGATGGCTGCCCATAATTGAGGGTCGGTTTTGGCTAAAGTGTTTTGACGGTCAAACATGGTGATAATCCTGATGAAGTTGGATTGCTGCGTTAATTAACTTAGTAAAATCAACCTACATCATACAAAATCCACCATGACCCCTACACAAGACCTCTCATTCCTCTCTCTAGTCCTCAATGCCAGCCTATTAGTACAGTTGGTAATGTTGTTATTGCTGAGCATGTCCATAGCCTCTTGGACCATTATTTTCAAGAAAACAGCTGTTTTGCGGGGGGTCCGGCAAGATACCGAGCGTTTTGAGCGAGATTTTTGGGCAGGCGGAGACCTCAACACCCTCCTAGAAGCCGCCCAACGCAATACCCGCAGTGATGCCGTTCTGGAGCATATCTTTGAAGCCGGCATGCAAGAATTCACAAAGGGTCGTGAGATTGACGCCGCCCGTCGTGCCATGAAAGCCACCTACCAGCGCGAAATGGACCTCTTAGAAGCCAATTTGCCGTTCTTGGCATCTGTGGGCTCAGTCTCTCCCTATATCGGCCTCTTTGGGACCGTTTGGGGCATCATGCATTCCTTTCGCGGTTTGGCTAACGTTCAAAATGCCACCCTATCGGCGGTTGCCCCTGGTATTGCAGAAGCATTAATTGCAACTGCGATTGGTTTGTTTGCAGCAATTCCGGCAGTGGTTGCCTATAACCGTGCAGCTACTGATGTAGATCGCCTCTCCATTCGCTTTGAAACTTTCATCGAAGAGTTCACCAACATCTTGCAGCGTCAAACTGCAGGACGCTAGTTGAATCTACAACTGAACTCATAAGCAAAAAATTATGGCCGGATCTTCATTACGTAAAAACAAACGCCGGGCAATGTCCGACATCAATGTCGTTCCTTACATTGATGTGATGTTGGTGTTGCTAGTGATCTTCATGGTCACTGCACCAATGGTGAATCCTGGCGTTGTCAATTTGCCAACCGTTGGCGGGGCGAAAGTGCAATCATTGCCACCTGTCTTTTTAACGATTGATGCCAATGAAAATGTCATCGTACGTAAAGATGGTGACCCAGTACAAACTCTCAATAAATTTGAACTCGGCGCCTTTGCAAGATCGCAAGCAGAAAAATCTGTTGATCAACCGATTGTGATTGCAGCTGATAAATCCATTAAATATGAAACAGTGATGGAAGTCATGTCCAAACTCAAAGAGAATGGTGTGAAGCGTGTTGGCCTTGCGGTCAAGACCCAATAAGGTCTAGCAGCTAGCTCTCATTACTCATGAATAGCGCCCCTACTTTTCAGTCGTCCTTCTCGCCATTCAAGCGAGGACGCTATACCAAATCTGAAAGTACGAAGCGTGCGTTTACTTTCTCACTAATAGCTCACATAGGTTTACTCGCCTTTTTGGTGATCGGCATTAGCTGGAACAATACAACTTCATCGGGTGTTGAAGTGGAACTCTGGGACTCAGCTCCGCAAGTAGAAACTCCGCCAGAACCAGAACTCAAAACCGAAGGTAGAGAAGAAGCTGCTGATATCGCCATCAAGAAAAAGAAGTTGGAAAAAGAACCGCCTAAAAAAGAGGTGGTGAAAGAAACTCCTAAGACTGTAAAACCTCCTCCACCCAAAGAGAAGTCTAAAGAAAAAGAGCCAGAAAAACCGAAAAAGGTTGAGGCTCCTAAAGCGCAATCACCTGCAGAAACCAAAGCCAATGCTGCAGCAGAAAAAGCCCGTGCTGATCAACTAGCACGTTTACGTGCAGCAGCTGGGGCCGAAGGTGGTAGTGGCGGCAGTGTGGGAAGCGGTGTTGGTGGTGGTGGCAACGCACCGCCAGGCTGGACCGATAAAGTGATTAAAAAGGTCAAGCCATTGATTGTCTTTAATCCGGAATCAGTAAGCGGCAATCCGGCTGCCGTGATTTTAGTAAGTCTTGCACCGGATGGGGCTATTTTGAGCGCTAGCATTCAGTCCTCTAGCGGCAATGCTGGGTGGGACCGAGCGGTATTGCTTGCACTCTCACGTGCAGAGAGCCTACCAAAAGACGACAATGGCAAAATTCCTCAACGAGAAGTAAAGCTCACTTTTAAAGCCAAGGATTAATGCATGTTGCGATTCGCGAAAAGACAGATACAGAGACTGGCATCACAACTGAATTCTTTTAGCTTGATCGTTTTTACTCTGTGCATGACGCTTTTTGTAAGTACGACAACACCTGCTCTTGCGCAGATGAATATTGAAATTACTGGCGTTGGTCAATCACTCTACCCAATCGCAGTGATGCGTTTTAAAGATGAAAACAAGTTACCCATTGGTATCACAGAGATCATCCGTCAAGATTTAGCTCGCAGCGGTTACTTTAAAAATACTGAGAACGGTAATGCCGTTGAAAGTGATGAGGGCACTCCAAACTACAAATCTTGGGCTGCTCGTGGTGCTGATGCATTGGTAGTGGGCTCAGTTGTTCAAACAGGCAATAATCAATTTGACATTCACTACAAGCTATTTGATGTTCGTAAATCCCAAAGCCTTGGTGGCTTAAATCTAAACTCCAGCGCTGATAACTTGCGTGCAGTAGCCCACAAAATTGCTGATGACATCATTTTTAAATTACTCGGTGAACGCGGCGTGTTTTCTACCCGCCTTTCCTATGTCATCAAGGATGGTAAGCGCTATCGCCTCGTGATCTCTGACGCAGACGGCCAAAACATTCGTAATGCCATGAATAGTAGCGAGCCTATTATTTCTCCATCATGGTCACCTGATGGCAAGAAAGTAGCCTATGTTTCTTTCGAAGATCGTAAACCTGTAATTTATGTTCACGAACTTGCTACTGGTCGTCGCATTTCTCTCTCAAATCAAAAGGGTAATAACAGCGCGCCAGCGTGGTCGCCTGATGGCAAAAAATTGGCGATCTCATTATCCAAAGACGGCAATACACAAATCTACGGTATCAATGCTGATGGAACTGGCTTACAACGCTTAACTCGCGGCAACACCATTGATACTGAACCGCAATATTCTTCTGATGGTCGCTATATCTACTTCACGAGCGATCGTGGTGGCAATCCACAAATCTATCGCATGAGTGCCGACGGCGAACAAGCTGAAGGTGTGAAGCGCGTTACATTCAAACAGGGTTTTGTAACCTCACCGCGCATTTCACCTGACGGAAAATATTTAGCGTATATCGCTAACATTGGCGGTGCTTATCGCCTGTACATTCTGAATTTAGCCACTGGTGATGCTCAAGCGCTTACCGATGGCACTAGTGATGAATCACCCTCCTTTGCTGCGAATGGTCGCTACGTTCTGTATTCCACCAAAGTTGGCGGTAAACGCGTCCTCGCGGCCGTTTCAGTAGACGGGAACACTAAGCAGGTACTCAGCATTCCAGGATCTGATGTTCGTCAGCCGTCCTGGGGTCCATTTATGGACTAAGACTCAGAGCCAATCAAAACCTCACCCAAGCCCCTCTTTAAGGGCTTAAATAGCCACTTTTGATGCTCTTGGGGGCATAATATTAGCTATTGACTCATTTATAGATTCAGCTTGCAGGAAAAAGGAAAATTCATGAAGATTTCTATCGCACGTCGTGCAGCGACATTTGCCCTCATCGGCGCAACAGCATTTCTCATGGCAGCATGCTCCAGCGTTAAATTGGATGATACCGATGGCGCTAATGGTAGCGGCAACGGTAGCGGAAAGTTTGGCTCACAACCTTGGAACGATCCAAGTAGCCCACTTTTCGAGAAGAGCATTTACTTTGGCTTTGACGAGTACACCGTTCAAACCAAATATCAAAAAATGTTATCTACCCACGCTAGCTACTTAAAAGCTAACCCAAAACAAAAGATCATCATTCAAGGCAATACGGATGAACGCGGCACTGCTGAATACAACTTAGCGCTCGGTCAACGTCGTTCAGATGCAGTTCGCAAATCATTGAACTTGATGGGTGTATCTGATGATCAAATGGAAGCAGTAAGCTTTGGCAAAGAAAAACCAAAAGCAGATGGTGATAACGAAGCTGCTTGGGCAGAAAATCGCCGCGCCGATA
Source organism: Burkholderiaceae bacterium (assembly GCA_947380065.1). Taxonomy (GTDB): domain Bacteria; phylum Pseudomonadota; class Gammaproteobacteria; order Burkholderiales; family Burkholderiaceae; genus Polynucleobacter. Next base: position 16,043 of record CANCPL010000020.1, on the reverse strand, counting down.
TTGTTTACATCAGCAACTAATGATGACGCTTTCTCACTCAGTAAAACAAACGCTCTTACGAGCGTTTTGTTTAAGTGCCACTCTCATTTTTTTAGGCACGTCTAACAGCGCTTGGGCCCTCTTCTCTGACGATGAAGCACGCAAGGCTATTTTGGACTTACGTAAGTCACTAGCCACCACCCAGCTTGAGTTGCAAGGGCAAATAGACAAGCTCAAGACAGAGAATGCGGAACTGCGTGGTAAGGTAGAAGAGCTTGAAAAGCAAGGCGAAGATATCAACACTAGCCAGAAAACGTACTACCAAGATCTCGATACACGCCTAGGCAATTTTGAGCCACGCACCATCACCATTGAAGGTGTTAGTGGCACAGTACAACCTGGTGAGAAAAAAGCTTACGATGATGCGTTGAAGGCATTTCAAGCCGGTAATTTGAAAAAGGCTGACCAAGCTTTTTCCGCCTTTGCTGCTAAATATTCCAGCAGCCCCTATTTGCCACTCGCGTTGTATTGGGGTGCTAACAGTAAATATGCCAGCAAGGATTACGCAGGTGCCATAAGCCAGCTCCAAAATCTGATTAAGAAATACCCAAACCATCCACGTATTCCTGCAGCAATGGTAACTTTGGGTAACGCTCAATTGGAAAGCGGTAATAAAGCAGCCGCCAAAAAAACATTTAGCGACATTATTGCCAAATATCCAGACACCGAAGCAGCCAAAGATGCTCAACAGCTCATCGCCAGCACGAAGTAATCCATAACTATGTCTAAGTTGTCCGCTGCATTTGAATCACTAGCACCCCGCAAACTGGGCGCCCCCGCAGTCATCTTATTTTCTGGCGGTCTAGATTCAACAACTGTCCTTGCGCTTGCTAAAGATCTTGGGTACACACCTTACGCTCTTTCAGTAGGCTATGGGCAAAGGCATTCCTCTGAGCTTGCTGCTGCAAAACATATCGCCAAACAGATTGGTGTAGCTCGTCATGAAGTGGTTAATTTAGATCTCACTCGCTTTGGTGGATCCGCATTAACCGATTCCTCAATTGCAATTCCGATTACCCCAGGTAAAGATCAAGAAATCCCAGTTACCTATGTGCCTGCTCGCAATACGATTTTGTTGTCACTCGCATTAGGTTGGGCAGAATCTCTTGGAGGCCTAGATGTCTTCTATGGAGCCAACTCGGTTGATTACTCCGGCTATCCCGATTGCAGACCAGAATATGTAGCCTCTTTTGAGCAAATGGCGAATCTAGCCACCAAAGCTGGCGTTGAAGCAATCAATAATGCCAATCGCTTTAGGGTGCATGCTCCCATCATCAACCTCACCAAAGCTGAAATCATTCAGTTGGGAAGCACTCTAGGCGTAGATTATTCGCAGACGGTATCTTGTTATCAGGCAAATGATTTAGGAGAAGCCTGTGGTGAATGTGAGTCATGTCGCTTAAGACAAGAGGGCTTTAAGCAGGCCAAACTGAGTGATCCAACTCGCTACCAAAAAAAGCATTAAGGGTATCAGGCTGCTCGTAGCTCATCATCCTGCTGAATCAAACTATCGGCAGGGATTCCTAACATTGAGTGCAACCTCCAAATCATCTTTAATGTTAGAGGGCGTTTGCGATTCAATATCTCATATACGCGATTTAGACCGCCGATCATTGGCTGCAAATCCTTTGGATTCAAACCAGACTGCTCCATCCTGAATTTTATTGCCTCAATTGGATCTGGCGGAAGAATTGCATAGCGCTTGCTTTCATAATCCTCTATGAGCATTAAGAGAATCTCAAATCTGTCGCCATCCTTACTTCCAGATTTTGGCTCATGATCAAAATAGTAAGACGCTTGCGCTAATGCCTCTTTATATTCCGCTTTGTTGCGAATGGGTTTTAATTCTTTCATTTTTCCTCCAACTGCACTGTGCAAGCATTAATTCGATCATAAGCAGCATGACTACCAATAAATTTCACATAAACTGCACCAAAACTATAAGCAACAGCCACTACTAAGCGATATGCGTTTCCTTTGATATTGAATACCACTCTGTTATCAGCTATAAAACTCGCACTTCGATACTGATTCTTTATATCTTGCGGCTTTTTCCAACTGACATGCGCCACCTCGTCATACCAAGCCTTGAGTGACTGCTCAGCATCAGGATGAATACGCCAGAAATTAATTAAGTGTTTTCTCGCTATTATTCGCACTTGTTAATTTTAGTCCCAAAATGGGACTATTGCAAGTAAGGTCATTTAACCACAGAAAAAACAAGGTTTAAAGCATGCCTTTTGCCCCCCAGAGCATATGAAGTATTGCTTGAGTGGATTGATGATGCCTTGCATATTCAGACTATTAAGGATCGCAAAGATGGGAAAACTATAAAAGTAAAGATTTAAATCCGACTTAAGTCTTATTGAGCATCCTAGCTACATATCGTGCAATCAGGTCCACCTCAAGATTCACAACATCGCCTTGCTTCAGATTGCCAAGGGTAGTGTTTTGCAGAGTATGGGGAATGATGTTGATATCAATCACGCAAGCATTTGTGGTGTCTTCGGCTTGATTGACTGTGAGTGATACACCATTGACAACGATAGAGCCTTTATAAGCCAGATATTGTGCTAGCTCTTTTGGAGCCTCTATCCGCAGCAACCAAGAACCATAAGCATCATTAGCCACTTGAGAAAAGTGAACCACTTTGCCAACGCCATCCACGTGACCACTGACCAAATGGCCGCCTAAGCGATCGTTTAGACGCATTGCCTTCTCAAGATTCACTGGGCCGACTTTATCGAGACCAACAGTTTTATTAAGCGACTCACGAGAAATATCCAAAGTAAAACTATTGCTATCTTTATTCAATTGGGTGGCAGTCATACACGCCCCCTGAATGGCAATACTGTCACCCAAAGCCACATCATCTAAATATCCCACGGGTACCTCAACCACTAAATGCAAACCATCGCCCTTAGCTTGAGCGCTTTTAATTTGACCGACTGCAGTAATGATTCCAGTAAACATATCGTAATTTTAGTTGTTAGTTTTTGATGAAGCGCAGCCGTAAGTCAGAGCCAACTAGACTGTTGTCAATCACCTTCCAATCCTGTCTGCTATCCAAAGATTTCAATGGTGAGGTATTGGCCATACCAATACCATCTCCCATAAAGAATGGAGCGTAGTAGAGCAATAACTCATCTACACAATTTTCTCGAAGTAGAGACCCATTAAGCTTAAAACCTGACTCAATATGCACTTCATTCATCTCGCGCTCTTGAGCGAGATATGAAAAGAGTTTTGGGAGATTGACCTTCCCAGAGGTATTGGCCATCTCAATAACCTCAATCCCTCGATCGGTAAATACTTTGGCCTTTTGTTGCATTTCAGGACTACCTAAGCTGGCGCAAACAATGATGACACCAGATTGATCAAGGTCACTCAAGATCCTCGCAGTGGGTGGAGTTTCTAATTTGGAATCAACAATCACGCGCCAAGGCTGGCGCTCAGTGTGAACATCTCGCACATTCAAACTAGGATCATCTTCTTTGACAGTGCCAACACCAGTAACAATTGCACAGGCTTGTGCGCGCCAATGATGACCATCCGCTCTAGCAAGCGGCCCAGTAATCCACTGGCTGCGGCCATCAGGCAAAGCAGTCTTTCCATCAAGACTTGCAGCAATTTTCATGCGCACCCAAGGTAAGCCACGCATCATCCGTGAGATAAATCCCGGGTTTAAGGCCTGCGCTTCTAATTCCATCAGTCCGCAATGCACTTGAATTCCTGCAGCCTTAAGACGCTCTAAACCCTTACCAGAAACCAAGGGATTGGGATCAGACATTGCCACAAATACAGCCTCTGGTTTAGCGGCAATCAAGGCATCTACGCATGGCGGAGTCCGCCCCGTGTGATTACATGGCTCAAGAGTGACATAAATAATTGAATCCGCAGGATCATTACCGAGGGATTTAGCGTCGGCTAAGGCTTGTACCTCAGCGTGAGCACTACCCACCTTTTGTGTAAATCCTCGGCCAATTACTTGCCCTGCTTTAACAATCACACAACCCACTCTTGGATTGGGGTTGGATAAATAAAGTGCTTTTTGAGCTTCGGCCAAAGCCTCACTCATAAACTGGTGGTCAACTGCGCTGTACATGGGGTCTATTAAACCATTCAATGACAACGCTTTGCATCTCTTGATGGGTCGCAGATCCTCCAACGACCGCCACTGCCCAGAATCATTTGGCGCTCGAGCTCAGGAACCCTGCTGTGACCCAGGATCAGTCGATTGGCTACAAATCCACCTTGGGCTGTTTTTGCCGAGCCGGCTGCATTAAATAAGATACCCCTCTTGCCTGAATTAGGGTCAATGAATTGCTTGCCGCCACTCTTAAAGTAAATAGGTTCAATATCTGCCTGAGAAAACCAAAGCTTTTCAATACACCCTGCATGAACCGATTTCCCAATACACCCGCTTTTTACCACCCACCCTGCCTCCCAGTGCTCTTCCGAAATCGGCGCCAGGCGGACAGGTTGCCCCAAATGGAGCGCCTGTTGACGAGCAAAATGTGCATGAGCGATAAATCTTCTGGCAATGGTGTCGATTTCTCGAGCCGCAATTTGCTCATGCAATAAGGGCATCGTCATCATGGCGGCGATGGCAATGATCAACATTACAGCCATCAGTTCCAATAAGCTAAATCCAGACTGTCGATTCATCTGCCGTCTTAAGCATCGATTTAAATTATTCAAATGCTTGCCGCCAGTTCAGGCGCGTAGCGATGCCAGTCTTTTCATCAACGACAACACCAATCTGGATTGCAGGTTTTTCTTTACTCGTAATGAGCCACCGATTTTTTCCCGCCGACTGGATAAAGCAAAGATTCTCATTTAGCTTCCCAAGAGAAGTGATATTTTTCTCGCACTCAAATACCGAATTTTCCGCCGCTACAAATTGATTCTTTGCCAGTCGCATGGTATTCGCTTCGATGATTCGCAAAGAACTTAATCCCTCCAAATAAGTAATAAGCGATGAACAAAGCAGGAGCAATGAAAATACCCAAGCTATGATCACAAGAGGTTCCTTGTTGAAAAAGTACGCTCCAAATCTAGGTTTAATCTAACTCCATCGGTCATTTTCAGTTTGACCTTAAACAGTCTTTGGCCCCTTATATATTGGGCTTGCGCGCCATTTATTTCTTCAATAACGAGTTCATTTACTCCGTTCATCAAGGCGGTGATTTGAGTACGACCCTGACGATCTAGCGATTGACATATTAGTGATCCGCCATTCATCTTCTTCTCTTTTGGGACGCCCGCCTGACGATCAACCAAAAATCCTTGCAGCGCTAATTGATTTTTAGTGCGCTCTTTTGTGATGACGTTACCAATGCAATCAAAATCAATGCCGTCCGATACTTCATGGCGGACTATTAAGGAATCAGACCCCCTAAATCCTGACTTTTTATTTATCTCCAAGAATAATTTTTTGTTGGTTTGATGGCTTGCAATATTGTGATAACCCGCCATTCGAATCGCACGGCCAATAAGCTCAAATGCACGATCCGCCTCTGAAATTAAAGCTTGCGTTTTTTCATACTCAATTTGCTTGATTACCAAATCAGTGCTTGTTTTTAATAGGGGGTTGAGTAGGAGTGCGCATAGAGCGATGCCGACTAGGCATTCGAGCAGAGTCACTGCTTAAGTCCTTGTTGGGCAAATTGACATTAGCCCTACTTTGTTCCTGTATTTCAAAAGCATCCCATTCCCCTCTCAGTTGCGATCTTTTGCCTTCTTGCTGAGTCAGACTCAAAGCAATCCGCTGATAAGTCTCAACGGAAACCATCCAAACCCCCAAAATCATGCTCATGGCCACCAGAGCCTCCAGCAAGATGAATCCTTGGCAATTTTTTGGTCTCATTGCCAAATTGGGATGCTTTTGAGCTGACATTCCCCATTTTCAAAGGGTAGGTTCCCGACAAAAACTCATACCCAAGGCACTTCCCGTCAGAAAGACGAGATATTGCAGTAGGACCGAACAACAAGCGGGTCCTGCGCTTAAAATAGAGGGCTATGCCAAATACTCTTGCCTCCACCGAAGAAATCATTACCGACCTGCGTGCCGGCAAAATGGTGATCCTTGTCGACGAAGAAGATCGCGAGAACGAGGGTGATTTAGTTTTGGCAGCTGACCACGTCACCGCCGAGGCAGTCAACTTCATGGCAAAACATGGCCGTGGACTAATTTGCTTAACCCTTACTCGCGAGCGTTGCCAGCAACTTAACCTTCCTTTAATGGTTCGAGATAACGGCACATCGATGGGAACGAACTTCACGGTGTCTATAGAGGCAGCCAGCGGAGTAACTACTGGCATTTCAGCGGCAGATCGTGCACTCACCATCAAAACTGCAGTAGCGCCAAATGCCAAGCCTAGCGACTTAGTTCAGCCGGGTCATATTTTTCCATTGATGGCTCAGCCTGGTGGTGTATTAATTCGTTCTGGTCATACAGAAGCTGGTTGCGATCTTGCGGCTATGGCTGGTTGTTCTCCAACCTCAGTCATCTGCGAGATCATGAAAGACGATGGCAGTATGGCGCGTCTTCCTGACTTGCTAGAGTTTGCTAAAGAACATCAACTCAAGATTGGCAGCATTGCTGATCTCATTCAGTATCGCAGCCAACATGAAAGTATTGTGGTGCGCGAGGGTGCTCGTGAATTCATTACTCCCTGGGGTAAATTCCAAGGCGTTATTTATCGCGATACTCCAAGTTCATGCGTGCATATTGCACTCGTTCATGGTAAACCTTCTGAGGCACAAGAAACTTTAGTGCGCGTTCACGAACCAGTCACTGTTTTGGACTTCCTTGAATCTGATATCAGCACCCATTCTTGGCCGCTAGCCAAAGCCCTAGAAGAGCTTGCCGCTTCAACCGCTGGAGTTGCAGTACTCCTAAATGCCTCAGGTATTGCAGCACCAAATGACACCGATTGGTTAGCGCAATTTCAGAAACTCAATCAGTCGCATGAAGAAGCTAAAAAACCGCTAGCCAGAAAAACTGACTTTCGAAGCTACGGTATTGGCGCACAAATTTTGAAAGATCTTGGTGTAGGGAAAATGCGCTTGTTAGCTAAGCCAAATCCAGTGCCAAGCCTATCTGGCTATAAGCTCGAAGTGACAGGCTACAAGCCTTACACCCCCTAATATCGCTAATGCGATAAATATTTTTAGAGAATTGATATGACTAGTACTAATGACTTTGTAGGTGTATTAGAAGCCGATCTTAATGGTCAGGATCTTCGGATTGGCGTTGTACAAGCGCGTTTCAATGAAGACCATTGTGTTGCTTTAACCAATGCCTGTATTAATGAATTAATTTCTTTGGGTGTTAATCAATCTGACATTAAGCTAGTGACAGTTCCAGGCGCATTAGAGATTCCATTTGCTCTACAAAAACTTGCTGAGACTGGTGAGTTTGACGGCTTAGTTGCTCTAGGAGCGGTTATTCGTGGTGAGACTTATCACTTTGAATTGGTCTCCAATGAATCTGCTTCTGGTATCACTCGTATCTCTATCGATACTGGATTACCAATCGCTAATGGTGTATTAACTTGCGATACTGATGAACAAGCTCATGCTCGTGTTCAGGTAAAAGGTTCAGAATGTGCTCAAGCGGTAGTAGAGATGGCTAATCTAGCGCTGGCATTGACGCCGGATATCGATATCGAAATCAACTCGAGTGAAGAAGAATAATTCGCATGTCAACATCAAGCCAGAACCCCTCTATTCCACACTCCCTACCAGCCGGCAAAGAAGTGAAGCCAGCGCCTAAGCGATCCCTTACGCCGCGTCGTCGCGCTCGTGAGTACGCCCTACAAGGCGTTTATCAAAGCCTAGTGATGCGTCGTGCCGGTAGCATTCCCAATGGCGCTGCGATTACTAAGCAGCTCGCTGAAGATCCTGCTTTTCGTCGCTGCCAACTTGATCTTTTTCAAGGAATCTTCGATGGGGTTTTAGCCCGCACCGATGAATTAGAAGCCATCATTACACCGGCATTAGATCGCCCAATTAATGAGCTATCTCCCGTGGAGCATGCGGCACTGCTGATTGGCGCATATGAGCTAGCAATCGACCTCTCGGTACCTTATAAAGTAGCCATTAATGAAGCTGTAGAGCTCGCCAAGACCTTTGGCGGCACTGACGGCCACAAATATGTGAACGGCGTACTAGATTTACTAGCCCAGAAGCTGCGTACCGCAGAAACTCAAGCAGGCTAACCCCTCAATCTAGTAGTACCAAACCCCTGCCTCCCAGCTGAATACGCTTGGAGGCTGTTTTATTTATTGGGGGATAAAATAGCTTGGACATCACCAAGGTTAAAACATCATGCAAAAAGTAGATATTCGTAGCCAACTCAAAGATCCTCATCTTTTCCAAGAAGAAGCTTTTATAGACGGTAAATGGGTTAGCTCTAAAACGACTTTCTCGGTTTCCAATCCTGCCACTGATGAAATCATTGCCAATGTTGCCAACCTTGAAACTCAGGATGCTGAACTAGCCATTTCTGCAGCAGAAAAAGCGCTACCTTCTTGGCGCAGCAAGTTAGCTAAAGAGCGCGCCCAAATCATGCGCAAATGGTTTGATTTGATTATTGAAAATACCCAAGATCTAGCAAAGCTCATGACACTTGAGCAAGGCAAGCCTTTGACTGAAGCTGCTGGAGAAGTGGTTTATGGCGCTTCTTTTGTGGAGTGGTTTGCAGAAGAGGCAAAACGCGTTGAAGGCTCAATTCTAGGAACCACCTGGAGCGATAAGCGCCTGATGGTAATCAAGCAACCCATTGGTGTATGTGTTGCAATTACGCCATGGAACTTTCCTATCGCCATGATTACGCGCAAGATAGCGCCGGCATTAGCGGCTGGCTGCACCATTGTGATTAAGCCAGCCGAGCTGACGCCACTATCCGCTCTCGCCATAGCTGAGCTTGGCAAGCGTGCTGGCATACCAGATGGAGTTATCAATATTGTCACTGCGGATGCAAATCAATCAATTGCTATTGGAAAAACCCTTTGTGCATCACCGACAGTTCGCCATCTCTCTTTCACAGGATCAACAGAGGTCGGTCGCATTCTCATGGAGCAATGTGCTCCAACCGTCAAAAAGCTCGCTCTTGAGCTAGGCGGACACGCCCCATTCATCGTATTTGAAGATGCTGATATTGATGCAGCAGTGAATGGTGCTATGGCTTCTAAATTTAGAAACTCCGGTCAAACCTGTGTTTGCGCAAATCGTTTTTATGTTCACAAAAAGGTACAAGATGCTTTTGTGGAAAAGTTTGCCAAAGCCCTTGAAATGATTAAGGTCGGCAATGGTATGGAAGCCGGCATCACTCAAGGACCCTTGATTGAAACTGCCGCACTAGAAAAAGTCAAAAAGCATGTTGCTGACGCCCTTAGCAAAGGCGCAACACTCGTTACCGGCGGCAAACAAACAACAGAGGGCAAGAACTTTTATGAACCTACTATTTTGGCCAACGTAAACAGTCAGATGCTCATTACCTATGAAGAAACTTTTGGCCCAGTAGCGCCAATTATTCCTTTTGAGAGTGATGAAGAGGTGATCAAACTTGCCAACAATAGTCAGTTTGGTTTGGCATCCTACTTCTATAGTCGCGATATTGGCCGTGTATGGAAAGTGGCTGAAGCCTTGGAGTACGGGATGGTTGGCGTTAATACCGGTTTAATCTCTAATGAAGTTGCACCCTTTGGCGGGATTAAGCAATCCGGCCTTGGTCGTGAAGGCAGTGTTTACGGTATGGATGAATACTTGGAGATGAAATACGTCTGCGTCGGCTTGTAAGCCCTGCTACTTAAGCGCTCTTCTGCTTATTTTTTCTTATAGACCAAATCCCAAACACCGTGGCCCAGCTTGATGCCACGGTTCTCAAATTTAGTTACCGGACGGTATTCTGGTCGGGTTACATAACCTTGATGCTCAGCATTAAGTTGCTCAAGAGTAGGTTTAAATTCATTGAAGACCTCGCCTTGCTTGGCAGCGTCATATAAGGTGAAGGTTTCCATCTTTACCAATTCACTTGAAGTATTTTGTAGAGCAGGCTCTGCATTCAATACCAAGAGCATCTGCTCTGCGTAGTTATGCCAATCCGTTGCCAGATGCAAATAAGCGCCCAGCTTTAATCTAGAAGCCAGCAATCGAACAAACTCAGCCTGTATCAGACGACGTTTGTGATGACGTCTCTTATGCCAAGGATCTGCAAAATAAATATGAATTCCATCTAACGAATCTGGTGCAATCATCTGCTCGAGCACCTCAACAGCATCATGACGAATGAGCCTTAAGTTTGTCAGGTGATTTTCACCAATCAGCTTCAGCAATGCTCCAACGCCAGGCGGATGGACTTCAATAGCCAAAAAGTCATCACCAGATCTTAAGGCAGCAATCTTGGCAGTTGTCTCCCCCATACCAAAACCAATTTCTAGAATCTTTGGCTTACTTGAGCCTTGAAATGCTTCAGTTAAATTGAGATTGGAGGCTTGATAGGGAATGAGAAACTGTGGGCCCAATTCTTCAATAGCGCGTTGCTGTCCAGCAGTAGTTCTACCCGCCCTTAAAACAAAAGAGCGAATGCGCTCATCAAAACGCTTTTTAGAAGAGTTGCTATTTTCAATCACTACTTAACCAACCACCTTCTTAAAATAAGCAATCGTCTCTTTGAGACCGTCTTCTAGGTTGACCTTTGGCTGCCAACCTAATTTTGCTTTAGCTAGCTCGATATTAGGTTGACGTTGCTTGGGATCGTCCGATGGCAGTGGCTGATGAATGATTTTAGACTTGCTACCCGAGAGCTTCAGAATGGTCTCAGCAAGCTGCAACATCGTGAACTCTCCCGGGTTACCAATATTCACTGGCCCTGTAAAGCCATCTTCTGAGTTCATCATTTTGACCATGGCATCAATTAAGTCATCGACATAGCAAAAGCTTCTGGTTTGCTGACCATCACCATAAATAGTGATGTCCTTGCCTTGTAATGCCTGCACAATAAAGTTACTCACCACTCGGCCATCGTTGGGATGCATGCGTGGGCCATACGTATTAAAAATACGCACAACTTTGATGTCTAAATTATGTTGGCGGTTGTAGTCAAAAAAGAGGGTTTCAGCGCAACGCTTGCCTTCATCGTAGCAAGAACGAATACCGATGGGATTGACCTTACCCCAATACTCTTCTGGCTGGGGGTGGACTTCTGGATCGCCATAGACTTCACTAGTAGATGCTTGGAGAATACGAGCCCTGGTTCTTTTAGCTAGACCCAGCATATTAATTGCACCATGCACACTTGTCTTAGTCGTTTGCACTGGATCGTATTGATAGTGAATTGGGGATGCTGGGCAAGCGAGGTTGTAAATCTGATTGGTTTCTACATACAGCGGGAAAGTGACATCGTGTCGCATGAGCTCTAAACGAGAATTAGGTAATAGATGCGCTACGTTCTCTTTAGAGCCAGTGAAATAGTTATCCACCACCAAAACATCATTACCCTCTTTGAGTAGCCTCTCGGTGAGATGGGATCCCAGAAAACCTGCTCCGCCGGTGATGAGGATTTTGTTCATAGTTCGTCTTTTATTGAGGGGGTATTTTATTAAACCGACTATTAGTCTATTTTTGGGATATTCCAGCCGGCAGATCGGTAAGCATAAACAACTTCAGCCAGAACAATTGATAGTGAGGTCATAAAAAAGATTAGCCCTAATACAAATGTCCAAATAACATAAGTCGTTTGCAATGAACGCACAGCGCCCGCTTGAAAGAAGAATAATTCCAGCACTGTCATTGAGATAAAGACGCCACTGAGCACGTCAAAAAAGATGGCTGCCGTACAAAGGCGGCCACGAATTTGGGCTTCATCAGCCTCCTTATTCATATGCCGTAACAACGATTCATCTTTCACGTCACCCCGATCAACGGAGTGTCGAATTGCGCGCATACGATCGACAGATCGAGCAAGACGACCTGAAATAGCGTTAATTAAAGTAGCAACCGCAGTTAACAAAAATACCGGCGCCAGAGCCAGCTGAATATTATTCGTTATTGCGTCAATTGATGCATCCATAAGAATTTCCTGAGCTTTTTAAGTCACTTAAAGATTAATGGGACCAAGCAATTAAGCCAGTGTAGGACGTAAACAAAACCAGTACTCCAAAAGCAATGCGATACCAAGCAAATGGTATGAAATTATGGTGAGCCACATAATGTATTAACCAGCGCACGCATACAAAAGCAGAAATAAATGCAGCTATAAAACCTATAACAATAGCGAGAGTAAATTCACCAGAAAAGGCTACAGGGGCTTTCCAAAGTTTAAGCAACTCATAGGCAGTAGCTCCACCAATCACTGGGATAGCCAAGAAAAAAGAAAATTCCGTAGCTACAGCGCGAGGCAAACCAAATAACATGCCGCCAATAATGGTTGCGCCCGAGCGTGATGTACCGGGTATTAAAGCAGCACATTGAGCAAGACCAACCTTGAGTGCATCCAATGGGGTTAAATCATCCACCGACTTAATTTGATTAGACACATCAGCAAAATTTTGCTGGCGACGCTCAGCCCAAAAAATAATGAGGGCACCCACAATAAATGCACTAGCTACCGGGATTGGAGAAAACAAAACTGCTTTGATGTGCTTGCTAAACAAAAAGCCTAGTCCCATCGCCGGGATCGATGCAATCAATAAATTCAGGACAAAACGGCGGGATTCAGAACTGCTAGAAAAAGAGCCAACCACCTTGATGAGCTTTTGACGAAACTCCCAACAAACCGCCAAAATGGCGCCAAACTGAATAATGACCTCAAAGGCTTTGCCACGATCATCATTAAAGTCCAGCAAATCGCCAACTAAGATTAGATGCCCAGTGCTAGAGATCGGCAAAAACTCCGTTAATCCCTCGACCACACCCAGAATGACTGCCTTTAGTAACAAAATTATATCCATGAGCCAAATTTTATAGGTATATAGAAGCAATTCAGGGTATTTGGCAAAATAGTGCCTAAATGAGCAATTTGAATAAATTAGCCTTAAACTGCATGGCACATTGAAAAGTATCCGAATTACATGACCCTAGCCCGCTTCAGATTATCTAGACTTACCGCCTTTGGTTTGATCCTGAGTCAAGCATTAGGTTTGAGCGCTTGGTCCTGCAATGCCTTTGCGCAAAGCCCTAACGCGGCTACAAGGCCTGCTTTACCCACTCCAATGAGTGCTTCTACCCTCATTGGATTGGAACAGCCACCGCAAATCGCGCCCTTGCCTACCAAACCCGCAGTAGCGGCAGGTGCTGCACCATCCAACTTGGTTGGCAACAAACCCGGTGAGGCCAAAGGGCAATTAAGCGATTTAATACAGCTCTACCAAGAGGCTGCCTTTAGTGATCCCGTATTAACAGCCGCTCGTTTTAACTATCAGGCTAGTAAAGAGCTCTACTGGCAAGGTTTCTCCTTGTTGATGCCACAAGCGAATGCTACTCCTGGTGGAACTCGCTACTATCAGCATGGTACAGGCAGCACAGTAGTCTCCAATAACGCTGGCAACTCACGAGTATTTGATCAAAAAAGTTATACCGTCACCCTAACTCAGCCAGTCTTCAACGTAGGTGCGCTGGAACTTTTTAAGCAAGGCGATCTCAATACCAAATTAGCAGACATGCGCTTTTTCTTGGCGCAACAAGATTTAATCTTACGTGTGTCACAAGCCTATTTCGATGCGCTAACGAGTCAAGATAATGTGGCGCTCTTCAAAAATAAGAAGGATTTGATTAAGCAACAACTTGAAGCAGCCCAAGCAAAATTTGATGCCGGTCTCGCTACAATTGTTGATGTCAATACCGCACAAGCAGCATTAGATTTAGCCAACTCCCAGGAGATTGCTGCACAGGCCGACCTGATTGTGAAGCGCGGCGCACTTGAGCAAATCGTTGGACGCCCTGTAGGTGCAATCAAGCCGCTTATTAAAGAAGCCAAAATTGAGGGCGTCCTTAAGGATCCACGCAGCAAGAGCAAGGATTCCAAAGGCTATCCTATCGCGGAGAGTGTTAACCCCATTCTGCCGCCTGGTCAAACCTTGGATGACTGGATTAATCAAGCAGAATCAGCAAACTTCAATGTATTAGCAGGCCAACTATCCGTCAGCCTTGCAGAGAGTACCTATCGTGGTGCACAGGCTTTAAATTATCCAACCGTCAATTTAGTGGGCACATCGGGGTACAACACCTCAAACGGCACACCGAATAATTACACGCCAGCTAGTACCAATGTATATAACAACACATTGGCACTACAAATGACCATTCCTCTGGTATCAGGTGGCTATAACAGCTCCTTAATTCGTCAAAATGCCGCTCTAGTGGATGCAGCTAAAGCAAATTACGACACCTACCGTCGTGCGGCGGCTCAAAACACAAGGACCGCCTTTACTGGCTTCTATGGTGGTTTAGCTAGCGTTAAAGCCTATGAGGCAGCGGAACGCTCATCATCATCTGCCCTAGAGTCCAGCAAGCTTGGCTTTCAAGTCGGGACTTTAATTAATATTGACGTATTGATTGCATTAGATTCATTGATTAATACTCGCTCTTTGCTCCAGCAAGCGAGATACAGCACCATCCTCAATGCCATCAAATTAAAAGCTCACGCAGCTGCCTTAACAGATGAAGACTTAGTGGCAATCAACGCTTTACTGCGTTAATTCAGCAAACTTAAAGAAGTTTCAATCACCTCAGTCACCATCGGTGGCTTCTGGATATCTCCAACATTACGAATATTGTCAGACCAATAACCTTCGGTCTTCCACCTAGGTGAGTCGCAATAAATTTCTACCGTAGGCTTACCTAGTACGGCTGCAAGATGTGTAAGTCCAGTATCAACGCCGACCGTCAATGCAGCACCTGTAATGACTGAGAAAGCATCTTGAATTGAAAAAGCAGGCGGTACCAATGCATTAGGAATCTGCGAGGCAATGTCATTGCTCACTTCTTTCTCAGCAAAATTACCCCAAGGCAGAACCACTTGATAACCGCGGCTGGCCAGCTCTTTACCCAAAGCTACCCAGCTTTCATTAGGCCAACGCTTAGCTTCTCTAGCTGTCGAATGAAAGCACAAGATATACGGCGCTCTTAATGCTGCAAGCACTTTTGTCGAGTCTAGAGCTAAAGAATTGATGTAAGTTTCTGGATAAAACTGAGGGGCACTTTTGCGATCTATTAAGGACCAATCCAAGGCTGAACACGTTACCCAACGTGAACGATCTACTGCGTGACATTGTGTCGGGACTTGCACAGAGTGGTTATACAAAGTTCTTGCAATCGGCTCGTAACCAGAAAACTCTGTTGCATTAGCTAGGCCCGCAATCACTGCATTTGTGGCCTTATTGGCTAGCGAACAGACGATGGCTGATTTCAGTAAACCCTGAGTTTCAATGATGATGTCATATGAAGTTTGCTGAAGCTCTTTCTTAAATGCAAAAAATTGCTGCCAGGTAGAAAGTTTGAAGAGATTCTTTTTCCAGCGCCGCAAGCTAAACGGAATGATGCGATCAATTCCTTGAAAGCCCTCTTTGGAAAGCAGTGGCGCGAGCAAATGAACATACCCTTCTTCAACCACCCAATCAATTTGAGCATGAGGCAAACGCGCCCGAAGATCCCAAACGATTGGCAAGTTATGCAGCACATCCCCTAATGAGGAGAGCTTTACCAATAAGATCTTGGGATTTTGAGAGTTGGCAGATGAATTGCTCATGAGAGCATTATCTTATCTTTTGTGTCGACCGAGATGGCTAGAACTTCGGTGCCGCATCCCATAAAAGACCGGCTGTATCCTTGGCATTCATATTGGGCTGAGCGCCACTGGGTAATGGCCATTCAATTCCAACCGTTGGATCATTCCAAGCAAGGCAAGCCTCGCTCTGCGGGTGATAGTAATCCGTGGTTTTATAAAGAAATTCGGCAGTTGGAGAGAGTACTAAAAAGCCATGGGCCAACTGCGCTGG
>CANCPL010000019.1:0-29569 GCA_947380065.1 Burkholderiaceae bacterium | reverse complement strand
AAACCCTCAAGGAAAACCAAAAGGTAACGTTTGACATTACCCAAGGTCCTAAAGGCAAGCAAGCTACCAATATCCAAGCGGCTTAATAGTCCTTAGATCATTATTAAAAACCCAGGATTCGTTCCTGGGTTTTTTTTCGTCTGCAATTTACCTCACTTAGAATGCAAAACATGCATAACTATCCAAACTTTCTACGCAATCTATTTGCCACCCTGCTTTTTACTAGCTCAAGCTTTGCACTGGCACAGGTCAATGTTGGTCTATCCACTATTGAATTGAAAACAGGGATCTACCGTATTCAGGCTGAACTGGCCGATACACCAAAGGCCAGAGAGATCGGCCTCATGAATCGCACCAATATGCCAACCAACTCAGGAATGCTATTTATTTTCGAACAAAAAGCTGGCCATTGTTTCTGGATGAGCAATACCAAAATTCCACTCTCGATTGCGTTCATTGCAGATGATGGCAAGATTGTGAATATTGAAGAGATGCAGGCTGAAACCACCAATAACCACTGCCCCAAAGCAGCTGTACGTTATGCGCTTGAGATGAACAAGCAGTGGTTCTCTGAACGAGTACTCGTACCAGGCAGCGTGATTAGCGGCTTACCCAAACGGTAGATCTCTTGGCTAGTTCCTTAATATGAACTGGGCAGCCACTTTTACAAACTCAGACTCTTTTTGATTGAATCCGTGATAAGCCTTTGAGCCACAATCATCTCCCTCACTAACACCGCCGTTTATTGAAATAAATTGAGAGACGACTTGCTGAGGGCGACTTTCGATAATTCGCTCTGAAGTGGCAAATGGCGTGGAGGCACAACCATCATCCACATGATGAATGGCCAGCACTGGTACTTTGACATCGGAATCTACCATTGCGGATCTATAGGTACCGGCAACAATAACTCCAGCCAAAAGCTTTTCTTTTTCTTTTCCGCCGTTAACAAATTCAGTGACGCTGACCGTGCCCATGCTGTGACCAAAAATCCACACTGGCAAGTTGAGCTTGTCCCTGTAATAAATTACGACATTCAAAATTCTTTGCTGATGGTCTCTGATGGAGCGAGAATTTCGCATACCTGCCCCCAAATCGTATGGCGTGTCGACCAAGACAGAATCTATTCCATATTGAGCCCAGAGATCTTTCGACCTAACAAAGGTATGAAAGTTGGGAGTTGAACCATCATCCCGCAAATTTAAGACCCCGCCACCGCCAGGAAACAATAAGACAACTGCTTTGGCATTTTGAACGGGACTCAGCAAGGTTCTAGTGGGGGCATCGTCCTTGTATTGAACATCGAAAACCTGCGCGTAGGTAACGGAGGATGCAAACACCCCAATAGTAGCAACAATGTGAATGAGCTTCATTGATGAATTCTTACATACTTAGGATGCAAAAAAACCACCCGCAGGTGGCTTTATTTGACGTATCTTCTTGTTACTCAAAATGGCAAACGTAGTGCACTGGTTGCTCAGCGCGAATAATGAAGTAACCGCCCTTTTCCACTTCCCAGCTTTGGCCAGCCTTAAATTCTTGCTCGGGAGCGCCGTTGATACTTACGAAAGCATTACCATCAACGACTTCCATGATCTCTTTGGTGCTTAAATCAAAACGCAAGGTGCTGGGCAATACAACGCCAACCGACTTGCGAACGCCATTAGGCAATGTCACGGTATGAGAAACACACTTGCCATCAAAAAAGACATTGGCTTTCTTGCCTACGGAAACTTGATCAAATTGCATGCTGATTCTTTCTAATCTATTAGGTTCTAATTTATTGTTTATTGTTTATTTTTTATTTTTATTTATTTCTGGGCGCGCTTACGTCTTGCGGTTTCAGCAATGCGCATACGTAAGGCATTGAGCTTAATAAAGCCGCCAGCATCTGCTTGGTTATATGCGCCACCGTCATCATCAAAAGTTGCGATATTTTGATCAAACAAGGTATTTGCTGAATCACGTGAAATCACTGAGACAGAGCCTTTGTAGAGCTTCAAACGAACAACGCCGTTTACCGCCTGCTGTGTGTGATCAATCAAAGTTTGCAGAGCTACACGCTCTGGTGCCCACCACAAGCCGTTGTATATCAGGCTTGCATAGCGTGGCATCAAATCATCCTTCAAGTGAGCCACTTCGCGATCCAATGTAATGCTCTCTATGCCGCGGTGCGCCTTTAGCAGGATTGTGCCGCCAGGGGTTTCATAGCAACCGCGACTCTTCATGCCTACAAAGCGGTTTTCCACGAGGTCAAGGCGACCGATGCCATGTTTACCGCCAATGCGATTTAATTCAGCCAACAACTCATGTGGCTTATAGGCTTTGCCATCAATTGCCACTGGGTCGCCAGCCTTAAATTCAATCTCAATAATTTCTGGGGCATCTGGAGCCTTCTCTGGAGAAACCGTCCAACGCCACATTGACTCTTCTGCTTCGGCATTTGGGTTCTCTAAATGACGGCCCTCATAGCTGATATGCAAGAGGTTGGCATCCATTGAATAAGGCGAACCGCCTTGCTTATGTTTCATCTCAACCGGAATACCATGCTTTTCTGCGTAAGCCATTAACTTCTCACGAGAGAGCAGATCCCATTCACGCCAAGGAGCAATGACTTTAATGCCTGGTTCTAAAGCGTAGTATCCCAACTCAAAGCGAACTTGGTCGTTACCTTTACCAGTGGCGCCATGTGACACAGAATCAGCACCAGTTAAGCGGGCGATTTCAATTTGACGCTTAGCAATTAATGGGCGAGCAATCGATGTGCCCAATAAATATTCACCTTCGTAAATCGTATTAGCGCGGAACATGGGGAATACAAAGTCACGCACAAACTCTTCGCGCAAATCATCAATAAAAATATTTTCCGGTTTGATACCAAACTGCAAAGCCTTGGCACGGGCTGGCTCCAGCTCTTCGCCTTGGCCTAGATCTGCGGTAAACGTCACGATCTCGCAGCCATACGTATCTTGAAGCCATTTTAAGATCACACTTGTATCTAGACCACCGGAATACGCTAAGACTGCTTTTTTAATATCAGACATATTTTCTTTTTCAATCAAAAATTAACTAGAAACTTACTAAGACAAACTACTCCATACAAAATTACTTAATCCAAGCGCCCGCAGAGCAAATACTCCATCAAGGCTTTTTGAACATGCAAACGATTTTCCGCCTCTTCCCAAACAATACTTTGCGGACCATCAATTACGCCAGCCGAAACCTCTTCGCCACGATGCGCTGGCAAGCAATGCATGAACAAGACATCTGGCTTAGCTAAGGACATCAACTCTTCATCGACCATCCAATCTTGGAAGGCATTCATACGGGAAGTATTTTCATCCTCATAACCCATGCTGGTCCAAACATCTGTAGAAACCAGGTCAGCACCTTTGCATGCATCTTTCGGATCAACACAAATCGTCAAGTGTTTTGCAGAATTGGGTGACAGACGTGCAGTATCTAATTGATAACCCTCTGGCGCCGAGAAGCGCAACTGGAAATCTAAACATTCAGCGGCCTGAAGCCAGGTATAGGCCATATTATTAGCATCACCTACCCAAGCCACTGTCTTCCCCTGGATCGGGCCACGAGCCTCCACAAAAGTAAAGATATCAGCCAAGACTTGGCATGGATGAAATTCATTTGTCAGGCCATTAATGACTGGTACGCGTGAATTAGACGCAAAACGCTCAATGATGTCTTGGCCAAAGGTACGAATCATGATGATGTCCGTCATTCTTGAAATCACTTGAGCAGCATCTTCTACAGGCTCACCACGACCTAACTGAGTATCTCGAGTGTTTAGGTATACCGCATGGCCACCAAGCTGATGGATGCCCGCCTCGAAAGAAAGACGGGTACGTGTGGAGTGCTTCTCAAAAATCATCGCCAAAGTTCGGTCATGTAGAGGGTGCCAAGTTTCATAGCTCTTAAACTTAGCCTTAAGCCAAGCTGAACGCTTAAGCAAATAGTCATACTCTTCACGAGTCAGATCAGAAAACTGCAGATAGTGCTTTACCTTACCGGGCACTTGAGGCTTTGCCAGCGATGTCATAGTTGAGCTTTCTACTAAAGTTTTGGCTTGCATTTTTTTCTTCATACTTTCGGCTGCACGAAAATAGATCCTAAAGTCATCTTACGGCCAACTCAGGCTGTTAAGCTAGGGGGCTTAGTAATACTATTTTCCACAACCATCATTACGCGAACTTGAACCACAAAAAGCTTTTCATTCAAGGCATTACCACTTCTGGCAAACCATTTCGGCCCAGCGATTGGGCGGAGCGTCTGTGCGGGGTAATGGCTACTTTTCGCCCTCCCGGTGATTCCGGGGACCCTCGCTTCACTTATTCGCCCTATGTCAGACCAGTGCTTATTGCAAAAGTGAAATGCGTTGTTATTGATACCAGACTACGGGACCTAGATCCCAGAGCGCTAGACTTTGTCATGAACTTTGCCAAAGACAACAGCCTACCGATTGAAGAGGCATGTGAGTTCAACCCAACAGCCCCATCCCAGCCTTAAAAACAAAAACCCGCTCTGATGAGGAGCGGGCTTAGATCGAAACTACTTCGACCAGCCTAAAACTAAAACTGTATTACGCTGCCATCGCCTTAATAGCTGCAGACAAACGTGACTTCTGACGAGATGCAGTATTTTTATGAGCAATCTTTTTGTCAGCAATCTTGTCGATTGTTGCTTGCGTTGCTGCGAAAACTTTTGCAGCAGCAGCTTTGTCACCAGTTTCAATTGCTTTACGAACTGCCTTAATGGAAGTGCGGAGCTTAGAACGCAAACTGGAGTTATGTTCGTTTTGTTTTACTGCTTGGCGTGCACGCTTGCGCGCTTGTGCTGTATTGGCCATCTTTAAACCTTGCCTCTATAAATTGCAAAATGCGATTAGTTAAAAATCTTGCGGACTTGCCAGATACAGAAGCAAGCTCGCCAAAACCCAAGATTTTACCTTAAAGGGGCAAAAAAGCCCAGCCGACCGATAAATAGGTGAAAATCGGCTCATGAACCTGCTATCTGCCGCTGCCAAGGTTAGTTCCCTAACTATGCTGTCCCGTATTACGGGCCTGCTCCGGGAGACCCTGATTGCCCGTAGTTTTGGGGCCTCCGAGTGGACGGACGCCTTTAATGTGGCTTTTAGGCTACCAAATTTACTGCGTCGACTCTTTGCCGAAGGAGCCTTTTCTCAAGCTTTCGTGCCCATTTTGGGAGAAATCTCCAGCAAAGGGGATCAAAAACAGGCTCAAATCCTCGTTAATGCGGTCTCTACCCTCTTATTTTGGGCTTTGCTGCTAACGGTATTGGTAGGCGTGATTGGCGCCCCAGCCCTCATTTTGATCATCGCCACAGGCTTTAAAGGTGGCCCGGCATATGACGCCAGCGTTGTGATGACCCGAATTATGTTCCCGTATATCGGCCTAATATCACTGGTTTCGCTTTCGGCTGGTATTTTGAACACATTCCAGCGTTTTGCTATTCCTGCATTTACCCCAGTTCTTCTCAATCTGGCATTAATCGGGAGTGCACTATTCTTAGCGCCCCATCTTGATCAGCCCATTTATGCCTTGAGCATTGGTGTTCTCATTGGCGGTGTTTTGCAATTAGCGATACAAATTCCTGCTCTGTCTCGAATTGGCTTATTGCCTCGTATAGGCTTGCTGCCCGGCGCCATTAAGACGGCCGTCACCAATCCAGACGCAAGACGCGTGTTGCGTCTGATGGGACCGGCAGTATTTGCGGTTTCAGTCGCACAAATCTCCCTCATCATTAATACGAATATTGCTTCTCGCCTACAAGCAGGAAGCGTTTCTTGGCTGTCTTATGCAGATCGCTTGATGGAGTTTCCAACTGCCCTGCTTGGTGTGGCGCTAGGTACCGTGCTTTTACCCAGCTTAAGTAAAGCCAACGCCAAAAATGATTTAGTACACGCCGGTGAACTATTGCTTTGGGGATTACAGCTGACATTTTTACTGGCAGCGCCATGCGCGCTTGCACTATTTATCTTTGGAGAACCGCTTGCAGCTGTCTTGTATCACTACGGCAAATTTAATGCACTAGATGTCGTGATGACACAACGCGCATTGGCCGCCTATGGAGTTGGACTCATTGGTTTGATTCTTGTGAAAATTTTGGCTCCTGGCTTTTATTCTCGTCAAGATATCCGTACCCCGGTCAAAATTGGATTGCTCGTTTTAGTAGCTACTCAGTTAGCCAACCTAGTCTTTGTACCTTGGCTTGGCCATGCTGGACTTGCCCTATCTGTGGGCACAGGTGCATGCCTGAATGCCGCGCTATTATGGGTTGGCCTTCATCGACGCGGCGCCCTACCTAGCTCTGCTTGGGCCAAGTACCTAGGTCAATTATTCCTAGCGCTCATTCCCTTTGCAGCAGTGCTTTTTTATGCTGCCGGTGCGCATAGTTGGATTGAACTTCAAGCAGAACCGTGGCTTCGTATTGGTTTACTTGCCTTATGGCTTGGTATTGCTGCCATTGTTTACTTTGCGTCCCTCGCTTTAGTTGGAATTCGCTGGCAAAAATTCTTACGTCATGCAAAATAGCTTGTATGCCAACACAACAACTTGACTATTTCACCTCCCTCGTTGCCGAAGATGAACACTTCCCCTTAACCGAGGGAGCGATTGCTGTCGCACAACATGCCTATCCCGATCTCGACGTTCAGGGTGTACTGGATAAACTTGATCAACTGGGAAACCAGTTAAAGTCGCGTATCTCCCCAGATACTTCTCCAGTTCAGCGCTTACAAATTCTCAAACATTTCTTTTATGCCGAGTTGGGTTTTGGCCCAAACCCAAATGATTTTTATGCGCCTGAAAATTCCTACCTACATTACGTTCTCGAGAATCGCAGGGGTATCCCAATTTCATTAGCGATTCTAATGATTGAACTCGGCAATCAAATTGGTTTAAAGATTCGGGGCGTTTCATTTCCAAATCACTTCATGATGCGTATCTCTTTGCAACAAGGTGAAGTGATCATGGACCCGCTCACTGGAGAATCACTCTCCAAGACTCAGCTGCAAGAAATGCTCGACCCTTACTTGGATGCTAAAGGTTATCGCGGTGAGCTCAGCTTGCCTCTCAATATCTTTCTGAGGGCTTCTAGCTCAAGAGAGATTCTGTCACGCTTTCTGAGGAACCTCAAAATGATTTACTCAGAACATGAGCGCTGGGAGCGCCTGCTAGGTATTCAAGAGCGTTTGGTGATCCTTCTACCAGACTCCGTTGAGGAGATTAGAGATCGAGGATTAATCTTCGCGCAGTTGGAATATTTACGTCCGGCTTTAGCGGATATGCATCGCTACCTAAGCGAAATGCCAGAGGCTGAAGACGCAAGCGATATTCGCGAGCATATAGCCACCCTCGAAAGTCAAACCAAGCTGCACTAAGGTCAACTTGCTTTGACTTTAGTTGTTCTGCTTTATTTAGCTTTTCTTGCGCTGAAAAATTTTGTATGCAGCTGCGAATAAAACTGGCACAGCAGCAGCACCAACTCCAACCAGCACAATTACATTGAGATTCTGGCGAATGATGGGAATATTGCCAAAGAAATATCCAGCAATCACCAAGCCAAAGACCCACAGCAGAGCACCAGTAATGTTAAATAACTGAAAGCGCGAGAAATTCATCTCAGACACGCCAGCAATGAAAGGCGCAAAGGTGCGAAATATTGGCAAGAAGCGCGCGAGAATGATGGTCTTGCCACCATGCTTTTCGTAAAATGCATGGGTCTTTAATAGGGCGCCCTGATCAATCCAGCGCGATTTACTACTAAAGACGCGTTTGCCAATCCAGCGACCAATAAAATAATTCACGGTATTACCTGCGACTGCAGCAATTAACAGACCAATGCACAAGGTCCAAATATTGAAATGCTCCGTTGCACAATAAGCACCAGCAATAAATAAGAGAGAATCACCCGGCAAGAATGGCGCAACGACTAAGCCGGTTTCTGCAAAAACAATGGCAAACAATAGACCATAGGCCCAAGGGCCGTATTGCTGAATCACCAGATCTAGATGTTTATCAATATGCAGCAATAAATCGCTTATTTGCAAAAGGGTATCAATCAACTGAGGCTCCAAATATGGGTTTGTTGCGGATATTAACAGGCTCTTATAATTAGACATGCAAACTGAACCCTACATTCAGCCTGCGCATACTCCAGAACAAGTCCCTACGCTTTGTATTGTTGGTCCTACTGGTGCAGGCAAAACCCATCTCGCCATGTCCTTGGCTGAGCATGCCAAATCTATTGGGTTAACCATTGAACTTATCAGTATGGATTCTGCTTTGGTCTATCGCGGTTTGGACATTGGTAGTGCCAAACCAACCAAGGCAGAACAGGCTGCCGTCATTCATCATTTGATTGACATCATCGATCCCACCGAAGTGTATTCAGCCGCTCGTTTTGCCAATGATGCAAAACATCTATGCGCAGAAATTCGTGCTCGAGGAAATATTCCGGTTGTTGTTGGCGGAACCATGTTGTATTGGCGTGCATGGGCGTATGGCCTCTCTTCACTTCCCCCAGCAAATCCAGAAATTCGCGCCCGCTTAGATGAAGCAGGTAAAGCTGTAGGCTGGCCAGCAATGCATGATCAGCTTGCCAAAGTTGATCCCGAAACTGCAGCGCGCTTAAAGCCAAACGATTCTCAACGAGTGCAGCGTGCTTTAGAAGTTTTTGAAATTACCGGAAAACCCATGTCAGCATTACTTGCTGACTCACCCAGCGAAGATGGCAGAGAGGGTTCCGCTATTCCACCATGGATTAATTTAGTGTCACTAGAACCCAGTGATCGCAAACGCTTGCATCTAAATTTAGAAAAACGTTTTGATGAAATGCTCGCCGCAGGATTTATGGATGAAGTAAGAGTGCTTCGTGCGAATACTGGATTACACGCAGATCTGCCAGCTATTCGTTCGGTAGGCTATCGTCAAGCCTGGGAATTTCTCAATGGGGAAATTGACGCTGAAGAGATGCGCTACAAAGCATTGGCTGCCACTAGACAACTTGGCAAGCGGCAGCTCACATGGCTGCGTGCAATTGAGGGAAGAAAAACATTTGACCCCTTCAACCCCGAAGAACTGAAGGCGGCTTTGGATTACTGCAAGAAGAATTTATTCAGGTAAATAGGCTGGCAGCTTAAATAACGATAGTCTGTGGTGCGTCTTTCGGACGCTCAACGACTTCGCCAACAGTCCAGGCCTTGAGGCCCTGAGAAGTTAATGATTTGATTGCAGTATCTACTTGGTCAGGCGCAACAATCACCACCATACCAATACCGCAGTTAAATACGCGCACCATCTCTGCATCAGCAACGCCACCCTTCATTTGCAACCAACGGAAGAGCTCCGGCATTTGCCAGCTATCGCGATGCAACACTGCTTGAGTATTTTCTGGGAGGACGCGCGGAACGTTATCCACCAAACCGCCGCCAGTAATATGAGCCATTCCTTTTACATTGATTTCAGAAATTAATTTCAGCAGAGGCTTCACATAAATTTCTGTCGGCGCCATTACAACATCGCCTAATGAGCGACCACCCAAATCATCACTTGGCTTAGCGCCAGCACGTTCAATAATCTTACGCACTAATGAGTAACCATTCGAATGCGCGCCACTGGAACCAATTGCCAATACTGCATCACCCGGAACAATTGTTGCACCGGTAATGATTTTGGATTTCTCAACCGCTCCCACTGCAAAACCAGCTAAGTCATATTCACCTGGTGGGTACATGCCAGGCATTTCGGCAGTTTCGCCACCAATTAATGCGCAGCCAGATAATTCGCAACCCAAAGCTATACCACCGACAACTGTCGCCGCAGTATCCACAGTCAACTTGCCGCAAGCAAAGTAATCTAAAAAGAAAAGGGGTTCAGCTCCCTGGACCAGGATGTCATTCACACTCATTGCCACCAAGTCTTGGCCGATAGTTTCATGACGATTCCACTCGAATGCCAGCCTTAGCTTGGTCCCAACGCCATCCGTACCAGCAACTAAAACTGGCTCTTGATAGCGCTTAGGCACCTCAAAAAGGGCTCCAAAGCCACCAATTCCAGCCAAAACACCCTCTCGCATGGTTTTCTTGGCGAGCGGCTTAATGCGGTCAACTAGATCGTCCCCAGCATCAATATCGACGCCTGCATCACGGTAGGAAAGGCCTTTTGAGGAAGAATTAGTAGATGAAGTCATGTCAGCGCTGGAATATTAGTAAAAAATGCGAGTAGATCAGTAGAATCATTGAATTCTAGAGGATTACTCGTAATGGCTGAAATTTTTACCCCTTTTCTGGCTGCATTCATCCTAGCCTACATCCTGCGGCCTGCTTTTCTATGGCTAGAAGGGCGTCGACTGCCAGCGCCAGCTGCCGCTGGGCTGACTGTCATACTTGGATTAGGCGTAGTCATTGCGATTTTGAGCCTCTTCATTGGGTTACTCAAAACCGAGATTCCCCTCGTTAAGGCGCAATTGCCTGATTGGATAGCAAACACCCAAGCTTGGCTTGGGCCTAGATTAGCAGACCTTCACCTCAATGTTGATTGGGGTGTTCTGAAGGCATCGGTCTCTCAAAAAATTTCAACGCACATTAGCGATAACGCAGATTCACTAATGACCACCA
Organism: Burkholderiaceae bacterium; assembly: GCA_947380065.1. Classification (GTDB taxonomy): domain Bacteria; phylum Pseudomonadota; class Gammaproteobacteria; order Burkholderiales; family Burkholderiaceae; genus Polynucleobacter. Next base: position 18,915 of record CANCPL010000019.1, on the reverse strand, counting down.
CTTTTGAGACTGTCCTGATGTCCGGCAGCTCGGTTATAGCCGCATTCGTCAATTCTATTTTGATCGTGTTTGTGATGTTTTATTTGCTCATTGATTGGAATCACTTCTTTGGGCTTATCAAAAAAATAGTTCCTGTCAGAGCACAGGAGACAGTCCATCACTTAGCAATGCATACTGATGGACTGCTCTCGCAATATTTGAACGGTATGGTGATTGTGATTTCCATCATGTCAGCTTTTTATAGCATCGGTCTTACTATTATCGGCATCAAAGGAGCGGTTGCTCTAGGCATCTTTACTGCACTCATGATTGTGATTCCATACATAGGTATTACGCTAGGTCTCACACTGGCAACCTTATCGGCGCTTCTTCAATTTGGTCCGGGCTCTGAAATTATTGGTGTACTGATTTTATTTGGCATTGGCCAGTTCCTAGAGGGCTTCTTTTTGACGCCCCGCCTGGTTGGCGAGCGGATTGGCTTGCATCCAGTAGCCGTATTATTTGCCTTGCTACTATTCGGAAAATTATTTGGTTTCTTTGGTGTTTTATTGGCCCTACCTATTAGTGCTGTGAGTCTGGTCTTGGTTCAATACCTCTGGTCTATATACACACAAAGCGTCTGGTATCAAAAGTAAACCTGGTAGTAATGAATACATCCTCACTTCCAAAACAATTTGCGCTTGATATCAGCCATTCACCTAAAGCGAGTTTAGAAAATTATCTTCCCGGAAAAGATCTTGCTTTAATTTCTGCTCTGCAAGATATTGAACGCTCTTGGAAAAGAGTTGATACTCAAAGCTCTGAGAACCCCTTAAATCATCGCTGGATTTATTGGTGGGGGCCAGAGGGCTCTGGACGATCTCATTTAATAAATGCTGTTGGAAATGCAGCTGATTACGCTGGTTTAGAACATATCCCCCTCACCCCATTCGAGCCCACCTCCTGGGTTCGCCTTGAAGAAAGGATGGGCACAATCTCCGAAAGCGCCACCCCTTCAGTGATTACCGTAGATGATGTTGATTGTTTAGACGATCGTCTGGTAGGGTCACTTTTTCGCATCCTCAATGTGGTTCAGGCGAGTAAGGCGATTCATATTTTTATGGCCGGCAACGCTGCCCCGGCCAATTTGAAGCTTCGGGAAGATCTACGAACCCGTCTGGGCTGGGGTCTGATCTTTCAGACACAACTTTTGGACGATGATGAGAAAATACAGGCATTAGAGGAAGCGGCCAAAGCACGGGGTCTTGTTTTATCGCCTGATGTGTTGCCATGGTTATTAAGTCGGTTTTACCGAGATATGCCCAGCTTAATGGCTTTGATTGATGCATTGGATGCCTACTCACTTGAAACAAAACGTGCTGTCACCTTGCCTCTTGTACGAGAGCTTGTGCAGCCTAAATAATTTATTAAATATTTCATTCGTGACCCAGTTAGCCCTTTTCGATTTAGACCACACTCTTTTGCCCTGCGATAGCGATTACGAATGGGGCCAATTTTTGGCTCGTATTGGAGTTGTGGACGGCGAATACTACGCACGAAAAAACGAACGCTTTTATCAAGACTACAAAGATGGCAAGCTCGATATTCATGAGTTTTTACGCTTTGCCTTAAAACCACTTTCAGAGCATTCTCGCGCGCAATTGAAAGAATGGCATGAGGCATTTATGCAGGAAGTGATTCACGGTCAGCTCCGACAAAAATCGATTGACCTTGTAAAGCGCCACCAGGATGCTGGAGACCTTTGTTGTGTTATTACCGCTACCAACAGTTTTGTTACGCGCCCCATTGTTGAGAGTTTTGGCATTCAGCATCTGATTGCTACAGAGCCTGCTACCGAAAATAACGAACCCTTAGCCAATTACACCGGCGAAGTCAAAGGCATTCCGAATTTTCGCGAAGGCAAGATTCAAAATTTACATGACTGGCTATCATCTCAAAAGCTGTCTTTAGATACTTTGTCTCATAGCTATTTCTATTCTGACTCGATGAACGATCTTCCTTTGCTCGAAAAAGTAAGTCATCCTGTTGCCACCAATCCAGATGATCGCCTTCGCAACGAAGCCAAGCAGCGTAACTGGCCCATTCTTGAATTGTTTGCATGATCACTAAATTTATAAAACGTATTTTGCGGCGCGACCCGATGGTCAAACACACACAAGCCAATAACACTGGCGCCCCAAAACGTATTCCAAAAAAAGCACATCGTATTGATCCTCACTTGCTCTCGAAGAACGCAGTGAAGGTGACGCATACATTGCAGCAAGCCGGCTATGAGGCATTTATTGTTGGGGGCGCAGTAAGAGATCTTGCTCTGGGCATCAGCCCAAAAGATTTTGACGTTGCAACCAATGCAACGCCAGATCAAGTACAAAGACTCTTTCGTAAAGCGCGCCTGATTGGTCGCCGCTTTCAGATTGTGCATGTCACCTTTTTTGGCAAAGGCCACCCTGAAATCATTGAGGTATCGACCTTTAGAGCGCTATTGGATAATGCTGGAGATCACGTGGCTGAGAGTGGCCGGATCCTACGGGATAACGTCTGGGGCTCTCAAGGCGAGGATGCTGCAAGACGTGATTTCACAATCAATGCGATGTATTACGACCCTTCTTCTGAAACCGTTCTTGACTATCACGGTGGAATGGCTGATATGCAAAAGAAGACCTTACGCATGATTGGTGATCCGGCAAAGCGCTATCGCGAAGATCCCGTTCGCATGCTTAGAGCGGTTCGCTTTGCGGCCAAGACTGGCTTTGAATTAGACAGCGCTACACGTGCACCCATTGCAAAATTGGGCACCCTCCTAAACGATGTTCCCTCGGCCAGACTTTTTGATGAAATCCTAAAGCTCTTGATGTCCGGCTACTCCTGGGCAGCAATCCAGGGGCTAAAAGATGCCGGCCTGCACCATGGTTTACTCCCGCTACTCGATCACATCCTGGATAAGGGTGAAGAGTCTAAGGGGGCTAACAATTTTGTAAAACTTGCTTTGGCCAATACTGATGACCGTATCCAATCTGGTAAAAGTGTGTCTGCTGGCTTTTTATTTGCCACCCTACTTTGGCCCGACTTGCTGAAGAATTGGAAAGCCAATTCTGCTAAAGGAATGGCTAATATTCCCGCTTTACAAGATGCGATGGATGACACGATTGCAACGCAAAGTAGTGGCATGACTATTCAACGTCGCTTTGAAAGCGATATGCGTGAGATTTGGTCAATGCAGCCCCGCTTTGAGAGACGCGTAGGTCGCTTTCCCTTTCGCTTGATCGAATCCCCTCGTTTTAGAGCGGGTTATGACTTCATGTTGCTCCGCTGCGAAACTGGAGAGCTGAATCCAGCAATTGGCCAATGGTGGACAGACTTTATTGCAGCAGACCCTGCAAGACAAGATGAGCTAATGGTTAGCGCTAAAAATGAATCCGGCAACAGCCTAATCCCTGCCAAAAGACGACGTCGTAGAAAGCCAAAATCAATAGTGCCCCCAGAGAGTGCGGCAAGCTAAGCAGACTTAGAGAAATTTCAGTAAAGTAGATTCATCTCTAGTTTGGAAATCTATGGCACGGGTATATATCGGATTTGGTGGCAATATCGGCGACACGCGTCAGCTAATTACTGATGCCATTGTTTGCTTGGCATTGCGGTCTGAACTACAAATTCTGGCAAAAAGCTGTTTTTACCAGAGCGCCCCCGTTGAAGCTACGGGCGGCGATTATATTAATGCCGTCATTGAAGTTGAAACTGAGTTAAGTCCATACGGTCTTTTGCACGTTTGCCAGGCTATCGAACAAGAATTTGGTCGTGAACGACCATATGCAAACGCTCCTCGGACGCTCGACCTCGACATCCTTTCTTTTGAAGGGGTCACTCAGAATGAAACAGAGTTAATACTTCCACATCCTAAAATCATCGAGCGCTCTTTTGTACTTCTACCCCTCCTGGAGATAGCACCTGATCTCCTTTTGCCTAACTGGGGTGAACTCAAAGCCTATTTACCGAATGTAGCCCACCAAAGAATAGAGAAACTCCCTTGCAGAAACTGCAATTGCGGAGAAAAAAACGTTTATAGCCAAACGGCTCATTAATTCATTAAACTCACGCCATGGGTTACTTACAGGGCGATAAGCCAATCACAATTACCAAGCTCCTCGCAATGCATGCTGAGGGTGAAAAAATATCTATGCTCACCGCATATGATTCAACTATGTCAGCGCTTCTAAATCGCTGCGGAGTTGAAACTATTTTGATTGGTGACTCACTGGGTAATGTGATTCAAGGACATTCCAGCACAACGCCAGTCACCGTAGAGCAAATGGCGTATCACACCGAATGTGTAGTCCGGGCCAACACTCATGCATTCATCATCGCCGACCTGCCATTTGCGAGCTACGGAGATCCTGTCCAAGCCTTAGATTCAGCCGCCCATTTGATGCGTGCTGGCGCAGATATGGTGAAACTCGAAGGTGGAGGCGAATGGCAAGTTGATGTGATTAGTCACTTAGTAGAGCGAAGCGTTCCTGTCTGCGCTCACTTAGGCTTACTGCCGCAATCCGTTCATGTCTTAGGCGGCTACAAGGTCCAAGGCAAATCCAAAGATGCCGCTAGCGTCATGCTTGAGCAAGCGCTTGCATGCCAGGCAGCTGGCGCTCAAATGGTGGTGTTGGAAGCTATCCCTTCGTCATTAGGCGAAAAGATTACAGCCGAACTTCACATTCCGACCATTGGCATTGGTGCTGGGCCAAATTGCTCTGGTCAAGTATTGGTTTTACAAGATATGTTGGGCATCAGCCCAGGCAAGCCACCGAAGTTTGTCAAAAACTTTATGGATGGTCACCATTCTGTCGAAGCAGCCATCAAGAGTTATGTGCGCGAAGTGAAGTCCGGGAAATTCCCCGGACCCGAGCACGGCTTTGCTGGCTGATTGCTAGCCAGCCCAAATTCTCACTAGTTTTTAGCTAAAGAAACTCTTTACGCCGTCAAACCAACCCTTTTGTTGGGGGCTGTGTTTGTCACCACCTGACTTTAGACTGTCATCAAACTTTTGCAGTAATTTCTTTTGCTCATCCGTCAGCTTAATCGGCGTTTCCACTAAAACATGCACAAAAAGATCGCCAACCAAGGTGGAGCGTAAGCCTTTAATCCCTTTATGACGCAAGCGGAATGTCTTACCAGTCTGTGTACCCTCCGGAATTGGAAACTCAACACGTCCGGAGAGTGTTGGCACTTCAATTTCGCCACCGATAGTGGCAGCCGCAAAAGAGATTGGCATTTGTACGTGCAAATCACTGCCATCACGCTGAAACACTTTATGAGGTTGTACGCGCACCTCTACATAGAGATCGCCAGATGGTCCACCGTTAATACCGGGTTCGCCATTGCCAACTGAACGAACACGCATACCATCATCGATACCCGCTGGTATTTTGATCTCCAGTGTTTTTTGTTCTTTGTGTTTTCCACTGCCATGGCAAGTTTTGCACGGTTTAGGAATGTACTCGCCAGTGCCGCGACATTTTGGGCAAGTTTGCTGCATAGAGAAGAAGCCTTGTTGCACGCGCACCTGGCCATGACCATCACAAGTAGTGCATGTCTCAGCCTTTGACCCAGGCTCAGCGCCAGTACCATGACATGGCTTGCAATTACTCCAGCTAGGCACACGAATTTGGGTTGTATACCCTTCAGCAGCCTGCTCAAGACTGATATCCATGTTGTAGCGTAAATCTGCACCTTTATAGACTTGGGGGCCAGCGTGACGGCCACCGCCTTGACCAAAGATATCGCCAAATATATCGCCAAAGGCATCGGCAAATCCGCCGCCGCCAAAACCACCCCCACCAAAACCACCACCCATTGATGGATCAACACCAGCGTGCCCATACTGATCATATGCAGCACGCTTGTTAGGGTCTGTTAGGGTTTCGTAAGCTTCTTTTACTTCTTTGAATTGAGCTTCAGCCGTTTTGCTATCAGGATTGCGATCTGGATGATGTTTCATCGCCATCTTGCGATAAGCCTTTTTCAGCTCATCATCACTGGCACCTTTTGCTACACCAAGCACTTCATAAAAATCGCGTTTACTTTTAGGCACGGCCTATTCCTCTCAACAACCTGAATGACACAAGTCGGCACGAGGCCGACTTGTTATTTAAGTACATCAAAACTACGTTAATAAATGTCTGATTTCAGAATTACTTCTTGTCATCAACCTCTTTAAAGTCAGCGTCAACAACATCCGCATCAGGAGCAGTACCAGGAGCTGCACCACCAGGAGCGGCACCTGCAGCAGCGCCACCAGCTTTAGCTTGTTCAGCAGCCATGACTTTTTCGCCCAGCTTCTGACTTGCTTTACCCAAAGCTTCTGTTTTTGCTTCAATCGCTTCTTTGTCGCTACCTTTGATGGCTTCGTCCAAATCTTTAAGGGCTGCTTCAATCGCTTCTTTTTCGGAAGCTTCTAAGCCAGCACCATGCTCTTCCAGGGCTTTCTTGGTTGAGTGAGCTAAGGCGTCCGCAGTGTTGCGTGCAGTAACCAACTCAAGTGCTTTTTTATCTTCAGCAGCGTTGGCTTCAGCATCTTTCACCATCCGTTGAATTTCTTCTTCGGTTAAGCCGGAGTTTGCCTTGATCGTGATCTTGTTCTCTTTACCAGTGGTTTTGTCTTTTGCTGTTACATGCAAAATACCGTTGGCATCAATGTCAAAGGTCACTTCAATTTGTGGCATACCACGTTGTGCTGGAGCAATACCTTCAAGATTAAATTCACCAAGCAACTTATTCGCAGCAGCCATCTCACGCTCACCTTGGAAGCACTTGATCGTTACGGCTGGCTGGTTATCTTCAGCAGTGGAATAAACCTGCGAATGCTTGGTTGGAATCGTTGTGTTTTTTGGAATCATCTTGGTCATCACACCACCAAGAGTTTCGATACCCAATGACAATGGGGTAACGTCCAAGAGCAATACGTCTTTACGATCGCCAGACAATACAGAGCCCTGAATTGCGGCACCAACAGCAACAGCTTCATCTGGATTAACGTCTTTACGTGGCTCTTTTCCAAAGATTTCTTTTACTTTGTCTTGAACCGCAGGCATACGAGTTTGACCACCGACCAAAATTACGTCGTCAATATCAGCCACGTTCACGCCAGCATCTTTAATCGCAGTCAAGCAAGGGCCGGCGGTACGGTTAATTAACTCCTCAACCAAAGACTCTAATTTGGCACGAGTTAATTTCAAGTTCAAATGCTTAGGACCGCTAGCGTCAGCTGTCACGTATGGCAAATTAATTTCGGTTTGTTGTGCGGATGACAATTCGATCTTGGCTTTTTCTGCAGCATCTTTCAAACGCTGCAATGCTAAAACGTCTTTACTCAAATCAACGCCTTGTTCCTTCTTGAACTCAGCAATGATCCAATCAATGATGCGTTGGTCAAAGTCTTCACCACCCAAGAATGTATCGCCGTTGGTAGAGAGCACTTCAAACTGCTTCTCACCGTCAACGTTAGCAATCTCAATAATAGATACGTCGAATGTACCGCCACCCAAGTCATACACAGCAATCTTGCGATCCACCTTGTCTTGTTTGTCTAAGCCAAATGCCAATGCAGCAGCAGTTGGCTCATTAATGATGCGCTTCACATCTAAACCAGCAATACGACCAGCATCTTTAGTGGCTTGACGTTGGCTATCATTGAAGTAAGCGGGTACAGTAATCACCGCTTCCGTGACTTCTTCGCCGAGATAGTCTTCAGCAGTTTTTTTCATTTTGCGCAGAATTTCAGCGGACACTTGTTGTGGCGCCATTTTCTTATCGCGTGCTTGAACCCAAGCATCGCCGTTATCAGCGGCAATAATTGAATAAGGCATCAAGCTAATGTCTTTTTGCACTTCAGGATCAGTAAATTTACGACCCATCAAACGCTTCACTGCGTAAATTGTGTTTTTAGGATTTGTTACTGACTGACGTTTTGCTGGCGCACCAACCAATACTTCGCCATCTTCAACGTAAGCGATGATGGATGGAGTTGTGCGGCCGCCTTCGGCGTTTTCGACAACTTTAGGTGCATTGTTTTCAACGACTGAAACGCATGAATTCGTGGTTCCTAAGTCGATTCCGATAATCTTTCCCATAATTGCTCCAAAAAATTAAATTGTTTTGTTTTACTAATGAATATTTCGATACCCTGTAAATGGGGTCTAAAAAGGGTATTTCAAGGGGATAAAGAGCAAAAAAAGGCAGAAATCTGCCTTTTTTATGCTTTTTTAGGGGTTTAAGCCCTCTTTTTGACTTATTTCGGGGCGCTAACCGTCACCAAAGCTGGCCTAAGAACGCGATCAGCCACGGTATAGCCACGTTGTAGCACTGAAACCACGGTATTGGACTCTTGCTCGGAAGGAACTGAAGCAATGGCCTGATGGTGGTGAGGATCAAATTTATCCCCAACTGCAGGGTTAATTTCTGTCATGCGACCTTTTTCAAAGGCAGACAGCAACTGTTTGAGAGTAATTTCTAGGCCCTCTTTGAAGGCTTTAGCATCACCAGCATCTGTGCTCAATGCTGCATAGAGACTATCGGTAACCGGTACCAAGTGCTCTGCAAAGCTTTCAATTGCAAACTTATGCGCTTTGGCAATATCTTCAACAGCACGACGGCGAATATTTTCCCCCTCTGCTTTTGCGCGCAAGAAATTATCTTGTAACTCACCAATCTTTTGATTGAGTTCGGCAATCTCTTGTTCTGGTGTTTTAACGGCAGCGGGATCAGCGGCTGCAGCTTCATTCACCTGAGAATCTGCAGAAGTATTTTCTTGCTCTGGGGATGGGTTTTGATTTTCTTGTGTCATGGACGCTATTTTACTTTTCTATAAAAATGGCTATTACATTGCAATATGGGGCCAATTATTTCGATTTCAAGACTTCATTCTTTCGGCTAGCTCAGCCCTTTCATTGCGCTTTGCTAACTCATTATCAGACTCCACCCCTAAAGACCAGCCCTGCAAATGATGATGGGCGATTTGGCTGAGAGCCTCAATCCACTTGGGGTTACTGTTTAAGCAAGGAATGTAGCGATAGTCTTTGCCGCCATGTTCCAAGAAGATTTCACGGGCTTCCATAGCAATCTCTTCCAGCGTTTCCAAGCAGTCCGCCGGAAATCCTGGGCAAAAAATATCGATGCGCTGACAACCTTCACTAGCCAATTTTTCAATGGTTGGGGCTGTATAGGGTTTTAACCATTCTGCCTTACCAAAGCGGGATTGAAAGGTCACAATATATTGACCGGGCTCTAAGCCCAAAGATTCGCCGAGTAAACGACCAGTCTTTAAGCACTCACAATGATAGGGGTCACCCTTCATTAAATTGCGTTTTGGCAAGCCATGAAAAGACATCACAAAGCGATCACCCTTTGCAAAATCGGGTCGCCCATCCACATCCCAACTCGACAACACTTGATCTCGTAATGCATCAATATAGGCAGGGTTGTCGTGATAGTGCTTAACTAAACGCAACTCAGGTTGATCGCGCCAAGTGCTGAGGATACGAAATACTTCATCAAAGCTAGATGCTGTTGTAGTAGCTGAGTATTGGGGATATAAAGGCAATAGTAATAAACGCTCCATACCTTGTGCCTTCAGCCCCTCAAGCACTGATTGTGTAGATGGCTCACCATAACGCATTGCCAAGTCAACCAAGACTGTGTGGCCCTCATTCGCAAATTTCTCACCTAGCTCTTTTGCTTGTAAACGTGAGTAATGCATTAATGGTGAACCTAATTTGGGTAACCAGATAGAGGCGTATTTTTTTGCAGAAGCACTACTTCGAATGGGCAAGATAATGCCATTCAAAATACACCACCAAATAATGCGGGGAATTTCTACTACACGTGGATCAGAAAGAAATTCTTTTAAATAAGCACGCACCGCCTTGGGTGTCGGAGCCGATGGTGTCCCCAAATTCAATAGCAAGACTGCAGTTTTGGAAGCGCGTAGATGCGGATTCTGATTCAAGATGTTCTGTCTCTAGTAATGATTTATAAATAAAGGTTTAGGTTAGGAACTTAAAGCACCCGATAATAATTTTGAGGTTATATCCACAATGGGTATAACTCGGTCATAGGCCATCCGCGTCGGCCCAATAACACCAAGCGTCCCCACCACCTGACCGTCAACGCTATACGGAGCGCTAATGACAGCAAGATCCTCATAAGGCAATAAGTCGCTCTCACCACCAATAAAGATTTGAATACCATCAGCATGACTTGATACATCAAGCAATTGCATAAGTACTGATTTCTGCTCCAACATATCGAACATCTTACGCAACTTATCCAGGTTAGAACTTAAGTCTCCGACATTAAGTAATCGCCGCTCGCCAGAGAGCACCATATCACCACGACCCATATCATAATCAGCCACTCCCGTTTGCAAAGCTAAAGCCATCAACCCAGAAATATCTGCACGCAAATTATCTAAATCGGATTTCAGATGCATGCGTACTTGATCAAAACTTTTGCCAGCAAATTGGGCATTAATAAAGTTACCTGCCTCAATGAGTTGACTAGGTGTGTAATCTTGAGTGGTAGGCAATATGCGATTTTGCACATCGCCTTCTGGTGTAACCATGATTAGCAAAATCTTGCCTTCACCCAAACGCAAAAACTCAATATGTTTGAAAACCTGAGCTCGCTTGGGTGTCATCACCACCCCTGCAAAGTGGGTTAGGTTGGATAAAATCTGTGCTGCCGCATTAAGAACTTTTTGTGGCGAATCAGGCAAAAGGCCTTTTTCAACCTCTCTAGCTGCCATCGCCTCCAATGGGCGGACAGTGACCATCGTATCTACAAACAGGCGATAGCCCCTTGGGGTTGGAATGCGGCCAGCGGAAGTATGGGGGCTGGTAACCAGCCCCATATCCTCCAAATCCGCCATCACATTGCGGATAGTGGCCGCAGAGAGGTCTAAACCCGAGAATCTAGATAGCGTGCGCGAGCCAATAGGCTGACCCTCCTCGATATAGCGCTCGATGAGGGTTTTTAGTAGTGCGCGGGAACGTTCATCCATGGTGGAAGGGATTTTATGCCTATGGTTTAATCGTTATATGTTAAGCCCATCCCCAAATTCCACCAAGAAGGCATTTAGCCGGATCGCGCTTGTCGGCAAATACCAGGCAGACGGGATCGAGGAACACCTCAAAGATCTGGCAAAACTGCTCGAGGGGCTAGGGTGCGAGGTATTTTTGGAGGCAGCTACGGCCAAGCATGTTGGCTTAAAAGATTTCCCCACTGAAACTGCTGAGAATTTTGCTGGGGCAATCGATTTAGTCGTGGTTCTGGGCGGTGATGGAACAATGTTAGGTATTGGCCGTCAACTCGCAGGCAGTGATGTGCCGCTAGTCGGAATCAATATGGGTCGTCTTGGTTATATGACGGATATCCCTATTCAGTCCGTTCAAGCCACCCTTCCAAAAATTATTGCGGGTGAGTATGAAGCCGATACACGCACTTTGCTCGATGCCGTAGTTCTTCGTGACGGCAAAGTGATCAATCGCGCTTTAGCGCTCAATGACGTTGTTGTAAACCGCTCTGGAATTTCTGGAATGGTTGAACTAGCTGTTCACGTCAACGGCTCATTTATGTATAACCAAAGATCCGATGGTTTAATCGTCTCAACCCCTACCGGCTCAACTGCTTATGCACTTTCAGCTGGCGGACCTATTTTGCATCCCCATGTTGCAGGTATTTTGCTAGTACCCATTGCGCCACACTCGCTTTCTAATCGGCCGATCGTCTTGCCCCAAGATAGCGTCACTGTGATTGAAGTGGTTAATGGACTCGAGGTAATTGTGAATTTTGATATGCAATCGCAAACTAACTTGCAAAGCGGTGACAAGATTGAAGTACGTCAATCCGATAAAACAATCGCCCTTTTACACCCCAGCAATCACAGCGACTACAAAACTTTGCGTGAGAAATTGCATTGGAATGAATACCCATCGACTTTCTGATGTCGAGCTTTTTGCTACGCTAATACATGCTTCAAACCATCTCACTTCGTGACTTTGTCATTGTTGACCAGCTAGAGCTAGATTTCTCTAGCGGCTTTACCGTGCTCACCGGCGAAACTGGTGCAGGCAAATCCATTCTGCTTGACGCTCTTGGCTTGGTCCTAGGTGAACGCGCAGATAGCAGCCAAATACGTGAAGGCAGTAACCGCGCAGAAATTTCTGCACTCTTTCGCATTGAACCTGAATTAGTCCAATCTTTTGGTCAATGGCTTGATGAACAAGGGTTCCCTTTGGAAGATGATGGCCAAAGTCTATTACTTAAAAGAACCGTAGAAAGCAGTGGACGAAGTCGGGCCTTTATTAATGGCAGTGTTGCGACATTGGTGCAATTACGCGAAGCAGGTGACCAATTAGTAGATATTCATGGTCAACATGCCCATCAACTCTTGCTCAAGGGCGGTGCTCAAAGGGAGCTTTTAGATCGTCATGCCGGATTATTGCCGCTTGCCACTGAAGTAGCGCAGGCATTCAAAATACTTTCCGATTCTCGTCGTCGTCTAGAACAAGCAGAAAATGCCGGCCAAGATGTGGAACGTGAGCGTGAACGTCTTGAGTGGCAACTAGAGGAGCTTACTGAGCTTTCTCCGCAAGAAGGCGAATGGCTCAGCATCCAAAGTGAGCACGCGCGCTTAGCAAATGGTGCAAAGCTGATCGGTGGCTGTCAAGAGGCAATTGAAATCTTGAGTGATGCAGATAACTCTCTCGAATCTTCACTCTCCAAAGTATGTGCCAATGTTGGCGCACTAGCCGAACATGACCCGGCACTAGTTGAAATCAACCAAGCTCTAGAGTCAGCCAGCATTCAGCTCGATGAAGCTATTCATGGCCTTAATCGCTACTTACAAAAGATTGACCTAGACCCTGCCAGACTTGCCCAAGTTGAAGAGCGTATGCACGCATTGCACAGTACAGCCCGAAAATACCGTGCCGAAGTGGATGAACTCCCCGCATTACTGCAATCAACTACTGAGAGACTTGAAGCGTTAACTGCCTCCCAAAATATTGAAGCCCTAAGACAACAAGTCCAGCAGCAGGAGGGCGCCTATTTAAGGCTTGCTAAACAACTCTCACAAAAACGTGAAAAAGCGGCAACTGATCTAGGGAAATTAGTAACAGATGCCATGCAAGATTTATCCATGACCGGCGGTCGTTTAGAAATTGCTCTATCAGCCCTTAATGAAGGTGGCTCCCAAGGTCTTGAACAAATTGAGTTTCTAGTTGCAGGCCATGCTGGTAGTACTCCACGCTCACTAGCAAAAGTAGCTTCAGGTGGTGAGTTAGCACGTATTAGCCTAGCAATCAGCGTCATCACTAGCAAAGCCTCATTTACCCCAACTCTCATATTTGATGAAGTGGATGCAGGTATTGGTGGCGCAGTGGCTGAAACCGTTGGTAAGCTCTTACATCAGTTGGGTCAATCGCACCAAATCTTATGCGTCACTCATTTACCGCAGGTTGCTGCCCAAGGCAATCATCACCTCAAAGTGAGCAAGTCACAAAGTGGTGAAAAGACCATTTCGCAAGTGCAGATCTTGGGCAGAGCTGAACGAGTTGAAGAAGTAGCGCGTATGCTTGGTGGCGCCACCATTACCGACACCACACGCCGTCATGCTCGTGAGTTGCTAGAGCAAAACTAGGCCGCCCTGCCTCCTAATCGCCATTAGAAGGCGCCTTGAATATCTCCAGCCATAGCACTTGCACTGCGTCTCTTGCAGCAATGAGCTCAGGCTCGTGCTCTAAATGAATACGAGTTTTCTCAGCACCATCCAAACGTAAACGATGTTGACGAGACCTCATTAAGCGATAAGCATCTCCTACAGAATGCGCAGCTTGATCGGTAATTAAACCTGCATTACCAGCAATACGTAACAAAGCAATATTGCCTAGATTACTAATCAGTTGAGAATGCTGATGGGCATATGCCAAGACTAGAAACTGCACAATAAATTCAATATCGACCATACCACCTGCATCGTGCTTTAAGTCGAATTCGACATTGCCATTGGGATGACCCGCATGTACCTTGCGACGCATTTCTAGAATCTCAAATCGCAGCTGATCAACATCTCGCAGCTGACTTAATACCTTTGAGCGCACCGAATCGAAAAATACTCCCACAGTCGCACTTCCAGCAGAGAAGCGTGCCCGAGTCAGCGCTTGGTGCTCCCATACCCAGGCAGCGTTATCACCCTCACGCAGCTGATATTTTTTAAAGGCCTCGGCGTTCGTGACCAAGAATCCAGCAGAACCATTCGGACGGAGGCGGGTGTCAATTTCGAACAAACTTCCTGTTGAGGTAAATGCCGTGAGCCAATTAATCATCCGTTTTGCAAGCAAGGCATAGATTTCCTGCGCAGCATAATCAGACTCATCTGCCTGATATAAAAATATGATGTCCAAGTCAGAGGCGTAGCCCAATTCCTTGCCACCCAATTTGCCATAAGAAATAATGGCAAAAGGTGGATTTGCATCGGCGGGAAGATCAAATTTTTTGGCTACGCTTGGCCAAACACGCTCAAAGGTAGCCTGCAAGATTAAATCTGCCAGAGCAGATAAATGATCGCTCACACGTTCTACTGGTAAGGCTTTTTGAACACCAATACCTAGATCGGTCAATAACGTAATAAAAGTTTCGTTGTGATGAGTGACTCGCAAAATATCCATTGCCTGCTCAGAAGCATCACCCTGAGCCATCACGTCATCAAGTTGCATATTGAGATTGAAGCGCACCTCTGACCAATATTTTTCTGGATCCTCAATTAACGCCCTTTCTGATTGTGCGTTCAACAAATGATCCAATAAATGGGGGTGACGCGTGAGATATAGGGCGCCCCATTGCGAAGCCTTGAGTAAATCAAGCACATTAGAAAGAGCTTTAGGGTACTCCGACAGAATGGAAAGATAGGCACTACGTCTTGCAATTGCTTCAAGCAAATCAAAGAAACGTAATAGCGTTTTATCAGCATGCGCAGGAGTGGCACCTTCAATTTGCAAACTCTCTGCTGCCTTACGCATTAAGTTATCAAAAATTAAACGGCTTTTTTGCGGCAGTAATTTTTGTTTTGGGCTATCTATCCACGTCTGCCAACGAATATGGGAATCAGGAAAAAATGTCTGGTCAGGCGCCCAATCCAGAGCTAAAGGTGCCATCTCCAGACGCGCACCATCATCTAGTAAAAACGCTTTTTCAAATAGCTGCGCAACATTATTTTGATGGCGCTCTAATTCCGCCATAAAAGTATCTACCCGGGAGTTTTGCCCCTGCATCGAAATCGCCAAACGTGAGCGTGCTGCTCCATCCTCAGGTAGATAGTGGGTCTGCTGGTCATCCCATACCTGAATGCGATGCTCTAAGCGTCTTAAGTAAACATACGCTGCTTGCAAGGCCTCCACTTCGTGAGCAGGCAAAATGCCGCACTGCTTAATTAGATCTAGGACTTCTAAACTTGGTCGCACTCTAAAACGGGGGTCCGTGCCACCTCGCATCAGTTGAAACATTTGCGCTAGAAACTCAATCTCCCGAATACCGCCGCGTCCCAATTTAATATCTCTTGAGCGACCCTGGTGACCCGAAGATCTCTTTTCAGCTTCCGCCTGAATCTGCCCGTGCAAATCACGAATAGAGGCAATCACACCGTAATCCAAATGTCGGCGATATACGAAGGGTCGAATGAGTTGATCGAGCTCTTTTTGACAGTACGAAAAATCGGGTGATTCTGGTAATGGTGCAATTAACCTACCTTTAATCCAGGCGTAACGCTCCCACTCCCTGCCCTGCACCATGAGATATTCTTCCAACATATCTAGACTGCACACCAATGGTCCAGAATTCCCATTGGGACGAAGACGCATATCCACCCTAAATACAAATCCATTGGCATCATGTTCAGCAAGCAGCTTGATTAAGCGTTGACCCAATCGCGTAAACCACTCATGATTAGACAAACTCTTAGGACCGCCGACAGTCTCGCCCTCATGTTCATATAGAAAAATCAAATCAATGTCTGATGAGAGGTTTAACTCAAGGCCACCTAATTTGCCCATTCCGACAACCATCAGTGGCATCTCAGATTGTGTTGAAGCACTCCAAGGCAGGCCAAAACGATTTTTGAGATCTTCACGGATAAAAGCAATCGAAGCAGAAACTGCTATTTCAGCAAAATGGCTAAGCGCTTGGGTAACCTCTTGGAGGTCAGCTTTACCGTTTAAGTCTCGAAATGCCACCCATAGCATCAAACGCTGCCTTGCTAAGCGAAGATTGGTCATCCATAAAGCCTCATCCTGCTCATAGGGCAGGCGATCGATACCACAATCTTTTAATAGATCTCTAATGCCCTGAGAATCGACTTTTATCTGCCCCTGAATACGAAGCCATTCAAGCCAATCGGGGCGAGCACTTAGCCAGCGTCGCGCATAGGTCGAGTGTTGCTCTAAAAAATCGATTTGTCGGGAAAAATCATCCATTCCCCCATCTTAATCCGACCCCAAGACTCAAGCCAGAAGCTTGGCGATCAAGCTAAGGCTGACGGATAATGGAGCTCATGTTGCAAAAGATCATCCCGCCTCGCCTCAAGAGCGTGCTTGCTAAACGTCCTCAAGGTTTGAGTGGGGCTTGGCGTAAGCGTGCCCTGATTTTGGCTGGCATTGTGGCGACAGTATTTGTGCTCGGACATATTGGGGTTCGTTTTGTCCTTTGGCCTCAAATTGAGAAATCCAAAGCCTCGGTTGAAAAATTGATTAGCGCTCGTATTGGAGCTGAAGTTTCAATGGACTCCCTCCAAGTTTCGTGGACAGGGATGAGGCCTAATTTTGAAATTGAAGGCTTACGCTTCAACGGTCCAGATAAGTCACAGCCACTCTTATTTGTTCAGAAAATTAATGGCCAGTTAAGTTGGGCATCTTTTTATCACCTTGCGCCGTATTTTTATGAACTCAATATTACAAATGCTGAAATTTTTTCGCAGCGTAATAAGAAAGGCATCATCACCGTTGCCGGCGTTTCAATTGATGGAAATTCGAATGACTATTCTGCAGAGAATTGGCTCTTCGCTCAAAATGAAATTCATATTAGCAATGTCAAACTATTTTGGGATGATCAACTCAAGAAAAAAGCAGTCACAACAATTGATATTCAAAGTCTTGCTCTTAGTAATGGTATTCGCAGTCATCAAGGCTCGCTAAGCGCCGTCACGCCTTGGACCAAAGGTCCGCTCACACTTGATATTGATTTAGTTCATCATATCGGCGGCCAAGCTGGCAATTGGCGCAACTGGATTGGAACAATTTCTTGGAATTTAAATGAACTCCAGCTTAGTCAAATTTCCAGCGAGTTTTCCCTCACATTGAATACTCTTGAAGGAGTCCTGAACTCCAATGGAAAACTAAAAATTGATAACGGCAAGCCTGATGGCGGAGAAATTAATCTCGCGGCCGACAATATAACCATCCAGTTATCTAAAGATGAAGATGCTATTGCCCTTGGAAGATTAGAAACCAACCTAGTTCAAGAAACCGACAGCGGCTTAATCTCCGTTACAACTAAGAATTTTGCATGGCGCGATATCGATAGCCCAAAATCTACCCCACTAGAACATTTGAGTCCAATGACTTTCCGTTGGAGGCCGCCTGCTGGAGATGGAGAAATTAAGGAGTTTGGTTTTTCATCGCCAAAGGTACTAGTTGAAGATGTAGCCTTATTTGCCCTTAACCTTCCGCTATCCAAAAAAGTACATCGCTGGATTAAGGCCTCAAAAGCAGATGGCGAGTTACAAGATTTAGATATCAATTGGTCGGAAAGTAAATCACCTTTATCGGCCCTCAACATTTCTGGTGGCTGGTTTAAGACAAACAAACTAGACTTTACTGTGAGCGCCAAACTCATTGATTTGAGTTTTATTGGTATCAATAAATCGATGCCTTCTGTATCAAAGCTGTCAGGTTTCCTCACTGCCGACCAAAGTAAGGGTAGCTTCTCAATTACATCAAATGATCTCGAAGTTGAGGTGAACGACTTATTGGTTGACCCCAAAATAAAACTGGACCAAGCCAGCGGTCAAATTTCTTGGTCGAAGCAAAAAGGAAATTGGGTCATTAATGCAAAACGATTAGCTCTTAGTAACCCCGATATATCAACAACACTCAATCTAAATTACATCATCGGCGAAGCTAAAAATCCTGACTACATGACTCTAGATATGGATCTTAATCAGGCTAATCTTAAAACTGCTTATCGTTATTTGCCGGTTGGCATGGGAAGTGATGCCAAGACCTATTTAAGCAAAGCCTTTGATGCAGGTAGTATTCAAAAAGGTAGCCTGCATATTCAGGGGGACCCCAATGAAGTACCTTTCCCTAAATCGAGTACTGCAGAATTCACCCTCAAGCTCCCGATTAGTGACGCCACTTTCAGCCCAGTGCCTGCCTCATCAACTGCGCAAGGTGTTTGGCCTGCCTTCAATAAGGTGAATGGTGTCATTAATATGCAGAATGCCAACTTCACAGTAGACATCGATCAAGCGAACTACAAACAAGTTGCCCTCAGTAAATTTCATGCAGAAATTCCGAGTGTTAGTGCAAAGCAATTAATGCTGACAGTCAATGGCGAAGCACAAGGTGATGCACAGGAATTAATGGACTATTTATTTGCATCTCCGGTTGGCAAGAAACAAATTGAACTTGAGAAGAATCTCAAAATAACAGGGCCTACCAACTTAAGTTTGGGCTTGAAGATTCCACTGACCGGAAGTGGAGATACCAGCGCAGATGTTCAATTAAGCTTTCCTGGCAACAGAGTTCAATGGGCTGACTTGCCGCCCTTTGAGAATCTCAAGGGAATGATACGAATTACTGAGGTTAATCCGGAATT
>CANCPL010000018.1:0-30970 GCA_947380065.1 Burkholderiaceae bacterium | reverse complement strand
ATCCCGCTTACAATTTGATTTCTTCAGATTGACCTGTAGGGGAATCGCCAAGCTGGTTAAGGCACTGGATTTTGATTCCAGCATGCGAAGGTTCGAATCCTTCTTCCCCTGCCAAGTACTGTAGAAACGATAAAGATAACCTTTTGACCCCACAAAACCCATAAGACTATGTCCTCCACAAACGCAGATTTATTGACTCTTTTCACAGGCAACGCAAATCCCGTTTTGGCTGAGGCTGTAGCCAAAGAACTGAAGCTCCCTCTAGGAAAAGCCTTTGTTGGCCGATTCTCCGATGGTGAGATCCAAGTAGAAATTCAAGAAAACGTTCGCGGCAAGAATGTCGTAGTAATCCAATCAACCTGCGCACCTACAAATGACAGCTTGATGGAACTCATGATCATGATCGATGCGCTGAAACGCGCATCCGCAAGCCGCATAACCGCAGTGATTCCTTACTTCGGATATGCCCGTCAAGACCGTCGTCCACGTTCAGCGCGCGTTGCGATCTCCGCTCGCATTGTGGCCAATATGCTTCAGTCGGTTGCTGGCATAGAGCGTGTTTTAACCATGGATTTGCATGCTGACCAAATTCAGGGTTTCTTTGATATCCCCGTAGATAACATCTATGCCTCTCCAGTTCTATTGGCTGACCTGGAAGCGCAGAAGACAAAAAAAGACCTGATCATCGTGTCTCCAGACATTGGCGGCGTAGTTCGTGCTCGTGCCATGGCCAAGCAATTAGGTACTGATTTGGCAATTATTGATAAACGTCGCCCTAAGGCAAACGTATCCGAAGTAATGCACCTTATTGGTGAAGTAGAAGGCCGCCATTGCGTCATCATGGATGACATCATTGATACCGGTGGAACCCTCTGTAAAGCTGCTGAGGCGCTTAAAGAACGTGGTGCTAAGGGCGTTACCGCCTACTGTACCCACGCCGTGCTCTCAGGCGGTGCTGTGGCCCGCATTGCTGCCTCAGAATTAGATGAGTTGGTTGTTACTGATACCATTCCTCTGACCGCCGAGGCATTGAAAGTATCCAAAATCCGCCAACTGACGGTAGCCCCGCTACTCGCTGAAACCCTTTCCCGCATTAGCAAGGGTGATTCAGTGATGTCGATGTTTGCTGAATAAGCCAAAAACCACGGTTTCACACCGGTTTTTGGCAGTTTTAAGCCTTTTGTAGGCAAAAACATCCTTTCCCACGATATAATCGAAGGCTTTTCTGTTTGGTCGCGAACGGAAATTAACCTTAACTAGGGAATACATCATGAAAGTAGTAGCCTTTGAAAGAAGCGTACAGGGAACGGGTGCGAGCCGCCGTCTGCGCAATTCCGGGAAAACTCCGGGAATCGTTTACGGTAGTAAAGATCCAGCCTTGGTCATCGAGTTAGACCATAACGCGTTGTTCCATGCTCTCCGCAAGGAAGCATTCCACTCATCCATTTTGGATTTGGAAATTAGTGGCAAGACACAAAAAGTGTTGTTGCGTGATTACCAAATGCACCCATTTAAGCCATTGGTATTGCACATTGACTTTCAGCGCGTATCCGCGACTGAGAAAGTTCACATGCGCGTTCCATTGCACTTCACGAATGCTGACACGTCAGCTGCTGTGAAATTGCAAGGCGCTGTTATTAGCCACATCCTTACTGAACTTGAAGTTTCCTGCTTACCTGCAGACTTGCCAGAGTTCATTGAGGTGGACTTGTCTAAGATTGAAGTTGGTCATGGCGTTCACGCTAAGGATCTTGCATTGCCAAAAGGCGTTTCTTTGGTATTGCATATTGAGCAAGAGAACCCAGTTCTTGCTAACGCACGTATTCCTGCCGTTAAATCTGCTGATACTGAAGCAGCTCCTGCGGCACCAGCTGCGGCAGCTCCTGCGGCCGATGCAGCAAAGGATAAAGCTTAATCATTTAGCTCAATCGCTTGTACAAGAAGGCCCGCGCAAGCGGGCTTTCTTTTTTCCGCCTCCTCAATCTCGAATTCTTTTTGGCGAAATACTTTTATATCTTTAAACTCTCAGCATGACTAAATTAATTGTTGGCCTAGGCAACCCTGGAGATGAACACCAAGCAGATCGGCACAATGCTGGCTTCTGGTTTGTTGATGCCCTAGCAAAACAATTAAACGCTCGCTTTGAATCTGAAAAGCGCTTTCATGGCAAAGTGGCTAAAGCCAAATGGGAGGGTGAAGATCTTTATTTACTAAAGCCCAACACTTACATGAACCTCAGCGGGCAATCCGTTGGAGCACTGTGCCGGTTTCATAAAATAACCCCTGCAGATATTTTGGTAGTACAAGATGAGCTTGATTTGAAGCCGGGTACTGCGCGCCTGAAGCTAGGCGGAGGTACTGGCGGCCATAATGGCTTAAAAGATATCCAGGCACACTTGAGTACTCCAGATTATTGGCGCTTACGCCTCGGCATTGGCCATCCCAGAGATTTAGCTGGTGACGGACGCCCCATGGATGTTGCAGATTATGTGTTGCGTAGACCTCAATTAGCCGAACAAAAATTTATTGATGTCAGCATTGAGAATAGTCTACAAATTTTGCCGCTCTTTTTAAAGGGCGATACCCAAACCGCCATGATGGAGTTGCACTCCAAGAGCTAAGGGCTGAACTAAACCACTTAGTTAAGCCGTTTTAGTCTTTTTATTGGCAGTTAAAAGCTTGAACTTCACCATCAGTTGCTCTTGGGTTTCAGTGTGCTTGGGATTAAATGGAATGCAGTCTACTGGGCATACCTGGCGACACTGAGGTGCATCATAATGCCCTACGCATTCAGTACATTTATCAGGATTGATTTCATAAATCTCCAGACCCATGTAGATCGCATCATTCGGACATTCCGGCTCGCACACATCGCAGTTGATGCATTCGTCCGTGATCATTAAAGCCATGGTTTACTTACCAATCTCACTCTTTATTCTGAGTGCCGGAAGCAATTTTCTTGACTAGCCATTTTTCCACTGATGGAAAAACAAATTTACTCACGTCGCCACCCATCGAAGCAATCTCACGCACGAAGGTGCCAGAAATAAATTGATATTGATCAGATGGGGTCAAGAACAAAGTTTCAACATCAGGAAGCAGGTAGCGATTCATGCCAGCCATTTGGAACTCATATTCAAAATCGGATACCGCACGTAAACCGCGGACAATCACGCGCGCATTATGCTCACGTGCGAAATCTTTTAATAGTCCAGTAAAGCCAACGACTTTCACATTGGGGTAGTGACCAAGGACTTCCCTCGCAATATCAATACGCTCTTCCAAAGTAAAGAACGGGCGCTTACTACGACTATCCGCAACGCCCACAATCAACTCTTTAAAAATGCTCGATGCACGACGCACCAAGTCCTCGTGACCACGAGTAAATGGATCAAATGTTCCAGGGTATACGGCAACTGTCATAACGTTCCTATGGCTTTATCTGCTACAGGCAAGAGTTTAGCCTTTTCCACTCCGAAATAGACAGGCTTTTACTTGACCGGCCTCTAAGTACTTTCCACAATGCCAGTCCGGCAGTAGGGCTTCTACCTCCTCACGAAGACGGCTGGAGGGAAATTCCACATAAATTCCACCGCCTGAAGAGTCATCGCATACCCTACCAGCCTCAATTACCGCCCGATCCAATAGGCTCGAATCCTCAAATGGAGGATCAATAAAAATTAAATTACTAGAATGATCTGCCAGCTGTTTCAAAAATTCAAGGCTATCTCGTTGCAAGATTTCTACTTGCCCAGCAGCTGGGGATGACTGTAATGCAGCAAAATTAGCGCTCAAATTTGCACAAGCCTTTTTATCCTTCTCCAGCAACACTACCAATAAGGCGCCTCTTGAGGCAGCCTCAAAACCTAAAGCACCGGTACCGGCAAAAAGATCTAAGCAACACAAACCCGTTAAATCCTGTCCTAACCAATTAAATAAAGTTTCGCGGATACGATCGGTTGTAGGTCGTAATCCAGGAAGGTCCAGAACTGTTAGTAAACGACTTCTCCAGTTACCACCAATGATGCGAACCTTCTTCGGTAGCTCAGTCTTTAAAGTCTTGGTCGATTTATTTATTTTTTTGCTCCCAGCACAACAATCTTCATACGATCCATTGCAAGATATTTTTTGAATGCGGCATTTACCTGTTCCAAAGTAACCGCCTCAACTTGCTTAGTCCAAACATCCATCGTATCCAGAGGTAAGTCATTCCATGCGATTGAAGATACGTTGTCCAATAACTTGCGATTGTTATCAATGCGCAGTGGATAACCATTCACTAAATTTGCTTTAGCAGCAACCAGCTCAGACTGAGTAGGTCCATCGGCAATAAATTGAGAGATCGTTGTACTCATCACTTCTAGAGCCAGCTTAGCTTGGTCACTCTTGGTTTGCAAGCCCGCCTGAAAAATACCGTTATCTTTTCCGGGTGCAAAGTAACTAAACACGCTATAAGCAAGACCGCGCCTCTCTCGCACCTCAGACATCAAGCGAGATACAAAACCGCCGCCGCCCAAAATGTAGTTACCCACAAGCAAAGGAAAGTAATCAGGGTTGTTGCGGGCTACTGCTGTCATCCCCATCGCAATATGAGCTTGTTGTGAATCGAATGGAATATAAATTTCCCTCTGCACCAAAGGCTCTATAGGAGAGCGCTCAAGTTCAGGTAGTTTCACAATAGCTTGGCCTGATTGGGGAATCTGTTTTAATAAAGTCTGGACTATTTCATTTGCTTGAGCGCGATCAACATCACCAACAATACTTACAATCATGCGATCACCGCGGTAAAACTGGCGATGAAATTCTCGCAAATCATTTGCATTTACAGCGCCAATAGATTGCACTGTTGGCAGGTTGGCTAAAGGATATTTACCGTAGACTGCTTTTTTAAAACGACGCTCGAGAACAAACTCGGGTTTTGTTTCTGCCTCTAGCAAACTGGTAATTGTCCTTTGCTTCTCACGCTCAATAATTTTCGAATCATATGTAGGCGCACTCAACATAGCCGAAGCTAGTTGTACGGCTCTATCGCGTAAATCTTTTCTACTCAGACTACGAATACGCAAGATGGCGCGCTCACCACCTACTGACAAGCCAATATTCGCACCTAAATCCGCGATTTCATCTGCAATTTGCGCCTCAGTGAGAACACCTTTATTACTCCTCACCCCATAATTCATCAAGCCTGCTGCCATATCGGCAAGACCACTCTTACCCACAGGGTCATAGAGATCGCCAGCATCAATACTGACCTCAATATCTACCATCGGCAAAGCTTTGGTTTGAACTAAATAGGCTTTAGCGCCTTTATCAGAATCTAACTTCTCGATGGGCAAGATGGCGTGTGCATTTCCAAGGAAGCTAAAAGCAAAGAGGGAGAATGAAATACTCTTAATAATGAAATTCATTACTTACCCTCCTTACTTACTGATTGGCGAGCCTGCGGATCTAATACGGCAATTGTTAAGCCATCATCAACCAGATATTTTTTTGCTACCGCCTGAACTTGCTCAGGCGTAATGGTTTGCATTTTCTCCAGTATGTAATCAATATCTTTCCAAGAAAATCCTGCCATCTCAGTGCTGCCAATTTCCATTGCTTGACCAAAAATAGAGTCGCGCTTATAGATTTGTTCAGACAGAATGCGCACCTTAATTCTCTTAAGCTCAGACTCTAAAATCCCTTTTTGCTTTAATTCATCAAGCGCCTTTCGAATACTGGCCTGCGCCTGGTCAACTGTTTTTCCTTTGGCCATCGTTGTACTAATTAGAAATAACTCAGGGCCACGAGAGATCATGTCGTAACCCACGCCAACATCATTCACCACCTTTTCCTGCTTAACGAGGACGCGATTTAAGCGCGCATTGTCATAACCATCAAGCACTGCTGTCAGGAGCTCTAGAGCATAGGGCTCAGACTCATCAAGCTTCCCAGGCTCTAAACGGGGCACCTTCCAAGCCATAGTCAATTGGGCACTATCAGCGGATGCCTTAACCTGAGTCTGCTTAATACCTTTTTGCGGCGGCTCAATTTGTGGCTTACGAACTGGTAATTCATGAGCACTGGCTAAGCCATAATATTTTTCTACCAGGCCTAAAACTTTTTTTGCATCCACATCGCCAGTAATGACTACTGTTGCGTTGTTTGGAGCATACCAACTGCGATACCAATCTCGCGCATCAGATGCCTTCATATTTTGCAAATCATTCATCCAGCCAATGACTGGGTGGCGATATGGAGAACTCATATAAGCAGTTGCCATTAATGATTCATTGAGCAAACTACTTGGATTGTCTTCTGTTCGTAAACGACGCTCTTCCATGATGACTTGAATTTCTTTTAAGAACTCCGCATCATCAAAATTGAGGTTAGACATACGATCTGCTTCAAGCCTGATGACATCTTCTAGTTTTGATTTTTCAACTTGCTGAAAGTAAGCGGTGTAATCACGCGAGGTAAATGCATTTTCACGCCCACCTACGGCGGCTACTAAGCGAGAGAATTCGCCCGCCTTCACTTTATCGGTGCCTTTAAACATCATGTGTTCAAGCACATGGGCAACCCCAGTCTTACCATTTACTTCATCCATTGAGCCGGCTCGATACCAAACCATATGCGCTACCGTGGGTGCGCGATGATCTTCCCTCATAATCAATTTGAGTCCATTACTCAACTGATACTCATGGGTATCCCCTGAGCTAGGGCCAGCAGCCCAAGCAAGCTGAGTAAATACGAAGAATAGAAAGGAAATTCGGAGTAAATTGGAAAGCATCTGCTAAATCACCATTTCCCTAGAATTAAATTGATAAGATGCAAGTTTTAAATTGTATCGATTATGTTCGGCTTAAGTAAAACCCTTGGATCCCTTTTCAAATCAAGCAAAATTGATGAATCTTGGTTTGAAACGCTAGAAGAATCACTCATTCAAAGTGATGTGGGTCTACCCACGACCGAACAATTAATGAACAAGCTCCGAAAGGCTGCAAAGTCCGAAAAGGCCTCTAGCCCAGAAGAACTGCAAGCACTCCTCATTGAAGAGGTTAGTTCATTATTAACTGCAATTGAAGCCACACCAAACCCCTTATTTAGCAGCCAGAAGCTCAATACACCAGAGGTATGGCTGGTTGTAGGGGTAAATGGTGCCGGTAAGACCACAACTATCGGCAAACTCTGCCGACTCTTTCAGTCTCAAGGCAAATCGGTGCTTTTGGCGGCTGGCGACACCTTCAGAGCTGCGGCACGTAATCAGCTTCAGGAATGGGGTGGACGCAATCAGGTTGATGTCATCGCCCAAGAAGGTGGTGATGCTGCCGCTGTTGCTCACGATGCAATTCATGCTGCCATCTCTCGCAAGAATGACATCCTCATTATCGATACCGCAGGTCGTCTTGCTACCCAAGACAATCTCATGGAAGAGCTCAAGAAAGTAAAGCGCGTCATTGGTAAAGCTCTTCCAGGGGCGCCTCATCACACGCTTTTAGTTTTAGATGGCAATACAGGGCAAAACGGCTTAAGCCAAGTAAAGGCCTTTCATACTGCTCTTGGTCTTACTGGAATCATTGTTACCAAGCTCGATGGCACTGCCAAGGGTGGAGTGATCTGCGCCCTAGCCCACACAATCCAAGAAGGTCCAAAACCCGCTGTTTTAGCACTTGGCAAAGGTGAGGGGATTGATGATTTAGCTCCCTTTACAGCAGGGCAATATTCTTTAGAATTATTCAATTAAATCAATAGCTTATAGATCTATAAATCCATTAGCACTCTCTTGACAAGAGTGCTAAAATAGATATTT
This sequence comes from Burkholderiaceae bacterium, assembly GCA_947380065.1. Taxonomy (GTDB): domain Bacteria; phylum Pseudomonadota; class Gammaproteobacteria; order Burkholderiales; family Burkholderiaceae; genus Polynucleobacter. The sequence goes on along the minus strand of CANCPL010000018.1, from coordinate 23,178 downwards.
AATAACACCCTACATTGATAAAAAAAATGGTTCAAAAGAAATCTGACAAACCGAATTTGCAAACGCTGCCAGTCGCGCAGACTGCGGCGGCGTCTGCATTTCCAATGCTGCCAACTCTTGGGGTTGGCACACTCGATTCATACATTGCGTACGTTAATCGCGTACCGATGCTCAGCGCTGCGGAAGAGTTACATCTTGCGCAGGAGTTTCGCCGCACAGAAAATGTAGATGCCGCTAAAACTTTAGTGCTCTCGCATTTACGTTTGGTGGTATCTGTTGCTCGTCAATATCTTGGTTATGGCATTCCACATGCCGACTTAATTCAAGAAGGCAATATTGGCTTGATGAAAGCCGTGAAACGCTATGATCCAAACAATGGTGCCCGTTTAGTGTCTTATGCAATTCATTGGATCAAAGCAGAGATTCATGAGTACATTCTCAAGAATTGGCGCCTAGTAAAAACTGCAACAACTAAGGCTCAACGTAAGCTGTTCTTTAATTTACGCAGCAACAAACCAACCTTAAGTGCGCTTACCCCAAGTGAAATAGAGGCTTTAGCTAAAGCCCTTGATGTCAAAGGTTCTGACGTTAAAGAAATGGAAATGCGCCTTGCTGGTGGAGACATTGCACTCGATGGTGATGATAGCGATGATGAGTCAGCTTACGCTCCCATTCAATGGCTAGCAGATAGCTCTCAAGAGCCTACTGCGCGTATTGCCAGCGCTGAGGAAGATGCACTTCAAGGTCCTAAGTTAGATCAAGCACTCATGGCTTTAGATGAGCGTAGCCGTAACATCGTGCAATCTCGTTGGTTGGCGATGGATGCTGAAGGCAATGGCACTAAGACATTGCATGATTTAGCTAGTGAATATGGTATCTCAGCAGAACGCGTTCGCCAAATTGAAACTGCCGCTCTCAAAAAGATGCGTAGCTTGTTGCAGGCAGCCTAAGAAGCATAAGCAACAAACTGCTTACTTTTTTACTTCAGCAATTCTTTTAAGTCATGCGCCAAGGTTTCTGGGCCTTGGGCGTGCTTGATATACAAGCGTAAGTGACCCTCGGGATCAAATGCATAGCTACCTGCTGTGTGATCCATTGTGTAAGAACCTGGTTTACTTCCGGGCACTTTCTTGTAATAAATCTTAAAGTCTTTAGTCACTTTCTCCAAGGCAGCCTCATCTGCAGGGCGCAAGCCCAAGAAACGGGGATCAAATGCGGGAACGTACTGCTTGAGAATCTCAGCAGTATCGCGCTCTGGGTCCACCGTGACAAAAAGGACCTGCACCTTATCTGACTGAGGGCCAAGAAGAGTCATGACTTGTTGCATCTCCGTCAATGTCGTTGGGCAGATATCGGGACACTGGGTATAGCCAAAAAACATCACCACAACCTTACCCTTAAAGTCCGCCAAAGTCCTTACCTTACCATCAGGATCGGGCAAGCTAAAGTCTTTACCAAAGGCTGTGCTGCCAGTGATATCAATATTTTTAAACTCTGGCTTTGGGCTGCAAGCAGTCAATACAAAACAAAGAATTGCTAGAAAGCAAATGCGCAGAAAATTCATATTAATCTCAGAGGAAATAATGGTCTACCAAGAGTGCCGCGAAGAGTAGCGAAAGATAGGTAATGGAAAAGCGGAAGGTCTTTTTGGCCAAAGCATCGGTGTATGAAATAAATAGCGCAACGACATAGGCTAGGAACAATAAGCCCAAAATAATTGCCGCTATTAAATAGACAAGACCGCTCATGCCATAGATATAGGGCAGCATAGTAGCAGCAATTAATATCAAGGTATAAAGCACTATATTGAGTAGCGTAAAGCGCTCTCCGTGCGTTACAGGCAGCATCGGTAAGCCCGATTGAACATAGTCATCACGACGATATAAAGCCAGTGCCCAGAAATGTGGAGGGGTCCAAACAAAAATAATCAAAACCAAAAGCCAGGCTTCTGCAGAAAGCGTATTAGTTACTGCTGCCCAACCTAGCGCTGGTGGCATAGCACCAGACAAACCGCCAATCACAATATTTTGGGGCGTGGCAGGCTTTAGTAGCCACGTATAAATCACTGCATACCCAACAAAAGTAGCAAGTGTTAGCCACATTGTTAAAGGATTGCAAAAATTCCACAAAATAATCATTCCGAGCGACCCCAGAACAATTGAGAAAACAATAATATGAAATGGTGTAACTTCGCCTGTCGCGGATGGGCGCCAAGCAGTGCGCTTCATCTTTGCATCAACAGCCTGTTCAATCAAACAGTTCACTGCAAATGCGGCGCTGGCTAAAAGCCAAATACCAACAATGCCGCCAAAGAGCACTGGGTAGGAAACCATCCCAGGTGTTGCCAAGAACATTCCAATGACCGCACAAAAAACGGCGAGCTGAGTCACTCTTGGCTTGGTTAAAACCCAATATTGACGCCAACGTGGCATAGCTACCGGTGCGTTTGCTTGAGGAGAACTCATATTTATGCCATCTTCTTTTGCATGAAAGGCTTCCAAGATGCCCAATAACTCATTCTGACCAAACAGAATACCAAAGCGGCAGACCCAGCGGTGTGCAATAAAGCAGCGAATAGGGGCCACTGAAACACCACATTAGAAACGCCAGTAATTACCTGCAAGGAAAGCACACCTAGCAAAAGCTTAGCCAGGTGGCTAAGGCTTGATAAGACAGGTGTTGCAAGCTGCAGGGCCTTCAGTCCTAAAGCACCAAGCACTGCCAATACCAGTATTGCCAATAGCCGATGGGCCCAATGAATAGTTTGCAGAGCGACTGGAGAGATAAATTCTCCCTGAGCATTTAGACCTAATTGACGCCAAAGAGTAAAACCCTCACTCCAATTGGTCTCTGGCCAAGCGCTTCCCAAACAAGTCGGAAAATCTGGGCATGCCAAGACGGCGTAATTAGTGCTCACCCAGGCTCCCAAGAAAATCTGAATAAATAAAACGATGAAAGAAAGAGAAAGCAGTTGTGCAGAAAGTGGTCGGATTCGAATTGAGCGCACAGTAGAAGACTTGCTTTCCCATGATTGCTGCGCATAGACCGTTAAACCAGCAAGCAAGACCAAAGCCAACATCAAGTGAATAGTAACGATGATCGGCTGTAACTTGAGGGTGACTGTCCAAGCGCCAAATGCACCTTGAACGCAGACCAATAAAAGTAAGCCAAAGCTACCAAGCAAGGGATTCTTGCCTAAAGATTTCAGCCTGGTAAATGCAATAGCTACTTGCACCAAAATCAAGGCGCCTACTGTCATCGCCAAATAGCGGTGAATCATCTCAATCCAAGCCTTAATGACTGTTACAGGACCTGTTGGCAAGGCGTTTTCGGCCTGTTGAATATCGCTTAGCGCGTGAAGAGGATTGGAAGTTCCATAGCATCCAGGCCAATCAGGACAACCCAACCCAGAATCCGTGAGGCGCGTAAACGCACCAAACACAATCAGATCAAAAGTCATGAAGACCAATATCCAATTCAGTTTTTGGAAAAAATCATAACCTGGCTTTCTCCAAACATAGAGTAGCGGTAGGCCTGCAAAAACCGTTGCGATTGCCGCTAACTCCAGAAACAAAATCAAACTTGGCATTACAAATTCTCGCCCTTGTGATTTAACTTCAAAAGCTTTTCCAAGTCTTTTTTCATGCTGGAAAATTCTTTAGGGGAATTTGTCACTGGGAAATACATCATCTTTGCTGGGCTCGGATCGATCAATTGAATCTGTTCTCCTGCCCCTTCTTTATTCAACCAAGCCTCAAATTCAGTCTTGGCCTTCGGATCCTCTGGTAGATCTACTATTTTGAGACCGGCTACTTTCTCATCATAAATCTTGGTAACTTCAGGATCAACAAGCTTGCCATCTGTATTGACCCAGATCAGCTGTAAGCGTCCGCTTTCTCTACCCATAGCCACTCTTGTTTGACGCATCAGAAATAATGCCTCAATACATTTCTCGTCTTTTATTTGGCACTCACCGGCTGGACGAGCAATTAAAAGAGTCCACTTACCTTTAACCGGCACATCAAGCCATGCGGCATTAAACTCTTGCGCTGGATAAACGAGCGTGCCCAAATTCGTTTTACCGCCCTCTGGCTTAATAACGTAATAGGCAAAATATGAGGCTATAACCGGAGAGGCGCAAGCAAGCAACAACAACAACATCTGAATGCGTCCGCGACGCGTGCGCGCATTAATAGCAGATGCATCTATCTGTGATGCTGGAATTAATAACTCTTTATCACTCACCCTTGATCCCCATTCGCAAAACCCCGCAGTTTATATTGCCGCAGACCGCTTACCAACCAAAATAAAAATCCAGAAAAAGCCAAGGCAAACCACTGGAATGCATAAGCATAATGGCGATCGACTCCACTTGTCAGGGGCGCCCAATCACGCAGCAAGCCATCCTCTCTGCCAACCTCTACCTCACGCAAGATAAAGGGGGCTTGATTCCAACTATGCAGCTTAACTTCAGCGGTTAAATCAAAGTTTTGCTCGATCCTAGGTCTGCTAACATCCGCAGTGATCTTGTTGCTACCCAACTCAAATACCTTGCCGGGGTGAGCAAATACAATGCCTTCAATATTGACCACCTTATTTGGAGTTTGCACGGGCGGCAAAGTCTCACGATTTTCGTTATTGCGAGGCGCCCAACCCCGGTTTACCCAAAGAACCTCATCCTTGCCCTCCAGCTTCAAGGGCATCAGGAGGTAAAAACCGGACTGCGCTGAAGAACTACCGCTTGGAGGAATAGGTCTTGGTCGGTTATCTAACCAAATAGCTGACTCTGGAATATATTGTCCACGGGCAATCATGCGGCGCTCACTCGCCTCTTCTAATGTCAAAGAACCTACATTTGCGCTCAAGATAGGCATTTTCTGCCTAGCCAGTAAAGTGGCTGCTAAAGCAATTTTGGTCTCGGCCCTACTCAGCTGCCAAATACCAGCACTACAGCCGATAGCAACGACTAGCAAGGCTGATAAAGTAGCAACTATGCGCTTAGCAATGAGGGCAGTAAAAAGACTATTCAAGAGATTTAAAAATAAGGATTTGAGATGAAGTGGCTTATTCCGATTGTCCTACTAATGATTGTTTTTAGCTTAGGATCAGCCTTGTATTACATGATGAAAGATAGGGGCAATAGCTCGAGAATGGTTCACTCGCTCATGCTGCGTATTGGCTTATCTATCGCCTTATTTCTGGGAATTCTCCTGGCCCATTATTTTGGCCTGATTGAAGCTACCGGTATTAAAGTAGGCACCAATTAAAAAGTGCACCCATAAATGAGCACTTAAAAACAAATCGGGGCTTTAAGCCCCGATTTTTATTGAATTACATCCAATAAACAGCGATGTAAAGCCCCAGCCAGACTACGTCAACGAAGTGCCAGTACCAAGCAGCACCCTCGAATGCAAAGTGATGCTTAGAAGTAAAGTCACCACGAATCATACGACGCAACACAATCGCCAGCATGGTGCCACCAAGGAACACGTGGAAACCATGGAAGCCAGTCAACATGAAGAATGTAGAGCCATAAATACCTGAAGTCAGCTTCAAGTTCAAGGCATGGTACGCATGGTAGTACTCATAAACTTGGAAGCCCAAGAAGACAGCACCCAAGCCAACCGTTGCAGCCAAGCCAATGATGGCTTTTTTCATGTGATTTTCTACTAATGCATGGTGAGCAATAGTAATAGTCACACCAGAGCTCAATAGCAACAATGTATTAATAGTTGGAATGGGCCAAGGACCCATAGTTGTGAATTTCTCAACCAAACCAGCAGGGCCATCATTTGGCCAAACAGCCTGGAAATTAGGCCAAATCAATTTGCTCTCAACATCACCCATCCAAGGCATTGCAATATTGCGCGCATAGAAGAGAGCTGCAAAGAAAGCGCCGAAGAACATGATTTCAGAGAAGATGAACCAGGCCATCGACCAGCGATAAGAAATGTCTACGTTGACACCATTCATACCAGCATTTGACTCTGCAATCGTGTCGCCGAACCAGTTATAGAGCACATACAGAACCCATGCCACACCCGCAAGGGTCAAGGGGCCGCCCCAAGAAGCATGATTTACCCACCCAGAGATACCAAAGGCAAAAGCAATCAAGCCTAAGGCGGCCATTGCTGGATGTCTAGATAGTCCAGGGACGAAATAGTATGGGGTTGAATTAGATGACATCTTATTCTCTCTATTAAATCAAAAAATAATCAATGGGACACAACTACTTTCACTATCAACAGGAGGACGCCCATAAAAATCACGGCGCCAATAACTCCTGCAATGATAATGTGCACAAAACTTAATGAAGCAACATCTTCCTGCAAACCTGATTTCTTACGCACACCCAAAAAGCCCCACATCACGGCTTTCATAGACTGCATAAAACTACTTTTCTTTTTCATGAAACCACTTTCGATTTAGGGGCCGGTGGCGTACCGCCTAAGCCCAACTCAAAGAAGGTATATGACAAAGTAATTGTTTTTACATCATCCGGTAAACCTGCATCAATCACAAAGACTACCGGCATCTTTTTTGTTTCATTTGCTGCTAGTGTTTGCTCCTGAAAACAAAAACACTCTAATTTCGTAAAAAACTCCGTCGCACTCTTTGGTGCGTAACTCGGTATTGCCTGTGCACGCACAGTGCGCCCAAGATTATTGGTTACCTCATAAACAATCTCAGTCATTTCACCCGGATGCACTTCTAAAAAATTCTTCACCGGCTTAAACGTAAACGGGCCACGACTATTTGAATCAAACTCAATCGTCACTGTACGAGCATAGTTAACCTGGGTATTGCCTACCTTATTGGGACTAAAGGCTCTTACACCATAATCGTTCTTACTCGTCACTACATTAATTCCAGTGACCTCACACAAGGCCTTGTACATCGGAACCAAAGCGTAACCAAAACCAAACATCATTACTGCTGCAATTAAGAGCTTTAATAAAATTTGGCGATTCAGTGATTGAGTTGAAACCATCGTCATCGCAGGATTAACCCAACATACTCCGTTTGATCACAATACCTATAAAAAATGTCACAACAACTGTCAAAAGAATAAAGCCCATCCTGCGATTATTCGCAGCAAGGGCTTGCTTCTCTGAAGACTTAAATTCCTGCTTCACGCATTTGCTCTGCACTAGGCGGAGTTTCGAAAGTGTGATGTGGCGCTGGTGACGGTACAGTCCACTCAAGACCTTTGGCACCATCCCATGGCTTCATCGGTGCTTTTTCACCTTTACCGCTATACGCTGGCAATACCACGAATAGTAAGAAATAAACCTGTGATAAACCAAAGCCTAAAGCGCCAATCGAAGCAATCGAATTGAAATCAGCAAACTGAGTTGGATAATCTGCGTAGCGACGTGGCATACCTGCCAAGCCCAGGAAGTGCATTGGGAAGAAGGTAATGTTAAAGAAAATCATGGAAGTCCAGAAATGGATCTTGCCGCGAGTTTCGCTAGCCATATAGCCTGTCCACTTTGGACACCAGTAATAGAAACCGGCAAACATGGCAAACAATGAGCCCGCTACCAACACATAGTGGAAGTGCGCTACAACGTAGTAAGTATCTTGCAGGCCAATATCAATTGGCGCCATTGCTAAGATCAAGCCAGTAAAGCCACCCATCGTAAATACGAAGATAAAGCCAATGGCCCACAACATTGGAGTTTCAAAGGTCATTGAACCTTTCCACATTGTTGCAACCCAGTTAAAAATCTTCACACCAGTTGGAACAGCAATCAACATTGTTGCGTACATAAAGAATAGTTGACCAGTTACCGGCATACCGGTTGCAAACATGTGGTGAGCCCAAACAATGAATGACAAGATCGCAATAGACGATGTTGCATAAACCATAGAGCTGTAACCAAACAAGGTCTTTCTAGAGAAAGTTGGGATGATCTCACTGACGATTCCGAATGCAGGAAGAATCATGATGTAAACCTCTGGGTGACCAAAGAACCAAAAGATATGCTGGAACATGACTGGGTCACCACCGCCAACAGCGGAGAAGAAAGAAGTACCGAAGTGACGGTCAGTTAGAACCATCGTAATGGCGCCTGCTAATACCGGCATCACAGCAATCAATAAGTAAGCAGTAATCAACCAAGTCCAGCAGAACATTGGCATTTTCATCAACGTCATACCAGGAGCGCGCATATTCAAAATAGTGACGATGATGTTGATCGACCCCATAATGGAAGAAGCACCCAATAAATGGAGGGCAAAAATAGCCATATCCATACCAGGGCCCATTTGTGAGGTCAAAGGCGCGTAAATTGTCCAACCACCTGCAGGAGCACCGCCAGGAACGAGGAATGAGCTCAACAACAAAGTTGCCGCCACTGGAAGAATCCAGAAGCTAAAGTTGTTCATGCGAGCAAATGCCATGTCAGATGCACCAATTTGCAATGGCACCATCCAGTTGGCAAAGCCAACGAATGCCGGCATGATCGCACCAAATACCATCACTAAACCGTGCATGGTTGTTAGCTGATTGAAAAACTCTGGGCGCAAGAATTGCAAACCCGGTTGGAACAATTCCAAACGAATTCCCAAGGCCATCACACCACCAGCCAATAGGCTAACAAATGAGAATATCAAATACATCGTGCCGATGTCTTTGTGGTTAGTTGCAAACAACCAACGACGCCAACCATGTGGTGTGTGATCGTCATGCGCGTGGTCGTGTGCGTGATCGTGGGTAGTAGAGACAGTGCTCATGAATTACTCCGGTTTCGTTTTTATCTGTATTTGTTAATTTGAATTAATTGCCGCCGCGTGCAGTAATAATCTCTTGGGTCTGAATTACTTCGCCCGTTTTATTACCCCATGAATTACGGGTATAGGTAATAACGGCAGCGATATCGCCATCCGAAATTACGCCAGCCCATTTAGGCATAGCATTTTTACCGTTCAACAAAATGTTGTACTGACCTGCTTTAGGACCGTTAACAACTTTGCTGCCATCCAATGCTGGGAATGCGCCTGCGCCTTTACCGTTTGGTTGATGGCAAGCCGCACAGTTTGCTGCATAAACTTTGGCGCCACGCTCTTTTTGCTCTTCCAAGGTGTAAACCTTAGATGGGTCATCGCCCCCAGCGCCCATTTCTTTTTTCTTCTCAGCAACCCACTTGGTGTAGTCCTCTTCCGAAACCACTCTCACAACGATAGGCATGAAAGCATGTTCTGCACCACAGAGCTCAGAACACTGGCCGCGGAACGTGCCAATCTTGTCGGCTCTGAACCAAGTGTCGCGCACGAATCCAGGGATCGCATCTTGCTTGACGCCAAATGCTGGAATAGTCCAAGCGTGGATAACGTCATTAGCAGTAGTGATCAAACGAATTTTCTTGCCTACAGGCACAACCATTTCATTGTCGACTTCCATCAAGTAGGTGCTTGATTTAGGTGCGAGATTATTAATTGCTTCGCGGGAAGTGGCCAAAGTAGATACGAAACTAATGCCCTCACCTTCGCCTTTGATGTAGTCGTAACCCCACTTCCACTGATAGCCAGTGGTCTTAATAGTGATATCAGAGTTAGTTGTATCTTTCATCGCCACAACAGTTTTTGTTGCAGGCAATGCCATGCCGATAACGATGAGCAATGGAATAACTGTCCAAATAATTTCAACCGTCGTGCTCTCGTGAAAAGATGCTGATTTATGACCTAATGATTTGCGATGTTTCAAGATGGAATAGAACATCACTCCAAAAACACCAATAAAAATCACTGCACAAATAACCAACATCATCCAATGCAACCAATGGATTTCTTGCATGATTTTGGTGGCAGGAGGCGCAAAATTCAGCTGATTAACAGCTGGGCCACCAGGCATATTCTCTGCTGCATGAGCAAAAGCAGTGCCAAAAGCTACTGCGAAATAGAGCGAAGCCCTAGTGACTTTCCCAAATAAATTCATCTTATTCTCTGTTTATTGTCGTGAGCAAAGTAGCAAAAATGCCACAAATTGCCCAAAAAACGGTCTCAAGCCAATACATCCAGCCGTGATTATAGGGTTAATTAGGCGCAAGAACAAACCTGGTTAACCCAGCCTGAACCAATCTTGGTCGAGCTTTAAATGATAGTAAGCACTTACACTTAGGCAGAATCTGACCTAGTCTTGCGCCCAATTTGATTTGGATCAATGTAAGCGATGTTGTCCATTGCCTTTGCAAGGTGCTTTCCGAGGGCCCACGCATGTCCATAAACCACTTCTAAAGTGATTTTTTGCAGCAAAACCTCTTTTTCAATCGCTTTGGGAGGGGTGGAATGCATCAATTTCAGCGCACTCATATCTGCCAGTAATATGGCCGACTTCTCGTAATCCAAGGTGAGGTACTCCATATCCATAACTGGGTCAGAAAAGCGCTCCCCAAGCAATGCATCGCCCATATCGTGCATATCCCAAGGACTCAATAAGCTCTTTAGCTGCAACCCCGGAAGCTCCAGAGAGCGCAACTCTTTGCCAGTGTCTGGCCCTAAATAACTAAATGTAATTAAACCGCCTTCGCGCAGGACACGCCAACACTCTTGAAGGAAATATTTCGGGTCGGGTAAATCCTGCAACAAAAGATCACTAAAAACTAAATCAACAGAATTATCTGGAATATCAAAACTTCCAGATGAGGTGAAGCCCTCCAAAGGACTGGTGTTACTGGCAAATAAAGATCGCCAATTACTAAGCGCTTTAGCGCGCCACATTTGTAAACCCGAAACACCTGCTTCAGTAATGCTAAAAGTACGCGCTTTTGGGAAGCGCTTAGCAAGCATATCTAAATGTTTGCCAGCAAAATCCGGCACGATCAAGATATCTTTTACATCGAGCTTAACAATGTCCAATTTTTGCAGCATACGATCTGCAATTTCATCTTGTAACCATCTGATGGGCTGGGTCATAGGCTCAGTATACTCAGCGCCCCATGCGATTTCCAGAGAACATTTTTCAAACCATTTGCGAGCATCTTTTGCCAACAGCATGCATTACTTGTCAGGAGTTTCAAAAATTCTCAATTTGTAATAAGTGTCTCAGCTCATTAAGGGATGATGCTTTGTTTAATTATCAATGTTGCTACCAATGTGGCATTGCACTTCAAGCCTCTGAATTGGTTCAGCAGCATTGCTCTCCATGTCAAATTACTCAGCCTCATTTTGATGAAACCTATTGTTTAGATCGATATGATGGATTGTTACAAAAACCGCTGCATAAATTGAAGTATCAAAAACGTATTGCATTTGCTAATGCTCTTAGCAACACATGGAACCTACTTGTTAGCCAAGAGCAGCAAAACATTTACGCAGATTATTTACTACCAGTTCCACTTAGCATTCAAAAGTTAGTGCAGCGCGGCTTTAATCAAAGCTGGGAAATTGCCAAACGGATACACTGCGGAAAATATATTCAAAAATCACCCTATGTACTCCGGCGTCACCATTATTTTGAGCACCAAGCAGGAAGCACGCTAAGCAGTCGCCACCTAGCTATTCAAGGAATGTTTTATATCGACGCAAATTCCATTAATAGGCTGCAAAATAAGACCGTTATTATTTTTGACGATGTAATGACCAGCGGGGCTACTCTTAATGAAATTGCGCGCGTTCTGAAGGACAATGGTGTATCTCGCGTAATCAATTGGGTGCTACTCAGGGCGATGCGATCAATTTAAAGAGTGTCACATGTTTAATATTGTTTTATTCGAACCAGAAATTCCGCCCAATACAGGCAACATCATTCGCTTGTGCGCCAATACAGGAGCTAAGCTACATTTAATTGAGCCACTCGGTTTCCCGATGGAAGATGCGAAGTTGCGCAGAGCCGGTTTAGACTATCACGAGTTTGCAAGAGTAAAAGTTCATAAAAATTGGGCGCAGTTTTTGAAAGATGAACAACCTGATTCTCAACATCTCTATGCCCTAACTACCAAGGGTTCAGGAAAATTTCATGAAGGCAAATACTCTCCAGATGATTACTTTGTATTTGGCTCGGAGACTAAAGGCATTACAAATGAAGTAAGAGACTCCATACCAACAGGAAATCGTATGCGTCTAGCAATGCAAGATAGTAGTCGGAGCTTAAATTTATCGAATACTGTAGCGATTGTTGTGTATGAAGCATGGCGCCAAAATGGCCTTGCAGGTGGGCAGTAGCAAAGCCAACCGATTGAAAGGATTACGATTCGATTTTAGGATCGCGCCCCATCAGCTTTTTAACGGCATCATGGGGCTTCAATTTAGCTGACAGCACCTCACCCATCATGGCGGTAATAGGCATTTCGACACCTAAACGCCTCGCCAAATCTCCAACAGCAGCAGCACAAAGCACGCCCTCGGCAACATGGCCAAGACCTGCAAGAATTTCAGGCAATGATTTACCAGCAGCAAGCTCAAGACCTACACGACGATTGCGAGATAGGTCGCCAGTAGCAGTCAAGATCAAATCTCCAACGCCAGTTAAACCCATGCAAGTTTCAGATTTACCGCCCGCAGCCTTCACTAAGCGCATCATTTCTGCCAAACCACGTGTGAGAACAGCGGCGCGGGCATTAAGGCCCAAGTCCAAGCCATCACCAATGCCTGCAGCAATCGCCAAGACATTCTTAATGGCGCCACCCAACTCCACACCAATCAAATCATCGCTTGAATACACGCGCATATTGCCGTGGTGAAAAGCAGCTTGAACCGTCTCACAAAGTTTTGTAGATTTACTCGCAACTGTTAAGGCGCAAGGCATGCCTGCACCAACCTCACGAGCAAAACTTGGGCCAGATAATGCACCATACGAATGCGTTATCCCATGGGAATAGATTTCATTTTCACGCGCGACAACTTGATGTGGCAATAACGCGGTATTTGGCTCTAAGCCCTTGCACAACCAAATGATGTTGAGAGGATGCTCGGCAATCCTTAAAACTTGTTCAATTGTTTCTGCAAGCCCTGACATCGGCGTCGCAATAACCAACAAATCATTACTAGAAAGCCTTTTAATTGCGGAAGAAAAGTTGTCTTCAAACTTGAGTTTTTCAGGTAACTTAATTCCTGAAAGATGAGCATGATTTTCACCGCTCTCTTGAATCTCTGCTAGCTGCTCTTTACTGCGCGACCATAAACAAACATCACCCTCTTGGAGGTGGCGAGCGGCCTGTGCCGCCATCGCTGTTCCCCAAGCGCCAGCACCAAGCAGTGTCACTTTCATGATCTGTGGGCTCGCTATTAAGAGTTAATGGGGAAGGATAATCTTGCCCTCATCAGCGGATCCGCTTTCGCCTGCTGATGCTTCTTGTTGAGCCTGCATCAAACGATGCTCGTACATACCGTGGAAATTAATATCATTCAGGTGAATTGGCTGGAAGCCTGCACGGCTAATAATGTCGGCGATGTTTGAACGCAAGTAAGGATACAAAATCGTTGGGCAAGTAATGCCAAGCATTGGATCAATTTGCTCAGCAGGAATATTACTAAATTCAAAAATACCCGCTTGCTTTGCTTCGACCAAGAACAATACTTTTGAATCAACCTTGGCAGTCACAGTAGAACTCAAGGCTACCTCGAAAATCCCCTCAGCCAAAGGAAGGGCAGCAATATCAATCTCTACCTGGACTTGTGGCTCAGATGCTACCAATAGAATCTGAGGAGAATTCGGCTGCTCAAGGGATAAATCTTTTAGATAAATTCGCTGAATACGAAAGCCAGGTTCTTTATTTTTTTCGGCGCTTGCTTGTGGTGTAGAAGATTGTTCAGTCATTGCTAACTTTCTTTGTATTTTAAATCTGTTAAGTATTAAGCCAATAGAGGATCAAGATTTCCTGCGCGATCCAATGCAACTAAATCGTCATAGCCGCCAACATGGGTGTCCCCAATATAAATCTGAGGAACAGTACGACGACCAGTTCGCGTCATCATGATTTCACGTTGAGCAGGATCGCGATCAATCAAAATCTTTTCCAAATTAGCAACACCTTTTTTGAGCAAGAGCTTTTCTGCCATTACACAATATGGGCAAACCTGAGTGCTATACATCGTTACTGGAAGCATCAATTTCTCCTTACTTCACCAACGGCAGAGCTGCTGCTTTCCAAGCCTGCACACCGCCATCTAAAGTGCCTACCTCTACAAATCCTAGTTTTTGAGCTTCAGCGAGGAGCTTGCGTGATTGGGAGCCCGTTTCGCAAACTAAGATTACGGGAAGTTTGCGATCTAGCTTTAGCTTTTCAATGGCTACTGTTAAACCACTGGCATTGGCAAATTTGGCGCTAGGGAGATGCCCTGCTTTGAAATCCTCCTCCGAACGCAAATCCAGCACATATGCTTTGCGTCGATTAATCCAAATCGTCGCTTCTGTAGGGGACAAGCCTTTTCCCCCAATAAGCGTAGATAATGTGGGTAGGAAAAGCGCTATGCCCGAAACTATCAGAAGGGCAATAAGCGCTAAATTATCAATTTGAGTAAGAAAGTTCATCATCAGATTATAGAATGGCTCTATGAAACAACTTGTCCTTATTCGTCATGGCGAATCCGCCTGGAACCTTGAAAACCGCTTCACCGGCTGGGCGGACGTTGACTTAACCCCTAAAGGCGTAGAACAGGCCTTAGCAGCAGGCGAAAATCTGCGTAAAGCAGGCTATGAATTTGATATCGCCTATACCTCTGTTTTAAGGCGCGCCATTCGCACCCTTTGGCATGTCCAAGACGCCATGGATTTAATGTGGCTTCCAGTAGTTCATAGCTGGCGCCTCAATGAGCGTCACTATGGTGCGCTTACTGGCCTCAATAAAGCAGAGACAGCAACGAAGTATGGTGATGAACAAGTTCATATTTGGCGTCGCTCATATGACGTACGTCCACCCTTGCTTGAGTTCGAAGATGAGCGTAATCCAAAAAATGATGCTCGTTACTCCAAACTAAATACCTCGGATATTCCATTGGGCGAGTGTCTTAAAGATAACGTTGAGCGTGTGTTGCCATTGTGGAATGAGTCTATTGCTCCTGCACTAAAGGCCGGCAAACGCGTTCTCTTAGTGGCACATGGAAATAGCATCCGCTCATTAATTAAGTATTTAGACCAACTGTCTGATGAAGCCATCATGGAGATAAACGTTCCTAATGGCGTTCCTCTTGTTTACGAATTAGACGATAACCTCAAACCCATTCAACACTTTTATTTGGATTAAAGCAAAAGAGATATGCGCCAATTTCTAAAGAACTTTGCCCTAATAGCCGTCGGTCTTATAGCGGGCGTGGCAGCCACAATCCAACTCTCTGCGACCGCACAGCAGCAAAGCACCCAGCTACCCTTGGACGAGTTACGGACACTATCCAATGTCTTTGCCCAGATTAAGCGCGAGTATGTTGAGCCTATTGAAGATAAACAATTATTGACAGATGCCGTTAAAGGCATGGTGAGTAGTCTTGACCCACATTCCACCTTCTTAGATAAAAAAGATTTTTCAGAAATGCAAGAGCAAACTTCTGGAAAGTTTGCGGGCCTCGGAATTGAAATTACTTCTGAAGATGGTGTGGTTAAAGTACTAAATCCTATTGAAGACAGCCCTGCTGCGCGCGCAGGCCTTCAGGCGGGTGACTTAATTACACGCCTTGATGACAAACCTGTACGCGGCATGTCTTTAGATAAAGCGGTGCGTACCATGCGCGGCACCCCTGGAACCAAAATTACCTTGACAGTGTTCCGTAAGAGTGAAGAACGAAGCTTTCCAGTAACGATTACACGAGCAGAAATTAAAGTTCAATCTGTCAAAACAAAAATTCTCGACAACGATATAGCTTGGGTAAGGATCACCAGTTTTCAAGAGCGTACTGTTCCCGATCTTGCTAAGAAATTGACCGATATTGCCAATCAAGATCCGAAGCTCAAAGGCATCATTCTGGATCTTCGCAACAACGGCGGTGGATTATTGCAAGGCGCTGTAGGTGTAGCTGCGGCATTCTTGCCAGCTGACGCGATCATTGTTTCCACTAAAGGTCAGTCTCCAGATTCAAAACAGGTATTTAATGCCACCCCAGCCATGTATCGCCTCAATGAGCCTGGCGATCCTTTGGCAGGTATTCCAGCCATCTTTAAGAAATTGCCTATGGTGGTTTTGGTGAACGCCTACTCCGCTTCAGCTTCTGAAATTGTGGCTGGCGCACTTCAGGACTACAAGCGCGCAACCATTATTGGGAAAACGACCTTTGGTAAAGGCTCAGTGCAAACTGTTCGCCCCCTTACCAATGACTCTGCGCTGAAGATTACTACCGCTTATTACTACACCCCGAGCGGAAAATCGATTCAGGCTTTTGGTGTTAAGCCAGATATTCCAGTCGATCAAAATAAAGATGGCGATCCTGATGACGTATTAATTACTCGCGAGATTGATAGCGAAAAACATCTACGCAATAAGCAATCTGCTGAAGACAAGCTAATTAAAGACCGCGAACAACGTCGTCTCGAAGAGTTACAACGCATTGAAGAAAAAAATGCCAAGAAGACTCCCGAGGAAAAAGAGAAGGAAAAAAATAAGAAGCCCACTGAACTGGGAAGTGCTGATGACTTTATGCTCTCCCAAGCGGTGGCTTTTATTAATGGCCAGCCTGTGAAGCGCTCTTCATCCAAACTCGAATAATCTTTTAATCTCTGCGGCTGGCACATGAATGACGAGCAGTTACTTCGATACTCAAGGCACTTGCTGCTTGAGGAAATTGATGTCGCCGGCCAAGAGAAACTTCTAGTTGCACACGCATTAGTTATAGGTGCCGGCGGCCTGGGTAGCGCTGCTGCACCTTATCTCGCTGCAGCAGGCGTAGGCCACATTACCCTAATAGATCATGACGATGTAGAGCTCACCAATTTGCAACGCCAAATCATGCATGATGAAAGTAGCGTCGGCAAAAGTAAAGTGAGTTCTGGGAAAGAGTTTCTTCAACGGCTCAATTCCACAATTCAGATTGAAACCATTCAAGCTAAGGCTACCGCTTCGTTATTGGATGAATTGCTCCCAAGCGTTAATGTCGTCCTAGATTGCACGGATAACTTTTCAACCAGACACTTAATTAATGCTGCTTGCGTCAAGCATCAAATTCCATTGGTCTCAGGATCAGCCCTTCAGTTTGACGGTCAAGTCAGCGTCTTTAATCCAAGTGACCCTAGCTCACCATGCTATGCCTGCATCTTTTCTCCAAATGAACAGTTTGAAGAAGTTAGTTGCTCCAGCATGGGCATCTTCTCACCATTAGTGGGCATTATTGGAGCTATGCAAGCAGCTCAAGCACTACAAGTCCTAATTGGTTTTGGAGAGCCCTTAGTGGGTCGTATGTTGCTTTGGAATGGTCGAACCACCCAAATAGATGAAATCCGTATTAGTCGTAATTCTGAGTGCTCAGTGTGCGGCTCCTCACACTAAATAACGCACTAAGCAACGCACTAAGTCATTAAGACAGCAAGCGCTCTAAAGCTTTTACCTGCTCTTCGGGCTCATAAGCCTTCAAGACTCTAGATACACGCGCTTTTAATAAACCTACATTGGCCTTTAGAATCTCGCGCTTAACCAGCAGTAACTGACTGAAGTGCATTGAAAAATCGGTCAGGCCTAATGCAAGCAAAAGCTTTGTTAACGTAGGGTCTCCAGCCATCTCACCACAAACAGCAACAGGTACATTTGCGCGCTTAGCTTGTTCGATGATATTTGCCAATAAATTTAATATCGCTGGGTGCAAAGGATCATATAAATGCGCTACTGAATGATCTGCCCGATCAATCGCCAATGTGTACTGAATTAAGTCATTTGTACCAATAGAAAGAAAATCAAATCGATTTATGAATAATGGCAGCACCAAAGCAGCCGCCGGAATTTCAATCATGGCTCCGACTTGTATGTTTGGATTAAATGCTTTTCCACGTTGATGCAATTGCTGCTTGGCTTTTTCAATCAGCCTAAAAGTTTCATCAATCTCTTTGGCATGCGCCAACATTGGAATCATGATGCGCGCCTGACCATGTGCTGATGCGCGCAGTATCGCTCTGAGTTGCGTTAAAAAGATTTCAGGTTCTGTTAAAGACCAGCGAATCGCCCGCAACCCCAATGGGGATGTGCCTGTTTGCGAAATATCACCGCCACCGCCCAGCGCCTTATCTGCACCAACGTCAATCGTTCTAATATTGACAGGCAAGCCATGCATTAAATCAACGACGCGACGATATTCTTGATACTGCTGCTCTTCATCCGGCAAAGCCTGCTTGCGGTCCATAAATAAAAATTCAGAGCGGAACAGGCCAACGCCCACAGCCCCCAACTTCACCGCCTGAATCGCATCTTCTGGTAATTCAATATTGGCCAATAACTCAATCTCAACACGGTCAGCCGTTTCAGTTTTTGCATGCTTTAACTGTTGAAGCTTGCGCACTTCTTTTAAAACTTGAGTTTGTAGTTTGCGGTATTCGGCCAGCAACTGCTCATCAGGGGCGACTACTACTACCCCTCGCTCACCATCTAATACCAACCAATCGCCGTGACGAATCATTTCACTAGCGTGCCGCACACCCACTACCGCAGGAATCTCCATACTACGAGCCACAATAGCAGTATGGGAGGTCTTGCCACCAAGATCAGTTACAAAACCCGTAAACGCATGCTCTTTAAAACGAAGCATGTCGTGTGGAGCAATATCATGAGCGACGATGATTGAGTCAACCCCAATATCAGTCGTGGGTAAAAAATCAGAATCATTTAATACGTCTTTTTTCTGGGCATTTAATGCCTTAATGACGCGCTCAGCAACCTGGCGAATGTCATGGGCACGCTCTTTTAAATACGTATCCTCGATGTCTGCAAATTGCTCCAAAAGATCATTGAGTTCAGTTGTTAAAGCCCAGGCCGCATTTAATCGTTGCGTACGAATTAATTTAATGGGCTTTTCAGCCAAAGATGGGTCGGCCAAAATCATGCTATGTACATCCAAGAATGCCGCCATCTCTTGTGGCGCATCTTTTGGCAATCCCTGGCGTAATTGATCAAGCTCTAGACGAACCTGATCAAATGCATCCAATAGCTTTTGAGCTTCAGCCTCTTCTTTGCCAGCCTCAACTAGGTGATGACTCACCTCTAATGCTGCACGTGAAATCAGTACCGCCCTGCCAATAGCAATGCCTTTTGATACCGGAATTCCGTGCAAAGCAAAAGTCATGCTATTTACTCGCCTTCGCCAAAGCGGTCATTAATTAATGCAGTGAGCGCTTGCATTGCTTCATCCGCTTTCTCACCAACCGTCTCAAGGGTTACAGTGCTGCCAATTCCTGCTGCCAACATCATCACGCCCATAATGCTCTTAGCATTAATTTGACGTCCATTACGTGACAGGAATATTTCACAGGGGAACTGCGCAGCTAACTGCGAAAGCTTTGCAGATGCACGAGCATGCAAGCCTAATTTATTAATGATTTCAATTTCTGCGATAGGCATTGTGTAAGGGCCTTTATTTATTCTTGATTTACTTTTGCACCTAAGCGCAAGATGCCGTGTTGTCCGCCAGCAAGCGCTTTCTGTGCCAATTCCTCTAAACTCCCCCCCCGATGAGAGATGCAACGCATCAGCATCGGGAGGTTTAATCCCGCCAGCACAATTACGGGTGCATTCAATCCCGATAATGGACCGAGGGCCTCCAGCTTAGAGGCTACATTGGCAGGGGTTGCGCCCATTACGTCCGTCAAAATCAGGACGCCATTACCCGTATTCACACCGTAAGCAGCCTTGAGCACTCGATCAAAACTCGCCCTGGTATCTTCATGAGGCGGAATATCCACCGCACGAACTCGTTCAGGCAATACACCAAAAGCGTGTTCAGCAAACCCTAGCATTGCGCTAGCAACTGGTGTGTGAGCCACGATGACAATTCCAACCATATTTATGCTGATGCTTTCTCTAGTGCAGTCAACCAAAATTGCGGGACATTAAAGTCAGTTTGATTGGTAATTTCAACAAAACAAGTAGGGCTTGTCACATTAATTTCTGTGAGGTAGCCACCAATTAAATCTAATCCCACTAAGAATAATCCACGCTGATTTAAAACCGGCGCTAATTTTTCGGCGACTCTTTTTTCAGTCTCAGTTAAGGGCATTGCAACACCTTTACCGCCCGCAGCTAAGTTGCCCCGGATTTCGCTACCCTGAGGTATGCGAGCTAGCGCAAACGGCACCACTTCTCCGCCAATTAAAAGCACGCGCTTATCGCCCTGGGTAATTTCAGGAAGAAAACGTTGGGCCATCAAGGTTCTGGCGCCATTCTCACCAAGCGTTTCGACGATGCTTGCAAGATTAAGGCCATCAGCACCCACTCTAAATACGCCCATACCCCCCATGCCATCTAAGGGTTTGATCACGATATCTCGGTGAGTTTGATGGAAACGCTCTACAGCTGCCAATTCACGCGTAACTAAAGTGGGTGGAATAAGATCCGGAAATTCTGTAATGGATAGCTTTTCTGAGTGATCGCGAACAGCACTTGGCTCATTAAATACTTTTGCGCCCTGGCGAACTGCTGCTGATAACAACCAAGTGGTATTGAGGTATTCAATATCGAATGGCGGATCCGTACGCATTAGGACCGCAGAAAAAGAGTTGAGCGCTCGAGACTCAATCTCACCCAGTTCAAACCAAGTCGTAGAGCTTGGCTTAATTACCAAAGACTGGCAATCGGCAACTACATAATCATCTCTCCACAATACATTTTTACTTTGGCAAAACCACAAACGATGTCCCGCCTCTTGCGCAACTCGCATCATTGCGAACGTGGAATCTTTTTGAATCTTAAAAGAATCAAGGGGGTCCGCAATAAAAAGAAGGTTCATTTTTCTATTGAGAGATTAGTATTTTATTTATGCAGCTTCGGCATTAGGGTCAGTACGCTCTAACTCCAATGATGCAGCAAGTAGCGCTAGGCGAGCAACTACACCATATAAGTAGAAGCGATTAGGAGCGGCGCTTCCCGGCTTAGCCCCTAGATCAGGCATTGAGTTTTGCTCGAAAGCCAGAGGCACAAAGTGCATTCCTGGTGCATTCAGGTTTTCATCTGGTCCACGATCAGTATGAACACGATAGAAACCACCGATGACGTAACGATCGATCATATACACCACTGGTTCGGCAACCGCTTCATTAACCTTCTCGAAGGTATAGACACCCTCCTGAATCAGCACATCACTAACTTCAAGGCCTTCCTTGACCACACTCATTTTGTTGCGGTCTTTACGATTCAAACCCTTTAGCTGAGAGGGATCATTCACGACCATCACGCCCATTCCATATGTGCCGGCATCTGCCTTCACAACTACATAAGGCTTCTCTTTAATTCCATATTCGCGATATTTCTTAGCGGTCTTTTTCAAGACTTGCTCTACTGCAGTTTGTAACTCTTCTTCACCTTTGCGCTCGTGGAAATTAATATTTGAGCAGCTTGAAAAATAGGGGTTAATCATCCATGGATCGATATCAACCACTTTGGCAAATTTCTTCGCCACCTCTTCATATGCAGCAAAGTGGTTCGATTTGCGACGGATATGCCAACCAGCATGCAAGCCAGGCAGCAAGTACTGTTCATAGATATTTTCTAGAATCGGAGGGATACCTGCCGATAAGTCGTTATTCAACAGAATCGAGCAAGGATCAAAATCTTTGAGACCTAAACGCTGCTTCTTAAGACCCAATCGGGCAAGCGGCTCCATTAATAGGCGATTGCCATCCGGCAACTCAATCCAGGTAGGTTTCTTAATTTCTTCTGAGAAGGTGCCTAGTCGAACATTCAATCCGGCTTGACGCAATATTGAAGACAAGCGAGCTATATTTTGCAAATAGAAAGTATTGCGAGTGTGGCGCTCAGGAATTAATAATAAATTCTTAGCTTCAGGACAAATCTTCTCAATGGCAGCCATAGCAGCTTGAACGGCAAGCGGCAGCATCTGCGGCGAAAGGTTGTTAAACCCCCCAGGGAAAAGATTGGTGTCAACCGGAGCCAACTTAAAGCCGGAATTACGCAAATCCACTGAACAGTAAAAAGGCGGGGTGTGTTCTTGCCACTCCAGCCTAAACCAACGCTCAATAGTTGGGGTTGCTTCTAGAACCTTTGACTCTAATTCGAGCAAAGGGCCGGTGAGTGCAGTGATGAGATGTGGAACCATTCCACCATTGTAAGATTATTAAAAGAAAGACGCGGGATCCGAGGATCCCGCGCTTAAAACTAGGCAGCCAACCAGGGCCGCCCAGTGAGGGGTAAATACTGATTAAGACTCGTAAGCAGTCTCACCGTGTGAGCTGATATCTAATCCTTCGCGCTCTTCTTCTTCCTTAACACGCAAACCAATCACGATATCGATCAATTTGAAGGCAACGAAAGAAACAACGCCGGACCAAATAATGGTGGTAATCACGCCTTGAGCTTGGATCCACAATTGGCTAGCAATCGAGTAATCAGGAGCAACAGCGTTAGCCACATAATCCCAAATACCAGAGCCACCCAATGCTGGATCAGCAAATACACCAGTCAGCAATGCACCAGTAATACCGCCTACGCCGTGAACACCAAATACGTCCAAGCTGTCATCTGAGCCCAAAATCTTCTTCAGGCCAGTAACACCCCAGAGGCAGACTACGCCAGCAACCAAACCAATGATGATTGAACCCATTGGACCGGCAAATCCAGCTGCAGGAGTAATTGCAACTAAACCTGCTACGCAACCAGATGCAGCGCCCAACATGGATGGCTTACCTTTGAGAACCCACTCAGCAACTGACCAGCCTAATACAGCAGCAGCAGTAGCTAAATATGTGTTCACGAATGCCAAGGCAGCACTACCGTTTGCCTCAAGAGCTG
This sequence comes from Burkholderiaceae bacterium, assembly GCA_947380065.1. Taxonomy (GTDB): domain Bacteria; phylum Pseudomonadota; class Gammaproteobacteria; order Burkholderiales; family Burkholderiaceae; genus Polynucleobacter. The sequence goes on along the minus strand of CANCPL010000018.1, from coordinate 310 downwards.
AACCAGCATTGAAACCAAACCAGCCGAACCACAAGAGGGCAGCACCAGCCATTACATAAACTAAGTTATGTGGCTTCATTGCCTCTTTACCGTAGCCCAAACGCTTGCCGATAACAAAGGAACCAACCAAACCAGCGATCGCAGCATTGATATGCACAACAGTACCGCCAGCAAAGTCGAGAACACCTTTTTGCCACAACCAACCAGCACGAGCAGTAATTGCTTCGAGTGATGCAGCATCTTTGATGTCATCTGGACCAGGCCAGAACCAAACCATGTGAGCGATTGGCAGGTAGCTCAAAGTGAACCA
>CANCPL010000017.1:0-31088 GCA_947380065.1 Burkholderiaceae bacterium | reverse complement strand
TTTTTGAAATAGGGCAGCACATCATCCCAACCCCAGCCGGGGTTACCCAGATCACGCCAGGTATCGTAATCTTCCTTTTGTCCTCGAATAAATATTAAGCCATTAATAGAGCTTGAGCCTCCCAGAGTCTTGCCTCTGGGCCAATAAATTTGCCGATTATTCACGCCAGGATCCGGCTCGGTCTGAAATTTCCAATTGAGCTTTGGGTCCCACATCGTCTTTGCATAACCAATTGGCAGATGAATCCAAGGTGAACGATCTTTAGGTCCTGCCTCAATCAGGCAAACAGAATTCTGAGGATCCTCTGAGAGGCGGTTGGCTAAAACACAGCCGGATGAACCCCCGCCGACAACAATATAATCGAACGATGTGTTTGACATGCTGTTTAGTGCTTTCTTAATCCCAAAATTTCACGCGCTTGTGCTGGCGTTGCAACTGTGCGGTTATAAGTGGGCGCTATTTCAGCTAAGCGCGCTACAAGCTCGGCATTATCTTTTGCTGCGCGAGTTTTATCGAAGCGCGTATTGTCTTCAAGTCCAGTTCTTACGTGACCACCCAATTCAAGAGTCCACTCATTTACAGTCAATTGGTGACGTGCAATGCCTGCTGCAGTCCATGTAGCGTCAGGCATCACTGCTTTTAATTCTGAAATCAGAAACTCTAGAACTGTACGTCTTGCTGGCATCGCATTAGGAATGCCCATCACAAACTGCACATGAGCTGGCGCTTTTAGGAGACCACGTTCAATGAGATTTGCTGCGTTGTAAAGCATGGCTAGATCAAATATCTCAATTTCAGGCTTGATTTCATACTTCAGCATTTCGCTGGCAAGGCCATCGACAAATTCTGGGGGATTTTCATAGATACCAGTTGGGAAGTTTACAGAACCAGTTGCCAAAGAAGCCATATCAGGTCGGTGGAATAGCATCCCGCCACGTGCCGCTTGATCTCGACCGCGACCACCGGTGGAGAATTGAATAATCATTCCAGGGCAATGTTTCTGTATACCTTCTTGTACTGCTGCATATAAATCAGGATCTGAGCTTGGAGTTTCATCTGGGTTGCGCACGTGAATGTGTGCAAGAGATGCACCTGCTTCAAAAGCCTTATGCGTTTCTTCAATCTGTTCGCTGGTAGTTACTGGCAAACCAGGGCAATCTTTTTTACGCGGAATTGCGCCAGTCATTGCAACGGTGATGATTACAGGAGTTGTCATATAAATTCCAAGAAATTAATTACTATTTTCAAATAGGCTACTTTGTATATCTTGTGCAGCGCGTTTTAAAGGTTTGATATAAAAATCAATCGATTTTTCTTGCATACGAGGTGCGGGGCCATGGGCGGTAATCGTGGCAAAAGTTTTTTGTTTGGAATTAATGACTGGAACTGCGATACCAATAAATCCTTCTAGGAAGGCCGATTCATCAAGGGCATAGCCGTTTTGACGGATTTTTTCTAACTCAGAAAATAATTTGTCGTAGTGGGTAATTGTTTTTGGTGTGTAGATCTCGAAAGGCTCGTTTCCTAGCGAGCGTTGAACTTGCAATTCAGTCATGCCAGAGAGAAATAGTTTTCCACTAGCAGTGCAGTGAAGCGGTACACGCATTCCAAGGTCAACGTGAAGGCGAATAGGCGCGCTCGTTTCGACGCGATCTAGATACATTACTTTGTTGCCATCCAGAATATTAAAGTTACAGGTTTCGCCAATTTCTTCGACCAAACGTTTCATGACTGCTACGCGTTGTGATCGAATCGAGTCCACTGAAAGAATATTGATTCCCAGGATTCTGAGTTTTGCACTAGGCTGAAAGCGTCTGCCATTAGGGTCGCGCTCAATGAATCCTTGCGCAACTAGGGTGTTCAGTAATCTAAATGCAGTAGGTTTGGCTAAGCCGGTCCCCGTAGAAATAGTCTCAAGTGTGAGGGGAAATTCGGATTGAGCAATGGTTTCCAGAATAAGTAAAACCTTTTCTGCCATGCTCGATTTGGCCGATTCTTCCAATATTTCTTCTGGAGGAGTGATGCGGGAGAGCTTTTGTGGCATTTAATGGAGTTTTTTTGAAGATATTTGCATTTTTAAGTGTTTACCCTTAAAGCATTTCATCTGATGATACTTTAAATTTCATTAGAGAAAATATTAACTAAAAATACGAGACAGTGCAAACAAAAAAGAAAGTCGCCCCAAAAGCGAAAGTAAATACAAAGACCTCAAAAAAAGTTCCAGCAAAAAAAGCTGCGGCTAAAGTGAAGGTGCCACCTGAGTTCACAATGAAACAGGTGAAGGAAATTGTTGCCCTCATTAAAGATGCGGGCATTTTCACTACGTTCGGATACAAAACGGATGAATTTGAAATTGAGATTTCAGTAGGCGCCCCAAGCGCTTCGCCTCCAGTTGCTTACGCCGTACCACAAGTGCTTGCATCTGCCCCAATGTCTATTGCTGCACCCGCCCATATTGCGGCGCCGACTATCTCATCTTCAGAGCACGCCATTGTGAGTCCGATGATTGGTACTTTTTATCGCAGGCCAAGTCCAAACTCTGCGCCATTTGTTGAGGTGGGTGATAGCGTTACGCCAAGCACAGATGTATGCATTGTTGAGGTGATGAAATTACTTAATACCATTCCTGCAGAATGTGTTGGCAAGGTATCTCGAATCTTGGTGGAGGATGGAGAAACGATTGAGGTTGGGCAGGTGTTGATGGTGATTGAGCTTACGTGATGCCAAAAAAGAAGCCATTCGAAATGATCGATGTCACTTTGCGCGATGCGCATCAGTGCCTATGGTCTACTCGCATGACTACACCCCATATGTATCCAGTTCTAGCAGATATTGATCAGGCTGGATATGGTTATATCAATATATTGGGTGGCGCTGTGTTCGATGTCATGGTGCGATTCTTGCGCGAGGATCCTTGGAGGCGTATGGAGTTTTTAAGTAAACAACTTAGTACACCTACGGATGCATTAACTCGTGGCCAAAGCATTTATACATTTGAATTATTTCCAGACGACATCGTTGAACTCAATGTGGAGTTGTTGGCTCAGTCTGGTGTAAAAGTGCTGACTGTTTACGATGCCCTTAACGATAACCGCAACATCGAATCTTCAGTTAAGGCCGGCAAGAAGTATGGCATGTTGATTAATGCAATGCTGACTTATGCTTTGAGTCCAGTTCATGACGACGCTTACTTTATTGCTCGCACACGTGAATTGGTTAAATTGGGCGTGGATTTTATTTCGGTAAAAGATCCTACTGGTCTGCTAACTCCTGAGCGCGCTGCAACACTATTCCCTGCGGTAGTTGCTGCATCTGCCGGTATTCCAATTAAATTACATTCCCATTGCCAATCCGGCCTAGCCCCATTAGTTTATGAAGAGGCAATCAAAGCTGGATTTACATATGGTTATGTTGCAACGGATTGCTTGGCAAATGGCGCCTCACTTCCATCAGTGTTAGACGTATACGCTAGCGCGCAGAAACTAGGGCGTGCGCCAAAGATGAATCATTCCGCCTTGCAGAAAGTGGATGAATATTTTGACTGGATTTGCGAGCGGGATAATTTTGCTCGTGGGGAGAAGGCAAGTTATGACCCTGCTTTATATGAACATCAAATCCCAGGTGGGATGATTTCAAATTTGCGTGCTCAACTTGCCACAATGGGTATTTCGCATCGAGAGGCAGAAATTCTGGAGGAGACGGCTAGAGTTCGCGAGGACTTGGGTTATCCGATCCTAGTAAGTCCATTTGCGCAATATATTGTTACTCAGGCAGTCCTCAATGTGATGCAAGGTGAGCGCTACAAAACTATCCCCGATGAAATTAAGCTTTACCTCAAAGGGCATTACGGAAAGTTAGCTGGTACCCCGAGTGCAGAAGTCATGAATCGTGCAAATGTAGAATACGACGCCTCTCGTAGACCTGGCGAGCTCATTGAGCCTGCATTACCGGCGTTGCGAAAAAAATGGGGGAGATCCATTAGTAAGGAGCAACTCAGCTTGCATGCCTTCTATCCGGAGCATCTTGCCTTGGGATTAAAGGATGGTGCGCAGGAGGCCCTTAAGCAGGGACCTGCTTTGCAGCCTTTTACTGAGTTGGTGAAGTATTTAGTTATGAAAAAAGAATATAGAAAAATTAGAACTAGATTGGGTGGTATAGAGTTAAGCTTCAGCAGTTAGTTTTTTGGCCTTTGCTTTTTTATATTTGGTACAAGAAATTTCATTCTTAAGGAGATCGTAATGAAACAATTTAGCGCATCACGCCGTATCTTTTCAGTGCTCGCTGTTGCTATGTTATCGGGTGCACCAATGTTGTCGATGGCACAAAATGCCACTAAATTTAACGACTATGGATGGCCGGAGGGCGCTGATGAAAAGGTTTCCGCTAAGTCTGTAGCCTGGCTCAAGGAAAAAGGTTGGTGGCCATTACAGATCGCATTTCAGCCACCTTGGTCAGGTCAAAATACGATTAATTTGGTAATGGATAAAAAAGGTCTCTTGGCCAAGCGCGGTATTGAATCTAAGTTACAGGCATTTCCGTCTGGACCAGCCATTAACGAGGTAATCATCTCTGGACGATTCCAGTTTGGTAATGGCGGTAATTTCCCATTCACATCATTAATTGATAAAAATATTCCCGTTAAGACCATTGCGGTGATTAATACCAATTTGATGCACGCAGTTTTGGTGCCATTGGATTCTAAAATCAAATCCTTTAAGGACTTCAAGGGATCGAATCCTCCAGCAACTATTGGCATTGTGACTGGCTCCTCTGCGGAGTTCTATATTCAGGCTGCTGCAAAAGCGAATGGTATCGAGATTGGTAAAGACATCATCTTAAAAAATATGCCCCCAGGTGAGCAAATGGCAATGCCAAAAGGAATTGATGCTGTAGTACCTTGGGACCCAACCCCAACCATCATGTCTAAAGAGCGCAAGAATGCCAGAATTATTAGCGATAGTTATCCCTATAACATTTATGAGGGTACATTCTATGTGCGTCAAGAGGTGATTGATAATGCGCCAGATGTTGTACAGGCATTTACTGATGCAATTGCTGAGGCAACCCTGTGGATTAGAAAGAATCCAGATGCTGCAGTGGACGTCATGCAAGAAGATCCAAACTTGAAGAACTACTCCAAGGAAATCTTACGCCAACAAATCTCTGCTTATAACCTCTTGTATAAGCCAAATTACATCTACCCAATTCCAGTGTTCTGGGGCCGCGCTAATGAGCCAATCTATACATGGCTCTATGAGAATAAGCGGATTCAGAATAAGTTAACGGGTATTGATTTTGCTCGTGCGGTGGATACACGCTTTATGGATAAAACTTTCGAAAAATTAGGTTGGGCAACAATTACTCGCCCACCATTCTTGCCGGCTAACTGGTCTGCGCCGATGGATAAGACTCCATATCCAACTTATATGAACCCATTAAATACCACCACACCTCAGGTCTTCCCAGAAAAGGGTGATCTGACTAGGGATTGGTCTTTCGATGGGAAGGTTTACAAAAAATAAAGCGCTATGCCAATACTCAATTTTTTCAAGCAATTTCGTCGCCTAGCTTTATTAGTCATTTTGCTTGCCGCCTGGGAATATGCCAGTCGGTTTATTTTGGATAAAACAGAAGCCACTTTGCTGCCGCCTCCTTCGGGAGTGGCGCAAGGTGGTTTTGAATTAATGAAATCCGGAGAAATCTGGAAGCATTTGTTTGATAGCTTATCCAGAGAATTTGTAGCATTTTGCTATGCCTCTGTCGCTATTCCTCTGGGGATAGTGATGGGGTGTTTTAAATGGGTGAATGAGCAGGTTGATCCAATCGTAGAAATATTACGACCCATTCCACCAATTGCTTGGATTCCGTTGAGTATTTTATGGTTTGGTGTGGGTAATATTCAAAACCAATTTATTATTTTCTTGGGAATCTTCTTTCCAATACTTTTAAATACGATTGATGCGGTAAAAAATGTTGAGCCAAACCTGATTAGAGCGGCACGCTGTTTGGGTGCTGGTTCTTGGGGTGTGATCACTCGCGTTATTTTGCGCGCAGCACTCCCACAGATTGTTACTGGTATCCGTATTGGTCTTGGGGTAGGTTGGATGGCATTAGTAGCAGCTGAATTGGTTGGTGCTAACTCCGGTCTTGGGTTCTTAATTAATGACGCGCGCACTGTTCTCAGAACAGATTACATTTTGGTTGGTATGTTGGCTATTGGATTAATTGGCCTGTGCTTAGACAGATTGATTCGATACACGGCACAGAAACTCATGCCGTGGTCTAGAGCGCTGAATGCGTAAGCAGTATTGTTAATCAAATAATCATGCAAATAGATAATTCAATGCCAGCACTTAAAGTAGAACATATCCGAAAAATTTATCCCTCGATGCACGCCAAAGGGCAGGAAGTTTTGGCAATCGAAGATATCTCATTAGAGGTGCGTAAGAATGAGTTTTGCTCAATCTTAGGACATAGCGGCTGCGGCAAAACTACATTGTTAAATTTGATTGCTGGCTTTGAGGTCCCGACAGCTGGTCGTATCGAATGCGCTGGGAGAGTGGTTGAAGGCCCTGGTGCAGATCGTTCTATGGTATTTCAGGATTACGCACTCTTTCCTTGGTTGACTGTATATGACAACATTGCGTTTGGTTTAAAAATCAAAGGTATTAGCACTACAGAAATTAATCAAATCGTGACTCGTTTTGCATCTTTGGTGGGACTCAGTCAATTTACCAATCACTACCCCCATCAACTTTCTGGTGGCATGCGTCAACGTGTGTCGATTGCTAGGGCCCTAGTCGTAGACCCAACAGTCCTTTTGATGGACGAACCTTTTGCTGCCTTGGATGCTCAAAATCGCGCGATGATGCAAGCTGAAATGATTCGGATTTTGAATGAGGAAAGTAAAACTGTTGTACTGGTAACGCACAGTATTGAAGAGGCCATCAACCTCTCGGATGTGATCGTTGTAATGACGCGTCGCCCAGGAAGAGTCAAAGAGATTATTCGGGTTCCGGAGCCTCGCCGAATGGTTGAGGATACGCCTGCTTATTTAGAAATCCGCCGTCAAATTCGCGATCTGATTGCTGGCGAACATGATGTCAGTGAGGCAGTTTGATTCCTGAAAACCTAGCCTCGATTAGCTTATTGCTAGTTGCGGCAGTTTTTGGTGGATTCATTAGAAGGTTGAGTGGGTTTGGCGGGGCACTCATTATGACGCCTCTTCTAATGTGGGTTTTTCCGATCCCATTCTTAATTCCAATCGTGATGTGCTCCGAAGTTTTTGGGGGTATTTTGCTTTCTCGACAATGGAAAGTGCATCAATTGGATCAGCCTCGTCTTTTGCTCATGTTATTTTTTTCAGCAGTCTTTCTTCCTTTGGGTATTTGGTGGGGAAGATTTATTCCGCTTGACCTACTTAAAACAGCTACAAGTACAGTCATTCTTTTTTTTGCAAGCTACCTGTTGCTTAAGCCCAATGTGCAATTAAATAGCTCTAGAACTTTAGATGGCTTAGCTGGCGGCTTATCAGGCTTGTTGTTAGGGGCGTGTGGAATTGGTGGGCCACCAGCTGCCTTGTACCTTAATTCAACTAATCAAGCCTTCGAGCGAACCCGTTCTTTGTTGTCCCATTTCGTTTCTGGCATTTCTGTGTTCGCTATCGTTGCCGCTAGTGTGATGGGTGGCGGTATTGGTTGGCTTAGTTACCTTATTCTTGCTATTCCAGCATATTGGCTTGGCTTAAGGCTCGCCCAAGGAGTCTTGAAGGCTCATACCATTTCAGATGGCGTCTTAAAGAGGCTTTGTTTAATGATGCTGATGGCAAATGCAGGCTTTAATCTATTATTTCTTCTTATATTTAAAAAGATATAAGTAAATGAAATATATATTCTTTTCATATATAAGAAAACATCCTATTCTCTAATTTCATTAGGCAGATATGCCTGCATAGATTAGATAGAGGAGTGAGATATGGGATACACAGTTGAGAACAAACAAGATACAGCCGCTCAATCCGTTTTGCTTACAACAGAAAAAAGTTTTGCTGCATCTAATGTGGTTGAAAAATCTGCCAACATTCAAGCAAATAGTAAAGTTAGTGCCGAAGTATATTTTCAGATAGAGGATTAAATGGGATGAGCTGATTTGCTCTGAAGAGAGCTAAATCACAATCAAATAAAAAAACCGCCACAGAGGCGGTTTTTTTATTATCTAAAGAGAGTTAAGTATTTAAGAAAACGAAGTTTCAAACTCGGCCGTTTTAATGGCGTTCATTAAAAATAGAATTCTGCGTTGAAAGCATTTTCTTTCGGCTACCTTGTCATGTGGCAATTGATCATGCTCACGCAATAGGCTAATAATAGTCGGGTTGTAATGTTCTCTAACAGGGGACATCTTAACTCCTTGAAACTGTTCTCGTTAGAGATACTGTATCAAGATCGCTATATATTCACAAGGAATATATAGCGATAACTAAACTACTTTTGGGTATATCAAATCCGGAGCTTATTTCTCTACGAAGGCGCGTTCAAATACATAATCACCAAGTTGACCTAGGCTTGGAGACACCTTAAAGCCTTTAGCATCAAGCATCTCAGCAGTTTCTTTGAGCATGGAAGGGCTGCCGCAGATCATGGCTCTATCGACCGCTGGGTCTAACGGAGGTAGGCCGATATCTTTAAATAGCTGACCAGATTCAATTGCTGTGGTTAAGCGTCCTGTATGTTTAAACGCCTCCCTAGTAACCGTTGGGTAGTAGATGAGCTTTTCACGAATCAATTCACCAAGGTACTCATCTTGAGTTAGCTCATTCTTAATGTAGTCACCATAGGCGAGCTCACTCACCAGACGAACACCATGAATCAGAACCACTTTCTCAAACTTGTCATAGGTTTCTGGGTCGCGAATGATGCTCATGAATGGCGCAAGTCCTGTCCCGGTACTGAAAAGGTATAGATGCTTTCCAGGGTTCAAATCGTCGATCACCAACGTACCAACGGATTTCTCGCTAACGAGAATGGGATCACCCACCTGAATTTTTTGTAAGCGTGAGGTGAGTGGACCGTCTTGAACTTTAATACTTAAAAATTCTAAATACTCTTGATAGTTAGGGCTTGCAACGCTATAGGCTCTTACCAGTGGTTTGCCTTCAACCTCAAGACCAATCATCAAAAAGTGACCGCTACGAAAGCGCAGGCCTTTATTGCGGGTAGTAGTAAAGCTAAAAAGCGTGTCATTCCAATGGTGAACGGTGAGAACGGTTTCAGTGTTGTAGGCTGCCATAAATGCTTAATCTTGTTTAGGTTGTCTAAACCTTAATTATCCTCAATCTTGGGTTACTGCAGGGGGTATACGGGCCTCAATGAGCAATTAACTTCTTATAAGTAATGCACTTTTGGTTATAAAAGCCTGAGTTTAGGGTTCTTGGGGACCGATCTCGCTATCATCTAGGGATGAGTCGTGCCCAATACCTATCGATTTCTTTATTCAGCCTGAGTTTGGTGGTCTTTGCCGTTTTGCTTCAGCAATTTGGCTATCGGGGTATCTCTTTCCTGCCATGCCCTTTATGTATCTTGCAGAGAATTGGCTATCTTGGAATTGCCATCAGCTGTTTTTTAGCGGCAGGAATATCTTCTCTAAAAAAACTGTTCCACGTTCTAGCAGTTTTATCAGCAGGTTTTGGCGCCATCATTGCAGGTAAGCAGGTCTGGTTGCTATCTCACCCTGAGTCCTCTTGTGGGATTGATCCCTTAGAAGTGTGGATAAATCAATTTCAATTGGTGCGGGATTTGCCTTGGTTGTTTAAGGCAGATGGACTTTGCTCGGCTAAGTTGCCCGCTATTGTTGGATTACAAGTTCCAGAATGGTCATTGCTTTGGTTTTGTGTCTTGCTGCTTTTACTCGCCGTAACATTTTTTAAAAATGCAAAATCGACATAGTGGGCTCACTGTTTAGCGCCTAATTTATTAGCTTCATAAAACATACTTCATATTCTTATGGCAATTCTGACTGTTAATGCTGGCTCTTCTTCTCTCAAATTTTCAATTTATCCAACCCTGAATGGGTCGGTGCTACCCTCAGTCCTCTCTGGCAGTTTTGAGGGTCTTGAGCCCGGAGGAAAGACTGAGCTTCGTTATGCCTATAAAGGGGCGGAACATGCAGAGTATTTTGAAGATGTAGGTCAAGACCCCTTTATTGCTGCCTTATTACATCTTAAAGAATTATTACTAGGAATCAAGGGGCTACCTGCCATACGAGCAGTGTCCCATCGGATTGTTCATGGTGGCTCCGAGTTTTTTCAGCCTATCGTTTCTACTGAGGCTATTTTGGAAAAATTATCGGCGATGAGTGCTTTGGCACCGCTACATCAGCCCCATAGCCTAGATGGCGTGAAGGCTTTTTCTCGGGTATTCCCAGGCATTCCCCAAGTCCTTTGTTTTGATACTGCCTTTCATAAAACCATGAATGCTCTTGAAACTTCTCTGGCACTACCTAAGGAGATTACCGATCAAGGAGTTCGGCGCTATGGTTTCCATGGCATCTCGTATCAGTACGTTATTCGCGAATTAATGGAGAGCTCAAAAAGGGCGAGAGATAAAGTGCTAATGGCCCATCTTGGTAATGGTGCCAGTTTGTGTGCTGCCATAGATGGAAAAAGTGTTGCTACTACTATGGGCTTCTCTGCTTTGGATGGCTTGATGATGGGCACCCGAAGCGGCTCACTAGATGCCGGTGTATTAATGTATCTGGTCGAGCGTGGATACACTCATGATCGACTACAAGATCTTCTCTATAGAAAGAGCGGTTTGCTTGGTGTTTCAACGATCTCTGCTGATATGAGGAAGCTAAGAGCTAGTTCAGATCCTTTGGCCAAAGAGGCGATTGAGTTATTTATCTATAAGATGATTCGTGAGGGCGGTGCAATGATTGGGTGCCTTGGGGGCCTTGATCTGATTTCCTTCAGTGGCGGCATAGGCGAGCATGATCCCTTTTTAAGGTTGGCAGTATGCAAAAAACTGGCATGGCTTGGGGTCGAGATAGACGAACAGTTGAATCAAGAAGCAACGCAGAACTTAACCTTAAAAATTAGCACCCCACAAAGCCGTGTCGAGGTTTGGGTCGTTCCTACCGACGAGGGCGTGATGACAGCGCAGGAAGCCGTAACCTTGCTTCACCTTTAGGGCGCCTCTTAATAGGTTTTAGTATTTAGCTAATAACAATCTCATCTTTTACAAGAGCAGCTTTAAACCATAAGATATCTATCAAACTTTTTGCATTAAGGAATCCCTATGACTTACTTTACAGACAACTCTCAAACTATTGGTAAGACACCTTTAGTTCGCTTAAATCGTGTAACTGATGGCGCTAAGGCTACTGTGCTAGCTAAGATTGAGGGTCGTAATCCTGCTTACTCTGTTAAATGCCGTATCGGTGTCGCCATGATCAATGACGCACAAGAAAAAGGCCTTCTCGGTCCAGGCAAAGAATTGGTGGAGCCCACTAGCGGTAATACTGGCATTGCTTTGGCGTTCGTGGCAGCTGCTCGCGGCATTCCTCTGACATTGACGATGCCTGAGACGATGAGTATTGAGCGACGCAAGTTGCTTACTGCTTTGGGTGCAAAGATTATTTTGACTGAAGGCCCTAAGGGAATGAACGGCGCCGTAGCAAAAGCTAAAGAAATAGCTGCATCTGATTCTAAATATGTACTACTTCAACAATTTAGCAATCCATCTAATCCAGCGATTCATGAGAAGACTACGGGCCCAGAAATTTGGGAAGACACCGATGGCAAGATCGATGTGTTTGTTGCTGGCGTTGGTACGGGCGGCACGATTACGGGGGTAGGGCGCTATATCAAGAATGTTCAGAAAAAGAATATTGAAGTAGTTGCAGTAGAGCCAACTACCAGTCCGGTGATTACACAGAAGTTGAATGGTGAAGAAATTAAACCTGCGCCTCACAAAATTCAAGGTATTGGCGCTGGGTTCATTCCTGATAACCTTGATTTATCAGTGGTGGATAGGGTTGAACAGGTAAGCAATGAAGAGGCAATTGAATTTGCCCGCCGTATCGCCAAAGAGGAGGGTATTTTGGTGGGCATTTCTTGCGGGGCTGCAGCTGCAGTCGCTGTGCGCTTAGCTAAAAAGCCTGAATACGCAGGTAAAACCATCGTCGTGGTTTTGCCAGATACTGCTGAGCGTTACTTAAGCTCTGCTTTGTTTGAAGGCGTGTTTGATGAAAAAGGGTTGCCAGCGTAATTTAAATACTTGGCAATAAAAGGCACCCTAGGGTGCCTTTTATTTATTTCGGAAATCGTTATTCTTCTTCGCGACGTAAGTGTGGGAAGAGAATCACATCACGAATATTGGGTGCATCGGTCAATAGCATCACCAAGCGATCGATACCAATACCGCAACCGCCGGTTGGAGGCATACCATACTCGAGGGCGCGAATGAAGTCATGGTCAAAGTACATTGCTTCTTCGTCACCAGCTTCTTTTTGCTCAACTTGCTTGCGGAAGCGGTTTGCCTGATCTTCTGCATCGTTTAGCTCTGAGAAACCATTAGCGATTTCGCGGCCAGTGATAAAGAGCTCAAAACGCTCAGTAATACCTGGGCGTGTGTCAGATTCTCTAGCAAGTGGACTGACTTCGATCGGGTAATCAATGATGTAGGTTGGTTCCCAAAGATGCTCTTCAGCAACCAATTCAAATAAGGCGAGCTGAAGTGCGCCAATACCTGCATTCTTGAGTGTTGGGGCGTCTGGGTTCTCGCCGCCTTTTTTCAATTCAGCGCGAATAAAGTTGATGTCATCTAATTGAGCGGCTTCATAGCTCTTGCCTGACTGACCGCAGTACTTAAGAATGGCTTCGGTAATGGTGAGGCGCTGAAATGGCTTGCTTAGATCGAGTTCACGACCTTGGTGGGTCAATACTGCAGTGCCTTGAGCATCAATCGCAGCAGCACGAATTAAGCCTTCTGTGAAATCCATTAACCAACGATAGTCTGTATACGCCGCATAGAACTCCATCATGGTGAATTCAGGGTTATGACGTGGGCTAACACCTTCATTACGGAAGTTACGATTGATTTCAAAGACGCGCTCAAATCCACCAACTACAAGACGCTTGAGATAGAGTTCAGGCGCAATACGCAAAAACATTTGCATATCGAGTGCATTGTGGTGGGTAATGAATGGCTTAGCAGCTGCGCCACCAGGGATCGGGTGGAGCATTGGTGTTTCGACTTCCATGAAGTCAGCGTCCAACATATGGCGACGTAATGATGCGATTGCATTGCTACGCGCCTTGAATGTATTGCGACTTTCTGGATTCACAATCAGATCCACATAGCGCTGACGGTATTTAGTCTCTAAGTCTGAGAGGCCGTGAAACTTATCCGGTAATGGACGCAAGGATTTGCTGAGGAGACGCAAATTGCTGCACTCAACAGACAACTCGCCTTTATTTGTCTTGAAAAGATTGCCTTCAGCAGAGATGAAGTCACCCATATCCCAATGCTTGAAAGCGCCGTGAACATCAGCGCCGCTAAGCTCATCATTGATATAGAACTGAATCTGACCACTGCGATCTTGAATGGTGGCAAAACTCGCCTTACCCATTACGCGCTTTAGTACCATGCGCCCGGCTACTTTGACATGAACCTTTTTAGTGGCTAACTCTTCTTTAGTGAGGCTATCGTAATGAGTATGCATATCCGCCGCTAAATGAGTCGGAACAAAGTCATTTGGGAAGGCAACGCCACCAGCACGAAGCTTTGCAAGTTTTTCACGGCGCTCCGCAATGATATGGTTCTCATCAACTACTTCAGTAGCTGGGGCGGTATCTAAATTTGTTTTATCGTTCATATTTGTGATTAATTAAACACCTTGTTTCAGGCTGGCTTCGATAAAGGCATCCAAATCTCCATCCAATACTTTTTGGGTGTTAGAGATTTCGACGTTGGTACGTAAGTCTTTAATGCGGCTCTGATCTAAAACATAGGAGCGGATTTGATGACCCCAACCTACATCAGTCTTGCTAGCTTCTAGTTTGTCTTGTTCAGCTCGGCGCTTTTGCATCTCATGTTCGTAAAGACGTGACTTGAGCATGCTCATCGCCTCGGCACGGTTACGGTGCTGACTACGGTCGTTCTGACACTGCACCACAATCCCAGTTGGAATATGGGTCAGGCGGACAGCCGAGTCTGTTTTATTAATGTGCTGACCACCCGCACCAGAGGCGCGGTAGGTGTCGGTGCGAATATCAGCAGGGTTGACATCGATTTCAATCGAGTCATCAATCTCTGGATAAACATAAATAGAGGCAAAAGAAGTATGGCGACCATTGGAGGAGTCAAATGGAGATTTTCGCACTAGGCGATGCACGCCAGTTTCTGAGCGTAGGTGGCCGTAAGCGTATTCGCCATCGACTTTGATAGTTGCGCTCTTAATGCCTGCAACATCACCATCAGATTCTTCAAGGATTTCTGTTTTGTAGCCTTTGCGTTCGCAATACTTAAGATATTGACGGTAGAGCATGCTTGCCCAATCGCAAGCCTCGGTACCGCCAGCACCTGCTTGAATATCAATAAAGCAATTGCACGAATCCATCTCATTGTGGAACATGCGGCGGAACTCTAAGTCGCCAATAATTTTGCTGTAGCTCTCTACATCTTGCTCAATAGCGACAATCGTTTCAAAATCACTTTCTTCTTTAGCCATATCAAATAGCTCAAGAGCGCTAATAATGTTGGTATTGAGATCAGTGAGAGTAGCAACTACGCCGTCGAGCAATTTCTTTTCTTTGCCCAGCGCTTGTGCTTTCTTTTGATCATCCCAAATAGTGGGATCTTCCAGAATTGAGTTAACTTCAGTAAGGCGACGTGACTTTACGTCGAAGTCAAAGATACCCCCGAAGAGCTTGCTCACGGGTGAGCAGATCGGACAAAGTATTCGAAATAGTGTTTAGTTGTTCAGCTTCCATCCCCTAATTATAAGGGGGTTATTGCAGAACACCCTCAGGTGCCAGGGGTCTCATCATGGGCTTCAATCATCAACTGAACGCGGGCTTGACCCTGATAGCGGTCGGTAACTAGGCGGTAGGCTAATTTAGCTTTGGCAGGCAGGCTTTGGGTGCGGTTAAACCAAACAGCAGTGAGTGGCTTGCCACCTATCTTCGGATCTGACGCCCCGATGGGGCGAATCATGAGTCTTAAATGCTTTTCCTTCATGAGGCTTTGCTGGGTAATTTCAAATTCCCCGTAGAACACTGGCTGAGGGAAGCCTTGGCCCCAAATCTCTTCAGCGAGTAAGTCGCCAATTTCAGGGGTAAATTCAGAAATCTCTAATGCGCCATCGTGTGCATGGTGACGCTCCAATAATTCCTTGGTCAGCAACTCAGAGGCGACTTGTTGAAAACAGGCATCAAACTTTTCGAAATCACTTTTTCGAATCGTTAAGCCTGCAGCCATTGCATGGCCGCCAAATTTCAGAATCAGCCCAGGCTCACGCTTTGAAACGAGATCTAGGGCGTCTCTTAAATGAAAGCCCGTAAGTGAGCGACCGGAGCCGCGTAATTCTTCACCTGTACTGCCATCGGCTGGGGCAAACACAATTGACGGACGATTAAAGCGTTCCTTCAAACGTGAAGCAACAATTCCAACAACGCCTTGATGCCACTGAGGATTCCATAAGCAAATGCTAGTACGCTCAGCCATAGTGCCATCAAGTTGATCTTCGGCAAGATGGGAGAGGGCAGTTTCTTGCATACCAGTCTCAATGACGCGGCGCTCTCGATTAATTCGATCAAGCTCGTTGGCCAAGGTTATCGCTTCATCAGCGTTATCTGTAACTAGTAAACGAATCCCTAAGGTCATATCCGCTAGGCGACCGGCTGCATTGAGTCTAGGGCCAATAGCAAAGCCTAGATCAAAGGTATTCGCTTTTCGTGGATCGCGGTTGGCGGCCTGAAACAGCGCTTGAATACCAGGCTGTGAAATGCCTGCACGAATTCTTTTTAAGCCATTAGAAACTAATACTCGATTATTGCGATCGAGTTGCGCAACGTCAGCAACCGTTCCCAAAGCAACGAGATCTAAAAGATTCTCTACTTTGGGTTGAGTCTCATTAGTGAATTTCCCACGCTTTCTTAATTCTGCTCGCAGCGCAACCAATACGTAAAACATTACACCAACACCAGCGAGCGCCTTGCTTGGAAAAGTGCAGCCGGGCTGATTGGGATTAACGATTGCTAGTGCCTTAGGTAGATGGTCTCCAGGGAGGTGATGATCGGTCACAATCACTTCCATCCCCAGTTCACGGGCGCGGTCAATACCAGCTTCGCTGGCAATCCCGTTATCTACAGTAATCAGATATTTTGGTTTTGGGTTTTGTTGGGCAGCTAATTCCACAACCTCAGGCGTAAGGCCATATCCCATCGTAAATCGATTGGGAACCAGAAACTGAATCGGGGTCTCGGGGCCACCTAGCATGCGTAAACCGCGCAGACCCACTGCGCAAGCGGTGGCACCGTCGCAGTCATAGTCAGCAACGATGAGCATCGGCTCTTTTTTCTCAATGATGTCTGCCAGTAAAGAGGCGGTATGAATGCAACTTTTCAGATCTACGGGGGAAAGTAATTTTTTTAAATCAAGAGAAAGCTCATCTGGGGATTGCAGACCTCGAGCGGCATAGAGTCTTGCTAGTAATGGATGTAAACCGCTCTGTGCCAACCAAGTAGCAGTGCGTTCTGAGAATGGGCGTTGAGAAAATAAGCTCATGTAAAACTCATACTTGAGTAATTTCTTTCCAAGTCAGTGGTTCTGATTTTTTCCAGAAGGCCCATGATTTTTTATGAAGATCTTTGGCGGTGAAGATGCGCTCGCGAGCTTTACCTCTTGGAAAGTCAATGATGACCATTTCATCCAATTGCTTACTAAGCAGTGCTGCACTTAATCGTGGCCACGCCAATTGTGGCTGCTCAAGCCAGGCAAAGGCGCCAGCTAGATCTTGTTCGTCTAAATTATTTTTGTGAGCAATATTCAAATGCCTTGCCAAGCCAGTCAGTATTGGGTGCTGACCAATCAGATGTTGAGATTGCTTTAATGTCTTAGGTGCTGCTACATCATTGAGCTTGCCAATACCGCTAATCCAGATTGAGTTAATGCTAGGCATGCCGCGTTGTTCGCGCTCTTCATTGACGGAGCCAATATGCCACAGCATCTGAATTTCATTTTGGAGTTTGCGCCAGCGTTTAGCAATGCCATCTTCCTCAGTATCCCGAGGCATCCACCAATCGATATTTCGGCCGTGAGCTTGATCTACGCTGTAACTTGCTATGTTGGAAAATGGTCCCGCAGGAACAAACCAATAATACTGATCATGAAAAAGTACCGAGCATTGAAAATCTTCTTCAATAAAGGGCAATGCTGCATTGAGAAGCTGGGCAGATTCTTCTGTTGTCAGATCAATCTGGTTTTGCCCCATCAAAATCAGGTGATCACGCGTAGCATGAAGATGAACTGGCTGTAGACAGGCAATGACTTCGGCTGGATTGACTGCTTGATCGGATTGCCCAAGCAGCAAAACAGGGGCAAGTGGCACCAATTCCCCTAGTAAAAAACGCTCATGAGGCAGTCCTTGTTGGGGGGCGCCCCTACTTTCAAGCTCGTCTAGCGCATCTTCCCCTGAAAGCATCAGGGTAAAGCGGCGCATTGCTGCCTTAGAGGGGGTGGAATTAGCATTCATTCCCCTGATTTTAGGTGGCATTTAGGTATTCCATCAGTTTGTCTCCGCGATTCACTAAACTGTGACTATGTTAAGACTCCCTATTGAGCTAGAAATTGGCCTGCGCTACACCCGATCCAAGCGTCGTAAGACTGTGGGCAAGCGTGATGGCTTCCTTTCCTTTATTTCTGGAATTTCTACCGCTGGTATCGCTTTAGGGGTTGCCTCGCTGATTGTCGTTCTGTCGGTCATGAATGGTTTCCAAAAAGAAGTACGTGATCGTATGTTGTCGGTGTTATCCCATGTAGAGATCACTGCGCCTGATGGATTGGCAAATTGGGAGCCACTTGCACTGAAGGTTGCAACTCAACCACACGTAGTTGGAGTAGCGCCTATGGTGAGTTCACAGGGATTGCTTACTCGCGACAACATGATGCGTGGGGTAGCTATCCGTGGCATCTTGCCTAGTGAGGAAGGTAAAGTTTCAGGTCTACCGAAACAATTTGTTGCGGGCAATATTGACGACTTAAAGCCAGGTAGTTTTGGTGTTGCTTTGGGCGCCCAACTTGCAGCAATGATTGGTGCGCACGTTGGTGATCGCATCAACTTAATTGTTCCTGAGAGTGATTTAACTCCAGCAGGTGCTATGCCACGCATGCGTACCCTTCAAGTCGTCGGCATTGTTGATAGCGGTCATTATGAATATGACAGCTCTTTAGCCATCCTACACTGGAAAGATGCTGCAGCTCTGTTGCGCTTGCATGATCCATCTGGTCTGCGTGTCAAGGTGGACGATATGCAGCGGGCTCCAGAGGTTGCTAATGAGTTAGCAGCCATTGTTCCTCAGGCACTTTGGATTACTGACTGGTCAAGATCAAATCGCAATTGGTTTGCAGCGGTTCAGACTGAAAAGAAAATGATGTTCATCATCTTGACTCTGATTATTGCGGTAGCAGCTTTTAATTTGGTCTCTACTTTGGTGATGACGGTAAATGAAAAGCAGGCGGATATTGCGATTCTGAGAACAATGGGTGCAAGCCCAGGATTAATTCAGAGAATATTTTTAATTCAGGGGCTAGCAATTGGTTTGTTAGGTTCATTGGCTGGCGTTGCTCTAGGTTTATTAATTGCGCTCAATATCGATGTCATTGTGCCGGTGATTGAGGCTATTTTCCGGGTGCAGTTTTTGCCGCGTGAGGTTTATTTCATTAGTGAGTTACCTTCAGATGTGAGGGCAAGTGATGTGCTGACTGTGGGCTTAATGGCTTTTGGCCTTTCTGTATTAGCAACGCTTTACCCAAGTCGTCGTGCCGCTAAAGTACAACCAGCGGAGGCCTTACGTTATGAGTAATTTAGCTGCGGTCAATTTAGATAAGTTGGTACTTAAGGCAAGAGGTCTGGCCAAGACTTATGGTCAAGGACCTACTGCAGTTGAGGTTCTTAAGGATATCGATTTAGATGTTTCCCCATCGGAGAAGGTGGCTATTGTGGGCTCTTCTGGGTCTGGCAAGAGTACTTTGCTGCATCTATTGGGTGGTTTGGATAGCCCAAGCACTGGTTCTGTTATTTTGGCTGGCTCCAATTTGAGCGATTTATCGGTCAAAAAATTAGATCAACTTCGTAACCATAGTCTTGGGTTCATTTATCAGTTCCATCATCTCTTAGATGAATTTAGCGCTGTTGAGAATGTGGCCTTACCTTTACGCATTCGTGGCCTCAGTAATGACGAGTCAATGGAGCGCGCTAGCAAGATGCTTCATGCAGTTGGTTTAGCGGCGCGTGAATTACATACGCCTGGAGAGTTATCCGGTGGAGAGCGTCAGCGGGTTGCAGTTGCTCGTGCCTTGGTGGGTAATCCTGCCTGTGTTCTAGCGGATGAACCAACCGGTAATCTGGATACCGAGACTGCTGATGGTGTATTTGATCTGATGTTAGATATTGCTCGCGATCAAGGTACAGCCTTTGTGATCGTGACGCATGATCCAGTGCGCGCTAAACGTTGTGATCGCATATTGCATTTAGAGCGTGGAGTACTAAAGACGTTTTCAGCGTGAGTGGGCATCCTATGTGGATCGATACCCACTGCCATCTAGATGCTCCTGAGTTTGCAAACTCACTAGATTCAGTTATTCATGCGGCTGCTGATAAAAACGTCAAGGCAGTTCTTCTGCCTGCCGTTAAGGTGGCTGACTGCATTCATGTAAAAGAGATGGCTCACCAATATTGCCAGGAAATCCCTGGATTGGTTTATACCCTCGGGATTCATCCGCTCTATACCAATCAGGCGCAAGAGGGCGATATCGAAACTCTCGAAAAAAGAATTGTTGAATCACTTTCTGATCCACGCTTTGTAGGCGTTGGTGAAATCGGCTTGGATTATTTTGTCGAAGGCTTAGATCCCCATCGGCAAGACTTATTCTTTAATGCGCAATTAGATTTAGCGCAGAAGTTTCAATTACCTGTGATCTTGCATGTACGCCGCTCACAAGATGCCATCTTAAAGGCCTTACGTCGCCGTAATATTTCCGGCGGAATAGCGCATGCTTTTAATGGTAGCTTCCAGCAGGCAGAGCAATTTATTGAACTTGGGTTTAAGTTGGGCTTTGGTGGGGCAGCGACTTATGAGCGAGCCCTGCAAATCCGTAGACTCTTAACGGAGTTACCGCTAGAAAGCATCGTTACTGAAACGGATGCACCAGATATTCCACCGGCATGGCTGAGAGAAGAGGGCCTTGCATTGAATGAGCCCGCTTATCTGCCGAGAATTGCAAAAGAGCATGCTTTGGTTAGAGGTGTTGGCGAGGCTGAATTTGCTTTTGCTGTCTGGAATAACGCCATGCAAGTATTGCCGCGCTGGTCTGCGCTCTGCGAAAACATTCCAAGCCTCAAAGTAGTCTCTTAATTTCTTGCGCTTAGCTATTGCGGCGTTTATCGCCGGGGGATCGCTCCTTCTCTTTTTGCCGGCAGTCCCAGAATATTGGCTACATGCCTGCATGGTTGTGGGTGCTCTGTGTTTATGCCTTATTTACTTTGCTCCTAATGTCGCTACTCTCAAAAGACTGGCAATTGTGAGTTTGATATTGACGATGGGGTTTGCTTGGAACGCTCGATACGCTGAGAAGCGCTTGGCAAATATTCTTGCTACAGATTTAGAGGGGAAGGAATTTAGTCTCGAGGGTAGGGTGATTGCGTTACCGCAAAGTAGTTCATCGGGCGCCAAGTTTGCCTTTCAAGTAGATCGCGCTATATCAGGGGGTGAACTTCTTCATGACTTTTCAAAACGGGTCTATTTGAGTTGGCAGCCTGCCTGGAGAAGTCCTCAAGAAATCCCTGAAGTAATCCCTGGGCAACGCTGGAAGTTCAAGGCAAAACTCAAGCGACCATATGGTTCGCTAAATCCCCATACTTTTGATTTTGAACGTTGGTCGTTTCATCAAGACTTCGGTGCTAGTGGCTCGGTGAGGTCTGGAGAGTTATTGCAGGATCAAGATATTGCTTGGACAGAGCTTGAATTACGCATGGAGCTTGCGCGCTGGCACTTGCGTAAAAAGATTCAATCAATGTTGCCAAGTGATGCGCGCTATGTAGGAGTCTTAATAGCTTTGGTAATGGGCGATCAAAATGCAATTCATCAAGATGACTGGCAAGTCTTTAATGCAACCGGTATTGGACATCTTATAAGCATATCTGGGCTGCATGTCACTATGTTGGCGGCTGTAGGCGCTTCACTTGCTGCATTTATTTGGCGTCGTCGTACTTGGCCTTTGATTGCCCCTGTTAGTAAGGTGGCGGCAGTTTCGGGATTTTTGACTGCATTTGTTTATGCTTGGTTGGCAGGTTTTCAGATTCCGGCACAAAGAACAATGTATATGGTTGGTGTAGTTGCATTTGCATTGTGGACCGGCAGAAATCCACGATCGTTTGATATTTGGTGGTGGGCTCTCGCCTTTGTATTGCTGATTGATCCAATGGCTCCTTATACGCCAGGCTTTTGGTTATCTTTTGGCGCAGTAGCCGCAATTCTTTATGCTATGGGCGATTCCTCGGGTTTATTGGGAATCCCAACTGGAAAAGAATTAGAAGTGCATTGGACATATCGTGGGTTGCAGGCATTACGTGAAGCTTGTCGTGTGCAAGCTGTAGTCACACTGTCATTACTGCCGATCACTTTATATTGGTTTTATCAAGTCTCATTGGTTTCACCCCTCGCTAATGCCTTTGCAATTCCATTGGTAAGTTATGTCGTGACACCGCTGGCGATCACTGGAGCTTTGTTGCCAGAGTTTATTGGGCGTTGGCTATTATTGCCTGCCCATGGATCTATGGAGTATTTGGCATTTGCCCTGGAGAGGATGGCAGGCTGGAGTTGGTCGGTCGCTTGGTCAAGGCAGCCTGAGTGGTGGATGCTTATCCTTTCTCTATGTGGAATCGTGTACGCCATTCGTCCAGGAGATATTAGTAAACCATGGTGGTGGAGATTGCTTGGGATCACATTTTCTGTGCCCTTATTTATTTTTCCAGCGCCACTGCTTCGGGGTGTGCATCTCGCTGAAGGGGAGTTTAGAGCGACTGTTCTTGATATTGGTCAGGGAACTGCGGTGCTTGTTGAAACTGCCAATAGAAAATTACTTTATGACACTGGACCTATCCAAGGAAAAAAGGATGATGCAGGGCAGAGAGTTATTCTTCCATATTTGCGCGGCAGAGGAATCAATCGGATTGACCGCATGGTCATCAGTCATAGCGACAGTGATCATATTGGTGGAGCCGCAACACTGCTCAAGCATATTCAATTTAATTTTATGATGGGATCCTTGCCTAGCACTAATCCACTGCTGCAAAATTTACAAGGAAGAAGTATTCCTGCGATTCCCTGCCGCTTTGGGCAGCGTTGGATATGGGATGGCGTGGAGTTTGTGATTTGGCATCCTCATGAAGATACGGTATTTGCTAAACAATATGCTGCTAAGCCCAATGAAATCAGTTGTGTGCTTGAGGTGCGCAATCATCTAAGCTCGCTTTGGTTAACTGGCGATGTTGAGAAACAGGGCGAGGCTGAAATTACAGAGCGGTTAGATTTAGAAGCGCTTCAAGAGATTGGTGATAGGGAATTGATTTTTATGGCACCACATCATGGTAGTAAAACCTCATCATCTCTAGCCCTTCTAAAAAGATTAGAGCCTAATGAAGCTTTCGCACAAAATGGCTATCGCAATCGGTACGGTCATCCACATCCTGATGTGACTGCGCGGTATAAAAATTTGACCATTCCTTTTTATCAAACCCCTCAAACCGGGGCGCAGACTTGGTTATTTAAAAATAATACAAAGTCGACGACACAATTTTGGCGGCATGATATAAAACGACTATGGCATCGTATGATGTGAAAATGAATAAAAGGATTCTGCAGATGAATAAGCTATTCACCGTATCTTTGTTGGTTGTCTCTGTGACTGTGGGTTGTGCTGGCGCGGACGTTCGTCCTATTGTGGATATGAAAGGCGTAAACGAGGCAACCTATGAGAATGATTTGAAGGAGTGCCAGACTTATGCTCAGCAACAATCTGGCATGGGTTCTACAGCGGCTAAGGGTGCCGGTGCTGGTGCGGTAGTTGGTGGACTATTAGGATTGGTTACTGGCGGTAACGGCTCAGGAATTGCGCAGGCTGCTGGAGCTGGGGCGGTGATTGGCGGCGCTGGTGGCGCATTCTCGGGCAATCAAGCTCAAGAGGCAGTGGTGAAAAGATGTTTAAGTGGGCGCGGTTACAGGGTTTTGAATTAAAGCCATGGCCAGTTTGCTAAAAAGCCCGAGAAATCGGGTTTTTTATTATCCGGAAATAACAAACAACCATGACAAAACTTTGCAAATATTAATTTAATTTGCGGTTTTAAACTTCAAATCTATCAATATCGTCTATTCGTTGCGCCAGCAAAAGATTGTCTCTTCTCAATATGCCTAAATGTGATTCGGCCTTTGCTCAAGTCATAAGTGGAGATCTCTAAAGAAACCTTATCTCCAGCCAATATTCGGATGTGATTTTTTTTCATTCTTCCCGCTGTATAAGCAATAAGCTTGTGGCCATTGTCTAAGGTAATCCGATAACGAGAATCCGGCAGAATTTCATCAACTAGACCATCCATTTCAAGCAACTCTTCTTTTGCCATTTAACATCCTTAATAAAAATAAAAAGCCCAGTCATGCTGGGCTTTGGACCAGGCAAATAATTTCCGCCTGGCATTCGCTTCTGATTTAAACAGGTTGAATATTGGATGCTAACTTGCCTTTAGGGCCAGTAGTAATATCAAAAGTCACTTTTTGACCTTCAGCTAATGACTTAAATCCGTTGCTATTAATTGCTGAAAAATGGGCAAATAAATCTTCGCCACCGAGTTCAGGGGTAATAAAGCCGAAGCCTTTAGCATCGTTAAACCATTTCACAATTCCGTTTGCCATATCTGACTATTCCTTAAAAAAATATAAAAAGGGCTATGCCCCAAATGAGGCGAAAGTCAAGAATGGCGGGGGAGGTGCTAAAAAGAACTATCGCAGAACTGCGGCATTAATCACTAGTACAACAACACTATTAGCTTGAAAATCGCTAAACACATTTTACGCTACTTTGGTCATAAAAGGTTACTTACTAACACATCAACCTTATAACAACCGTAGTTACAGGTAAACATGGTTTGGCAATAAGGCCCCAGGTTCACAGGGTTAAAGCAAATAAGTAGCAAGAATGCCCAACTCTAGGTGAGGGCTGTCGTTTTAAAAGATATGGGGGCTGAAGCCTTGGAAAGTGAAATAACACTCCGAGATTCTATTTAACGACTGCTTACGACCCGAAGCAGACGTCCAAGGAAAAAACCACCCGAAGGTGGTTTTAGTGTTTCTTGGTGGGCCGAGGCGGAATTGACCGGGGCCGAGGATGCCTGACTCTAGTTCAATGGAGGTTAATTACTCAGCTTTTGCCTTGCGGCCATCAATGCTAATTGAACCAGCGCCCGATGAGGCCAATACCAATAACCCACCAGTTACCGCAATATTCTTAAAGAACAATAACTGAGCAATAAATGCGGCATCTACTGGAGCGGCCCAGAATGCGTGACCAGCGATACTTGCTAATACAGTAAAGATTGCTAGGCCAATAGCCACAATACGAGTTTGATAACCAAGGATTAAAGCGATACCGCCTAATACTTCAATGGCAATGACTACCCAAACCAAGATTGCTACAGCAGGCAATCCAAGTGATGCGAAATAGCCTGTTGTGCCCTCAACGCCCATTAACTTATTGAGTCCTGCCGGCAAGAACAATGCCGCAATAGCAATACGGCCTAGTAGGTTTAATACATTTTCAAAATTCTTCATATCTTTCCTTATTAAATTTATCTAGAGCTCTTAGAGCTTGTTATGACTGCCGTCGCAAAACGCTCCATTGGCACTATGCTTACAACCGCACAGATAGACGGTCTCAGTCTTTTCAGCAGTAAACGCAACTGGCGTAAATTCGGTGGTTTTATGGCTACCATCACAAAATGGCTGATTCTTGCTTAGACCGCAAGAGCACCAGTAGTAAGACTGGCCAGCAGTTACTTCTACTGCGTAAGGTACTTTTTGGGCGATATGTGGATTCATTGTGTTTCCTTTAACTAATAAAAATGGATTTAAGTGTTTTAAGGGATTCTTCAATTTCTTTCATTTGTTTTTTTGAAAGCTTTTGAAACGCCATTTCAAGGTGCTTAAGATGTTCTGGAAAGGCTTGTTCGAAAATCTTTTGGCCCTTAGCAGTTAGCTTGAGCAAATGACTTCGAGCATCATCGGGATTTTCTTGAGTAACAATCAATCCTTTTTGAATCATTCGCCCAACTACACCAGTTAGAGAACTCTTAGAAATCAGAGTTTTTTCTCCCAACTGCTTAAAGCTCATTGGTGGCTGATTGGCCAGCGTGGCAATCACATCAAACTGGACTGGTAAAAGCCCCAGCCCGCGAATGTGGGGAGAAGAGTAGCCCTCAAATTCCTGATAGGCTCTAGCGAGTTCTTTAACGATAGGTAGAAAGTTCATATACGTACTAATATAGTCCATATATTGACTAATGTCAAATGACTTATAAATTTAGTGGTTTTGTCGTTTTAAACGACATTGCCGCACGAATGAAAAAACCACCCCAAGGTGATTTTGGTGTTTCTTGGTGGCCCGGGGCGGAATCGAACCACCGACACAAGGATTTTCAATCCCCTGCTTACTGACTGCTACTGGCTGTAAGCCGACATTCGCCCCCAAAGGTTCTTTGCAGCTCAACAGACTCAAATTCAGCCCAAATTATTAATCTCTAAGCCATTGGTTTGACTTAATATTTAAATTAATACTGGGTAGTTTTTTCATTGAGATTAAGTGCAATTATTACTCAACATTTTGAGCATGTTTCTAACTCTAAGGGCGGCAGATTTTGTTATCTAAAGCGCTCATGGCATTCGTGATGCGCTTGCAAGTCTAAAAACACTCTTTTAAGGGGTGATATCAATTGGGGTATGAAGTTGGTCTTGATGTTCAGGCATCAGTAAATTGAAGCTTGGCTAAATGTGAATAAAGTCCTTCATTGCTCACTAGTGAGGCGTGGTTACCAATTTCTACAATACGACCGTTCTCCATTACAACAATCCTGTCAGCTTTTTTGACTGTTGCTAATCTATGAGCAATTACTATGGTTGTTCTGCCTTTCATTGCTTCCTCAAGCGCTTGTTGCACCAATCTCTCTGATTCCGCATCCAAGGAGCTAGTGGCCTCATCTAATAAAAGTAATGGTGGATTTTTTAGTAAAGCTCTCGCTATGGCAATTCGTTGTTTTTGACCGCCCGATAGCCTGACGCCTCGATCACCCAAGAATGTGCTGTATCCATCAGGTAGTTTAGATATAAATTCATCTACAAAGGCAATCTTAGATGCTTTAATTACCTCATCATCGCTTGCATTTTCTTTGCCATAGCGGATATTTTCAAACGCATTTTCAGAGAAGATGCTGATATCTTGAGGTACCACTCCAATGATTTTTCTTAAATCATCCAATTTATATCTTTTGATATTTACTCCGTCAAAAGATATGCTCCCCGATTGAGGATCATAAAAGCGCTGTATTAATTTAAATAAGGTTGTTTTACCTGAGCCCGATGGACCCACAATGGCAATTTTTTCTCCAGCCTGGATATTTAGGGAAATATCCACAAGTACATTTGTCGGAATAGATGGATAGTGAAAGCTCAATCCCTGAATATCAATACCGATGGCTTTATTGACTGATGCAGGTGGCACAAAAGGATCTTTGGGATTTTGTACTTGTGATTCGATACTTAATAGCTCTAAAAGCCGATCACCAGCACCAATTGCTCTTTGTACGTCTCCAATGACTTCTGAAAGAGCGGCTATGGAGCCTGCAACAATCACGGCATATAAGAAGAACTGCGTTAATTCACCACCTGACATTTCTTGGTTGCTGACAGCATAGGCGCCAAGCCAAAGTACTGTGATGATGCTTGTAAAACCTAGAAGTATGGCAACAAAAGTAAGTTTACCTCTAGCCGCACTTCTAATTTTTGAAGCTAAGAATGAAGCCTCAACAGACATGTTGAATGCTTTAATTTCTTTTTGTTCATTCGCAAATGACTGAACAGTAAGAATGGCATTGATTTTTTCACCTGCAATTGCAGAAGCAAGTGCAATCTTATCTTGTGAATTTCTAGAGAGCTGCCGAACCTTTTTGCCCATAACTACGATAGGTATTACGGTTAATAACAGGGTAGCAAGAATAAGCAAAGATAATTTGATGCTAGTAATAAACATCATTGTCATTCCGCCTAGCAAGAGAAATAAATTTCTCACTGCCATAGAAATACTTGTGCCTATTAGAATTTGAACTATTGAAGTATCGTTATTAATCCGAGAGAGGAGCTCGCCACTTTGCTGTGTTTCAAAGAACTCTGGGCTTTGTACGATGATATGTGAGTAAACTGCTTTCCGAATATCACAAGTAACTCTTTCTCCCAGCCAAGAGACGATGTAGTAACGCAGGGCACTTGCAAATGCAAGAACAAATGCAGCTGCAAAAAGATTGATAAAGGTGAGGTTAATTTGTTCATGGCTGATATCGCTAAACCCTAGATCAATAATCTTGCGAAAACATAGTGGCACAACCAATGTTGCGCAAGCGGCAAGCACTAGGCTTGTCGCTGCTACTAGTAGTTGCTTTCTATAGGGCTTTAGGAAGGGCAGGAATGACGCTATGGACTTCAGCTTCTGAGAGCTGCGGGTTGCTTTTTCTGTCATTGGAGATGGTTTTATTTGTCTTGATGATTGCGCTTAAGCAAGAGCGAAGCCTTTTTGCCTGCGTCATCCATTATTAACTCCAAATTGTCTTGGCAGTAGGACTATTAAGGCAGTGTGATGATATTAGGGTTAATACTTATTTTATGATATTTTTGCAAAAAAACCTATTTTTTAAAAATAAATATAAAGCTATAACCCTATGAAAATAAATCGATAAAATCAATTTTTAGGGTAAAGATGTATATTAATCTTGACATCTAGAAGTGTATTTAATAAATTACATTGGTGGTAGTAGGATTCAGTGATTTTGGTCACTACCCTGCGTGCGGGGTTGCACGTTTAGTGAGTCTTTTCTATAGGGAGACGAAAACTATGTCAGATGGAAAAATTAGCCTCACGGGGCTTAATGAAGAACAATCAGAGGAGTTGCACCGTAATCTGATTCAAGGGACCCAGTTTTTTGGGATGATTGCAGCGCTAGCGCATTTGCTTGCTTATATTTATTCGCCTTGGCTTAAATAAAGGGAAGGGAGATCAATATGATTTACGGAAAAATGTGGACAGTGGTTAAGCCTACTGTTGGGATCCCGCTCATTATTGGGGCAGTAGCAGTTGGATCTTTTAGTGTGCATTACGCAATCTTGACTCATACAACTTGGGTTAGTGCTTTCTTAGAGGGTGGTGCTAAGACAGCAACAGCATCGGCACCAGCGGCACCGACGGCACCGATGAAGAAGTAAAGCTTTAATGTTCCTTTAAAGGCTGGGTAATACCCAGCCTTTTTAATTTGAATGATCTATCAATACCGATTTGCATCCTTTCATTTAGAGATTGAATGCGCTAGGGTAGAATTTATAAGATGAATCGAGTGACAAAAAAGCTCATGCAATCTTGGTCAAATCTTGGCCCTAAATATCTGCCCTTTGCAGACGCTGCCTCAGATGTTTTGCCTTTATCGAGGTTGCTGAGACTCTCTCTGTTTCAAGCCTCTGCTGGCATGGCATTGGTTTTGCTGGTAGGCACTCTCAATCGCGTCATGATTGTTGAGCTGCATGTACCAGCCTCGATTGTTTCGATCATGATTTCTTTGCCAATCATCTTCGCGCCTTTTCGTGCGCTCATTGGCTTTCGTTCTGATAATCATAAATCTGCATTAGGTTGGCGCAGGGTTCCTTATATTTGGATGGGAACCTTAGTCCAATTTGGTGGTTTGTCGATCATGCCTTTTGCATTGCTCGTTTTATCTGGCGGTGGACAATCTCATCAAGCGCCAGTATGGATTGGGTGGGTAGCTTCGGGCCTTGCTTTCTTATTGGTTGGTGCTGGCATACACATCACTCAGACGGTGGGTTTGGCCTTGGCAACGGATTTGGCTCCAGAGGCTGATCAGCCTAAAGTGGTTGGCTTAATGTATGTCATGCAACTCTTAGGGATGATTGTCAGTGCATTAGTATTTGGCTGGGCTTTAAATGAATTTAGCCCTGCAAAATTAATTCAAGTAATTCAGGCCTCTGCTCTCATCACAATAGCTCTCAATGTGATCTCGTTGTGGAAGCAAGAGCCCAGAAGTCAGGCGAATCAGAAATCCTCTGGCGAGCTTTCATTCATAGACTCGTGGCGTACTTTTGCTCAAGGGGGTAATGCCACGAGGAGGTTAGTTGCTATAGGTTTTGGAACGATGGCATTTAGTATGAATGAAGTTTTACTGGAGCCTTATGGCGGTCAGATTTTAGGTATGAGTGTGAGTGATACCACGATGCTTACCGCAATTCTTGCAGCCGGCGGATTAATTGGTTTTAGTTGGGCATCGCGTGTGCTTAGCAAAGGCACTGATCCATTCTTTATGGCCAGCATGGGAGCTCTTGTTGGCATACCTGCTTTTATATTGATTACACTTTCTGCCCCACTAGCCTTAAAAGAAATCTTCTTGTTGGGCACCTTTTTAATTGGCTTTGGGGGTGGCTTATTTAGCCATGGGACTTTAACTGCAACGATGCAGCTAGCGCCCTCTGACCAAAGGGGTCTGGCATTAGGTGCGTGGGGTGCCGTTCAGGCTACCGCAGCTGGGATTGCGATTGGCCTAGGTGGGGTTATCCGCGACCTTATTGTGGCATTAGATGCAACAAATTGGCTTCCTGAGGGGCTAATAGGGCCTGCCACTGGATATTCTTTTGTATATTGCTTGGAAATCTGTTTATTGGTTGCTACAATTTTTTCCATGACAACCTTGTTGTCAAAGAAGAAATAAGCACTTGAGATGTAGTTGTATAAATTGGAATTAAGGAGACTGAGATGAATCTAACAGGAATTTTATTAACCGCTTGGGTAATCGTATGCGCTATCACGCTTTCAAAAATGGCAGCTAGACTTACCAGCAAATACAAGTAAATAGATTTGCTTGAGTTACCTCATATTGAAGTATGAGGTGATTATCGTGGGCCAAATATTTTGAGCACCACGTACTCCATCATGAAGTTACAAATCAGCGCCATCACGAAGCCAGTCAATACTGCAAGACCTGCGCCGCTTATTTCATAACCAAACTTAAAGCCAAAGCCAAATCCGACGATGCTGGCAAGGCAGTAAGGGATGAAGCGCCAAAAATAATTTTTCTTTTTGGTGTTGCTCATGCCATCTAATGACTTCTTAGATCACATTAATTTTCTGTAGCACTTGCATAGGTCTGATGAAATTGCGACTAGAAAGTAGCCGCCAATGCCAATGGCAAATAGGACGTATTGCTGATCTCGAATCGCTAAAAGTAGACCAAACAGCATGATGAATAAAAAGCCTAGGCTAATAATGGTTTTGGCGAACATGTTTACCTCTTATTGTTGGATGGGATCAAAATTAACATATGCGATGAAATCTGGCTATCTTTATGCTGGCTTTGGAATCAAATCCGCCGCACCTTGCGATAGCAAGTCCTTAGCTACTGCCAGACCCAAGGCTTCTGCCTCTTCAATCGACTTGACTGCTGCACTGCCATTTGCCAGACAGATCGCTTTGCCATCGGTACTGGCCACAAAGGAGCGG
>CANCPL010000016.1:0-33790 GCA_947380065.1 Burkholderiaceae bacterium | reverse complement strand
GATAAAAAATAGTATGGCGGGGTCAAGGAAATTGGTCATCAATATATTCTATGTCTTACTAAGAGTTTATTCTTGCCCCCACAATTTTTAAGACTTTAGGCATATACAAAAGCTACTTCACCAATAGAACAGGTTGCTTTGCTGAGCTAGAAACCCTTTGAGCTACTGAGCCAATCAGAACATCTAGCAAGCCACTACGTCCCTTGACACCCATGACGATGATGTCAACTTTGTCTTTATTGGCCAAGGCAATAATCTCTTCAGAGATATGCCCATATTTAATAGCCATATTATGTTTGATGCCGGCTGCAACCAATACTTTCTGGGCTGACTTTAATTCTTTTTCACTGATTTCTCTTAGGTAGTCATCTACTACGCTTTTGGAAACAAATTGCTTGACATGGTTAAGACCAACATCATCGTGGACGCTTACCAAAGTCACATTGACGGGGCTGCGAGAATTCTTGGCAAGCTTGACAACATACTTAACGGCATTCAAGGAGGGTTTTGAGCCATCTACAGGTATCAGTATTTTCATTTCATTTGCCTTTTCTTTATTTGGTGCTGGTAATTTTCAAATCAAGACAAATGTCTTGAGTGAACAGTCGTCTAATTACGGTCTATAGGACTTGATAACAGATTCAAGACCATAGGCATCATCTTTAGCCTTCATCTCTTGAATCTGCTTCCTGAGTTTGCTGACTTCTTTGCAGCTTAGCATTCGGAGTTTCTTGGAATCAACACCATAGGTATCCACCAGGTATCTGCGACGAGAAGTGCATATCTGAAATCGAATGATTAAAAATAATGCAAATAGCGCCGGAGAGAGAAGTAGAAAAAGGATCGTCATCAATCCATCTTATGCCTGTTTGAAAGGCATGTCATTTTAAAAAGCATGGTGGGGGGGTGTGCCCAGGAGTGATAGCCATCAATTAGCTCCTGATGGGGGTTTCTGGGGAATGGGAAGGATTGATGCCCGCTTTTAGGCCTTCGGAAAAGGAGAGGAATAGGTCTTAGAATAGCAATTTGAGCCCTATTGATGAAGGGTAACTTTGCATCAATGCATATCTTGGGAGAGGTAATGGAGCCGTTAGCAAAATTAAAAGTAATCGAGATGGGGCAACTGATTGCTGGACCATTTGCTGCTAAAACGTTAGCTGATTTTGGTGCCGATGTGATTAAGATCGAGCCGCCTAAGGTAGGTGATGCTCTT
Source organism: Burkholderiaceae bacterium (assembly GCA_947380065.1). Classification (GTDB taxonomy): domain Bacteria; phylum Pseudomonadota; class Gammaproteobacteria; order Burkholderiales; family Burkholderiaceae; genus Polynucleobacter. The sequence goes on along the minus strand of CANCPL010000016.1, from coordinate 32,577 downwards.
CGTAAGTGGCGACTTCTAAAGGATGGCACATCTATTTGGTGGCAAGTTCAGTCACGCAATAAGCGATCACTCTCTTTGGATTTAAGAGAGGCAGAGGCCCAAGATATTGTCAGAACCTTAGTTAAAGAGGCGGATATCTTGATTGAAAACTTTCGCCCAGGAACATTAGAGGGTTGGGGACTTGATCCAGAAAAATTACTTGAACTCAATCCTAAACTGATTGTTCTTCGTATCAGCGGCTATGGTCAGACTGGCCCGTATAGAGATAAACCTGGGTTCGGTGTTGTTGCTGAGGCAATGGGGGGCTTGCGTCATCTCACTGCTGAGCCTGGCAGAGTTCCGGTGCGGGTAGGCATTAGCATTGGCGATACCTTGGCATCTTTGCATGGGGTGATTGGTATTTTGCTTGCGTTACAAGAGCGCCATACCAGTGGTAAAGGTCAAATCATTGATATTGCTTTGTATGAAGCGGTGTTTAACTGTATGGAAAGTTTACTTCCTGAGTACAGTGCATTCGGTGAGGTGCGACAAGCGGCAGGCAGTGCATTACCTGGTATTGCCCCAACCAACGCCTACCAGTGCGCGGATGGCGGTTATGTATTAGTTGCCGGTAATGGCGATAGCATTTTTAAGCGCTTAATGACAGTTATTGGGCGTGATGACTTAGGCAATGATCCGCAGTTAGAGAATAACGATGGTCGTGTTAAGCGGGTAGCCGAGCTTGATCATGCGATTGGCCAATGGACCAAAACAGTCAGCACCACGAAGGCTGTAGAGATGTTAGATTTAGCTGCAGTACCAGCAGGTAGAATTTATACCGTTGCCGATATCGCCAAGGATCCACACTACAAAGCTCGGCAAAATATTCAAACCATTCAGATGCGAGATGGCAGCCAGGTAGATGTGCCTGGTGTGATTCCAAAGCTGTCTCGTACGCCAGGGTCCATTAAGACGCTTGCTCCAGAGATTGGTCAGAATACCGATGAGATCTTAAAGAGTATAGGCTTAAGTGATGATCAGGTCGCCTCTCTGAAAGAACGCGGAATTGCATTTACTAAGTAGCTACATTAAAAAACCAGAGAAGATCATGACTAGAATTTATTTCAATGATGTAGTGCTGAGAGATGGCTTTCAGATTGAGGCCAATTTTGTGCCAACAGATGACAAGGTGAGGTTGGTTGATGAGCTGAGTGAATGTGGGTTTGCCAAAATTGAGGTGACCTCATTTACTTCCCCCAAAGCAATTCCAATGCTGCGAGATGCTGAAGAGGTTATGGGGCGGATCAAGCGATTGCCTGGGGTTGAGTACACCGTACTGGTTCCTAACTTAAGAGGTGCAGAGCGTGCCTTCGAATCAAAAGCAGATGAATTTAATCTCGTGATGTCGACCTCAGAGACTCATAACCTAGCTAACCTTCGAATGGGTAGAGAAAAGAGCTTTGCAGGACTGGTAGAGGTAATTCAATACGTGGATGGCAGAACGCCCATTAATGTGTCCTTATCAACTTGTTTTGGCTGCCCAATGGAGGGCGAGGTGCCTCAAGAAGTTGCAGAGGGTTTTGCACAGCGCTTTGCTGATCTGGGCGTCAGAGGCCTGACGATTTGCGACACAACAGGAATGGCAAATCCTGATCAAGTTAAAAGGATGAGTGAGGTATTGCAAAAACGTTTTCCAAGCCTGCAGCTCACTTTGCACTTTCACAATACTCGGGGAATGGGTTTGGCTAATGTTTTAGCTGCTGTTCAATCGGGCATTGTTCGCTTTGATGGCTCATTAGGTGGCTTGGGTGGATGCCCATATGCGCCAGGAGCAAGTGGCAATATCTCAAGCGAGGATGCGATCCATATGCTCGATGCTATGGGTTATGACACTGGTATGAATATCCCCAAATTATTAAAGTTGGCTAGGGAGCTACCAAAGATTGTGGGACATGAAGTACCGGGGCAAGTGGCTAAAGCTGGAAGTACTTATACACTGCATCCAGAGCCAAGTTACGTAGATGAATTGCGGCGCGCTCAATAACCAGGAAATGAATCATGATTGACCATTTGGATCACCTAGTTCTCACAACCGCAAAGGAGAATGAGTGTGTCGATTTTTATACTCGTATTCTGGGTATGAAACTAGAATCTTTTATTGGGGGCACTCCGCCAGTAGAGCGCAAGGCTTTTAAGTTTGGCAATCAGAAAATAAATTTACATATCAAGGGCAAAGAGTTTGAGCCCAAGGCGGATATTCCAACACCTGGATCACTTGATCTTTGCTTTATAGCTGATCGCCCACTAGAAAAGGTCATTGAAACGCTAAATTTAGAATCTTGGCCCATCATTGAGGGCCCGGTTATTCGTACTGGGGCCACACAAAAAATTGTCTCTGTGTACGTCCGCGATCCGGATCAAAACTTAATTGAGATATCTGAATTAATGTAACTAATCACTTGCGAGGGTGGAAAAAGCTATCCACGATAGCCTTCCCTGCGGTTGGGGATTCTCGATACCGGTCTAAGCTACCTTGCGCAGGCGATTAAATGACTTCCTTGAGTCCTATATTCTGCACATCCAAATATTGCAGTATTCTCACTTGGGAATGGTATTAGCAACTCAGTTGTTTCTGGCTCTAGCTCTGGATTCTTTCATGCTACTGAGGCGGGGAAGGAAAAGGGCGCTCGATTTAGAAACGTAGAATACGTATTAGTGGTTGATAAAGAAGAGGGCAGAAACTTTGTGGGTTTTATTGGTGCAACTGATGGCAAGCACCCAACTGATATTAAGCACAAAGAAGTAGTATTGGGGGCTTACGCTAAAGACATGAAAAGTGGTGTGATGGTCAATGAAGCAGGAAGTTTCACCTTTAAATTAGGGGATTCTAAAATTTAGAGATTTGCTATACCCAAGTCACATCTAAATCAATGGTGGCATCTTGTTTTGAAATGGTTAAGAAGTAATTTAATAATCAATTTAGTAATTTACTAGGGAGTTTATATATGAAGCGCCGATTTTTAGCCTTACTAATCTGTATTTTGAGCATTGGAATTGTGGCTTGCTCAAAAGGTACTGATTCAAAAGAAATCAAGGTTGCTGTCTCGCCAGCATCACCCCCAATGCTTTTTGATCAAAAGGGTCAGATTGTCGGAGTGGATATGGATATTTTCCAAGGTTATTGCCAGTCTCGTGGCTGCACTTTGAAAGTAACTCCTTATGATTGGCAGGGCATGCTTGGTGCTGTTTCTAGCGGACAAGCGGATGTTGCTTTTTCGGGTATTTCCATTACCGATAAGCGTAAAGAGGCGATGGATTTTTCACAGCCCTACTACGATAACTCTTGGCACTTAGTAAGTCTCAAAAGTAAAAATATCCAAATTACAGATCTAAACCAGCTAAAGAAATATTCAATTGGCTACCCCCGCGGCATGGCTTACGATGACTTAATTAGAAATGAGTTAGAGCCAAAGGGTTACTACTCTTTAAGTAAGGTAAAGCTTTACCCTTCTTATGCAGAGGTGGTTACAGATCTACAGAATGGCAATATTGATTTGGCTTTCATTGAAGAGCCCGTATTTTTGAATTATGAAAATAAACTGAATTTGCCATTGCAAAGTTCTTATGTGTTCAAGGGCTACGATAAGTTAGGCTTTGCCTTTGCTAAAGGCTCAAAGTTGCGCGATGATTTTGATAAGTATCTTGCAGAATTAGGCCCTGAAAAAATTCAAGCGATCTTGGATAAATGGATGAAGTAAGTTCTCGGAAAATTTAACCATGAGTCTTTTGGGCATTCTGTTAGAGCTGGGAAATGGCGTTTTCTATACAGTGATAGTGACGCTGGTTTGCAGCATGACTGGCTTTACAGTTGGTTTGCTGCTAGCTAGTCTGCATAGACTGGCTATCGGAAGCGTATGCTTTTTAATAGATATCTATACCTATATCTTTCGTGGTGTTCCGGTACTGGTTTTGCTATTCATGGTGTACTTTGGGCTTCCTGGTTTTGGCATCAAGCCGCCGCCTTTAATGGCAATGGCACTTAGCCTAGGTTTGGTTGCTGGTGCCTATTTGACCGAAGTATTTCGTGGTGCATTTAACTCGGTTGATCCTGGCGAAGTTCTTGCTGCTCAGGCTATGGGCATGAGCCGTATCCAGGTGATCAGGTATATAGAAATCCCGCAGATGCTCCGATTTTCTGTGCCCGGTATGGTCAATGAATTTACCTCCGTCCTGAAGTATTCGCCTTTTGCATATACCGTTGGCATACCTGAGATTACAAAGCAGGCCATGACATTGACAGCAACGACCTTAAGGGGAATTGATGTGTATCTTGCCGTGGGGGTTCTCTATTTTGTGATCTACCGAATTTTATTGCTGGGCGTTCAATTCATTCAGAAGCATTATGAAATTCCTGGCATGGAAGAGGCTACAGTATGACGGTAATCACGATTCGAGATCTTGCTATGCAATTTGGCAAACAGGCGGTGCTCTCTGGTATTAATTTTGATTTGCAGCAAGGCGAAGTGAAGGTGCTCATGGGCTCTTCCGGTAGCGGTAAATCAACGCTGTTGAGATGTATCAATCGATTAGTGGAGCCAACATCGGGTTCAATTCAATTTAAAGGCAAGGAGATTCTGGGTCCTAATGTGGATGTCCGCGCCTTACGCAAACAGATTGGATTTGTGTTTCAGCAATTTGCCTTATATAGCCATCTGACCGTGCTGGAAAATGTCACATTAGCCTTGCGTAAACTAGAAGGCATGGGGCTAAAAGAGGCTAACGAGAAAGCCTTGCATGAGTTAGCTCAATTTGAGATGACGCCTCATCAAGGTAAATATCCTTCTCAATTATCGGGTGGTCAAAAGCAGCGCGTTGCAATTGCAAGGGCTTTGGCGATGGATCCTGCGGTTGTGTTACTCGATGAGCCAACCTCAGCACTTGACCCGGTGATGTCTCGTGATGTGGGTGATCTGATTAATCGCTTACATCACAATGGCATTACGATGATTTGTGTAACGCACGACTTGGGTCTGGCAAGCAGCATTTCCGATAGGGTACTGTTTTTGGACAAAGGCATTATTCGAGCAGATGAGCGTATTGATGTATTGGCCAACGATCATTCTGATCCAGAGTTGCAAGCATTCTTTGGTAAGAGGGGCGCAGTGTAATGGGGTCTTGGGTAGCTTTCGAGCGGGACCTGCTGCAGCAAATGCCTCTAATACTGGCAGGACTATTAAATACCCTCGAATTAGCAGTCGTGATTAGCATTACGGGATTTTTACTGGGTATTTTTGTTTTCTATCTAACACTCAGTAAAAATAATCTTATACGTAATTCCATTAATGCATACATTTCTTTCTTTATTGGTATGCCACTGATAGTGCTCCTGTTTTTAATGTACTACGGGCTTCCTCAATGGGGCGTGCGATTAAATCCTTTTACAGTTGCTGTGATCGGGTTTACCTTGAATGTTGCTGCTTATAACGCTGCTTACCTAAAAACGGCATTTAATGGTTTAGATACGAGTCAGATTGAGGCCGCTACTGCACAAGGATTTAAGCCATCACAAATATTTCGTCTCATCACCTTGCCGCAAGTGTTACGTACCTCGGTGCCAGCATTAACAAACCAAGTAATTGCTAATCTCAAAGATAGCTCTATTACCTTTTTGATTCAATACACAGAGTTTTTTGCCCGCATGCAAGAGCTAGCTTCTACCAACTTCCAGTTTTTTAAAGCTTATCTTCTCACTGCCTTAGTGTATTTGCTATTGGTTTCGGTGATCGTATTGATCGCCCGAGCTATTGAAAGCCGTTTATTAATTCGAGCTAGTTAGCGCTTGCTAAATGAAAACTCTCCATGCAGGAAATTAACATCCTAATTAATACTCTGAACCTTCAGCCGCACCCAGAAGGTGGCTTTTACAGAGAGATGTATCGTTCAAAAACCATTGTTAAATCTGTAAGCGCTGAAAATAAGAGTGCCTACACCAGTATTTACTATCTGCTTGCAGGGACTGATTTTTCATCTTGGCACCGGATTAAATCGGATGAAACTTGGTACTTTCATCATGGTTGCGATGTACTCATTCATTTTTTTGATGAAAGAAAATTACTGAAAACCATTCAACTTGGATTGGAATCAAAAAATTTTCAAGCCACCATACCTGCTAATACTTGGTTTTCAGCAAAGCCAATGAGAGAGTCTTCGTATTGCTTGGTAAGTTGTGTAGTGGCGCCTGGCTTTGAATTTAGTGATTTTGAAATGGGGAGGCGTCAAAGCCTGCTGGCGGAATTTGGTGATTCCGTAGACAACATCGAGATGATTGAGGCTTTTACAAGGAGCTAGATATCTTTTATATAACTGGTGGGTCGGGCGAGATTGACTTTATCAAAACTCTTTTTAGAACTCGCAACCAATAGATTAAATCATTGGATTTTTGATAAATAGCGCCAATCCAATATGATTGATCATTCATTAACCAATTTTTAATGTTGCATGGGGCCGATCTAGGTCTGCATGCCAAACAGGGAGTCCTGCATGAGGTGGATTGACCAATTTTCTTTGGAAAATCAAGTCGCTGTTATCACTGGAGCGGCAGGGGGACTGGGTCGCGAGTTAGTCGCTATCTTGGCTGATGCGGGGGCCTCCTTGGTTCTTGCGGATACTGACGAAATCAAGCTTGACCAACTATCTCGAGAGATTGATCCCACAGGACAGAAGGTTCTCTCTCTGAAGTGTGATGTGACCAGCAAGCATGATATTTTGTCTCTAATTGAGAGTGCGCATCAAAAATTTAAAACGATTGATTTGTTAGTTAATTGCGCCGGAATTTTAGGTCCTGACGAATTGTTATTTGATGTTTCAGAGGATGACTGGGATGCTGTTTTGAATGTGAATCTTAAGGGTAGTTGGCAGGCTGCAACACACATATCCCAATATATGGTTACCCATCAGATCGAAGGCAGGATTATTAATATTTCGTCTTCTTTGGGTCTTAGATCGCAACTTAAACGTGTACCTTATGCGACCTCTAAGGCGGCAGTTGAGCATTTGACGCGCAACTTAGCAATGGAACTTGTTTCGCATAACATCCGCGTAAACTGCTTAGCGCCAGGTTGGATGGAAACCGATATGGTCAAAAATCTTTTGGATGGTCCGGATGGAAAAAAATGGCGTGATGCCATTCCAATGCGCCGTGCAGCCAATCCCTCTGAGTTAACCGGCCCACTTCTCCTGCTCGCCTCTAAGGCATCAAGCTATATGACAGGAGCTGTTATCCGGGTGGATGGTGGTTACTCTTATTGCGGTATTGAATTACCGGAATAATTATTTCTATGCTTTTATATAGCCGGCAGGAAGCCTGGCCTAGCTTGGTTTAGGCGCGCCCGCTTGTTTTAAAGGGTGGGCACTAGAAAAGCTACTCAATTTCATGCAGTTTTCAAAGATGCTGTTCAGTGTGGGGGCAGAACTCATGTCCACATTGAATAGTTTTGCACCAATCACATGTGAAGCTAACGCAATATCGGCAATCGTAACCTCATCACCAAATGCGTAGACTTTGGATTTCCCCAATTTGATCAATGTGTTTTCTATTGCCTCATTGCCTTTGCTGAACCAATGCTGCGCCCATTTTGTTTGGGCGATTTCGTCTAAACCCCACTCCTTATTCAGAAAATTTCTGACTCTTGGGACGATGAGTGGGTGGGTATCAGCAATCGTGATTAATGCAAGCGCTCTAACCTCAGCTTTATCGATGGGAGCGCTAGGAATTAGTTTTGGACTAGGCCAAATATCCTCAATATATTCAAGAATGGCAAGCGATTGCACGATTTCATGACCGTCATGTTTGAGTAACGGAACCACGTGCTGAGGATTGAGGGAGCTATAGGCCTCACCAAACTGTTCGCCACTGGCTAAATTGATGGACACCTCATCAAAAGGAATTCCCTTTAGGTTTAGGGCAACCCTAACGCGATAAGCGGCTAGGGATCGCCAGAATCCATAAAGTGTCACACTCATATTAGGCGTTAATAAAGCTGCTAATAGCCTTCATAAAGACGGCTGGAGCTTGAAGTTGGGGGACATGCGCCAAGCCAGGCAGGATGTTTAATGTTGCGTTTGGTAATCCACCATGAAGTTCTACAGACATTGCTGAAGGAGTGGCTTCATCTAGCTCCCCAACTAGCACTAGCACTGGTTGAGTAACTTTAGAGAGCTGATCTCTAATATCGAGCGTAGAAAGGGCGGTACAGGCACCATGAAAAGTTTCTGTATCGAGAGCTAAGAAGCGGGTCTTTCTGTCTGCCACCAAGCTTGCGTTCTGCTCTTGAAACTCTGGAGCAAATAAGCGGCGCATAGCAACATCCGCAATAGCCTCTAGACCTTTTTCTTTGGCTGCAGCCGACATTCCCTTAAAGGCTGCACGGCCTGGCTCAGAGAACATAGCGCCACAATCAGCCAGCACTAAGCGTGAGGCGAGGTTTGGATGGCGAATGCTGGTAATTAAAGCGATAAAGCCGCCATAACCATTACCAAGGAAGATTGGCTTTTCATTTAGCTCTAGAGATTCAATGGCTTTAGCAATGTGGTCGGCAATCGTGTTGAGATCGCCGCCTACAAAGTCAGAGCCTTCAAAGCCAGGGAGGTTAAGGGAGATGACTTGATGGGTTTTGACTAAGTCCACCGCGAGAGGAGCAAACGAACTACTGTCAGCCAATAGAGAGTGAAACAAAACAATGGGTTTTCCAGAGCCTGAAATATCCAAGCTGAATTTTTTATTGTCGATGGTTAAAGTTTTATTTGCCATATGAAAAGATTTTCCTTGCTCTCTATTGGAAGATGAGTAATTAGTTCAGACGTGGTTGAGTGGCGGTATCTTTGTACCAGTCAAATGGTGCATCATCCAAACGAATCATGACGCTCTTAGTCTCAAAGTGTTGATCAAAAGATTCCGTGCCACACTCACGACCAATACCGGAGTCCTTAATGCCACCCCAAGGTGATGCTGGGTCTAAGCGGTGATGATCATTTACCCAGACGATGCCGCATTTGAGTTTGGCAGCAACACGGTGTGCTCTAGTCACGTCGTTTGTACGAATGGCGCCAGCAAGACCAAATGGAGAATCATTGGCCAATTCAAGACCTTCCTCTTCTGTGGTGAATTTGGTGACGGATACGAATGGTCCAAATACTTCCTCTTGGAAGATGCGCATGTTTCTAGTAACGTCTGCAAAAACGGTTGGCTCTACAAAGAAGCCATCCTTCAGAGATGCATCAGCCGGTACCTTGCCGCCAGCTACGAGGCGCGCTTTATCTTCATTGAGGCCAATGTCGATATATTTGAGAACACGTTGTTGTTGGCGTGCAGAAACGACAGGCCCTAGTTGTACTGTTGGATCAATTGGGTTACCAATTCTGATGGATTTAGCCTTGGCTGCGAGTTTTTCTACAAACTCGTCATAAATATTTGCCTGAACAATTTGACGGCTGCCGCAAATACAGGTCTGTCCTGCTCCAATGAAGGCGCCAAAAGCTGCATAGTTCACGGCTTGGTCAACGTTGAAATCATCAAATACGAGAACTGGAGTCTTGCCACCGAGCTCTAAAGTTTGATGTGCAAAGTTGCTACCAGCCAATGCGCCAGTAATACGCCCAGCCTCTGTGCCGCCAGTCAGAACCCACTTAGCCAAACCAGGGTGCTCAGCAAGTGCTTTGCCGGTTGAGGGGCCAAGCCCAGTAATCACATTAAATACTCCTGGAGGTAAACCAGCATCAACAAACAACTCTGCGAGTCGTAATGTGGTGAGGGGGGTGTATTCAGAAGGCTTTACTACTGTGGTGCAGCCTGATGCGAGGGTAGGGGCCAAGCTCTTCACCATAATCATCAATGGGTGGTTGAATGGTGTGGAGTTGCCCACTACGCCAATAGGGGTGCGCAAGGTGTAATTCAGATAGTTGCCATCCACTGGAATGACAGAATCACGACGGGCGATAGCAAGACCTGCGTTGTAACGGAAAAAATCTGGCAAGCGAGAAACCTGAGCGCGAGTCTCATTTAAGGAACGTCCGTTATTAGCGGTTTCTAGGGTGTAGATTTCTTCTAAGTTCGCTTCAAAAACATCAGCCAGTTTGTTAATCAGTTTTGCTCTAGTGCGATTAGACATGGCGCTCCACTCACTGCTAGCAAAGGCTTTGGCAGAACTTTTCACAGCCTTATCAACGTCTGCGTCAGTGGCATGTGAGATTTGGGCAAGCATTTCGCCAGTTGCTGGATTTAATACATCCAGTAAATCAGGTTGAGATGCAGGTACTTCTTTGCCATCAATGAATAATCCACGAATGGGGACTTGCTTATTAGATGTTGACATGGTGATCCTTGTGTAAAAATTATTTGAATTAGTTAACTATCATTCCGCGCGATACTGCATTACTGACACGCTTGCCAGCGGCAAGTACGTGTTGCTCAGCTAAGCGCTGGGCAGATTTAATCGATCTCGATTGAACTACATCAATGATTTCGCGATGCTCCTCTACAAGAGCTTCAGGCTTGCCGTGATTCATATTGCTCACGCTGATCTGTACAGCTCTTTCCATTAAATCAATTAAGTCGATCAGCTGGTCGCGCATGCGTGGATTGCCACCCAGTTCAGCCATTTTTCTGTGAAAGGTTTTGTTATATCCAACAAATCCTTCTGGCCACTGGTCAGCATGAAAGCTTTTAAATTGATCTAGTGCCTGCAATTGCTCATCACTCGCATAACGAATGACGCGCTCAATATTGGCTCTCTCGAGGGCGGCACGTAAATGAAACATATCGAGCATGTCTGAGATAGAGACTGGGGCTACACGATAGCCTTGCCGTGGGATGGTAATGACTAAGCCTTCCCGCTCCAAGCTGATAAGAGCATCGCGTACAGGAGATTTGCTGACTTCAAAGCGTGCTGCTAGTTCAGCCTCACGAATCTCTGCCCCTGGCATCAGTATGCAGGTCAAAATATCGTGACGCAGCTGCTCATACACTCTCTCGCGGAGTAGTCGACCGTCAGTTTCTATGGTTTCGACGCTGCTAGTTGCCATGGTTTCAAAGATATTAGATATCCATTAAATATTCATCGTAATATATCACAAGAGTTTTTTATGGGTACGCTAATTTTTATAAACTATTGATTTAATTAAATAAATATTTATTTGAAGAAGATATTGCTTTAATTTAAATTTATTGTAGTATATCAACTAAGACATTAAAACAATAATTAAAGAGTACAAAACACCGTGAGGAGACAGTGATGTTAAAAAAGATCCACCTAAAAGCAATAGCGCTTGCAGTAACGGGGGCGCTCTTAACGCCCGCAGTTTATGCAGCTGAAAGTACGCCGATTCGAGTTGGTTTTTTAACCATTAAATCCGGCGCATTGGCCGCAGGCGGTAAGCAGATGGAGGAGGCAATCAATCTGTTTATGAAGGAACGCAACAATACGATAGCCGGTAGAAAGGTGGAGCTTTTTGTAGCCGATACCTCTGGTCAGCCAGCAATTACCAAAACAAAAATGCAAGAGCTAGTTGAAAAGGATAAAGCTCAGGTCATTATTGGCCCATTAGCCGCATTTGAGGCTCTGGCTGTTGATGACTACATTAAGAAGGTAGGTATTCCGGTGATCTCTCCTTCAGCTGGAGCTGAAGATTTAACACAACGCAAACCAAATCCTTGGTTTGTAAGGGGGGTTGGCACCTCTGCCCAGCCAAGTCATGCGCTTGGAGAATATGCTGCTAAAGATCTGAAGTACAAGCGCATCGCCATCATTGCTGATGATTTTGCTTTTGGCCATGAGATTGCGGCTGGATTTCAGAGGACCTTTGAAGAGAATGGCGGCAAGGTAGTGCAAAAGCTATGGTCCCCTTTAAATGTTGCTGATTACGGTACGTATATTGGCCAGATTAAGCCAAACGTGGATGCAGTATTTGCTGCATTTGCAGGTGGTAATGGTGTGAAGTTTGTGAAGCAATATAGCGAGTACGGCTTAAAAGGAAAAATTCCTTTACTCGGCGCTATGACTACAGTGGATGAAGGTATTCTGCCTTTCATGGGTGATGATGCATTGGGTGTGATTTCAACTGGCTGGTATTCTGCAAACCTGAACAACGCTGCTAATGCGAAGTTTGTGAAAGACTTCAATGCAACTTATAAAAAGGATCCTGGCTACTATTCCATGGGTGCCTACGGTGCTGCGCTGATGCTAGAACAAGCATTGAAGGACGTCAAAGGAAATATCGAAGATAAGAATGCCTTCATGGCTGCATTGCGTGCAGTGCAGTTGCCAAATGACCCAAGAGGCAAAGTGACATTAGATGCCTTGGGTAATCCAATCATGGATATTTATATTCGTAAGGTTGAGAAAAAAGATGGCAAGCTGTCTAACGTTGTTATCAAAACTTATCCTGCAGTTAGTCAGTTCTGGACTTATAAGACAAAGGACTTCTTGGCTAACCCTGTTTACTCAAGAGATTATCCGCCTGCGAATAATTTAGAAAACTAATTCGCAGCACATGTCTTTTTGGTTAATTCAAAGTCTCAATAGCCTTGCCCTAGGAGGAGTTCTTTTCACCCTAGCGGCAGGCTTTTCATTAATTTTCGGATTAATGCGCATCGCCAATCTTTCGCACGGCGCTTATTTTATGTTGGGCGCTTATGTGGGTCTCAGTGTTGTTGAGGCTGGCCATTCATTCTTCCTTGCAATCCTTGCCGCTGCAATTGCGATTGGCCTATTGGGCTGTGTTGTAGAAAGAGTTATTTTGCGCCGCCTAGCTGGTAACAGCTTGTCTCAAGTATTGGCTACCTTAGGCGTTGCTTTCGTGATTGCCGATTGCAGTCTTTGGTTTTGGGGCGGGGATCCTCGTCCGGTTGCTGCACCCAGTTTTCTAGCTGGCGGTATTCAGGTTTTTGGCCAAACATTTCCGCTTTACCGAATTGCACTAGTTGTGTTTAGTATTTTTGTGGCACTAGGATTGTGGCTCTTGCTCGATAAAACAAAATTGGGCGTCATGATTCGTGCAAGCGTTGACGATCGCCAAATGGCACAGGGCATCGGAGTACCAGCGACTAAATTATTTTCTATTGTTTTTTGTTTGGGCGCGGCCTTAGCGGGGGTAGGGGGTATTGCGGCTGCTCCGATTTTGTCGGTTTACCCTGGCCTAGATGCTGACATGTTGCCCATTGCTTTGGTTGTGGTGATTCTGGGTGGTCTTGGAAGTTTATTAGGCGCATTCATTGGTAGCTTCTTGATTGGCTTTATCTACAGCTTTGGTCAAGCCTTGTTTCCGGATTTGGCTTACATCATTTTATTTTTACCGATGCTGATTATTTTGGCTGTTCGCCCGCGTGGCTTGTTTGGAAAGATTAGCGCTTGAACCGCATTTTTTATATTGTCATCCTTGTTGTTTTGCTTGCCCTCCCAATTATTCTTGGGGGCACTTATTACACCAACCTAGCGAGTCAAGTTCTGATTGCTGGCATCTTTGCAATGAGCCTCAATTTGCTCGTGGGCTATGCCGGCTTAACTTCATTGGGTCATGCAGGGTATTTGGGATTGGCAGCCTACATCAGCAGCTGGCTGACAGTAAAGCTTGGCTGGGGTCATGCAAGCACTGCAGCGATTGCTATTATGGGAACTACATTTGTTGCCGGCGTCTTCGGACTTATTGCTTTACGTGCGACAGGCATCAGCTTTCTGATGATTACCTTGGCATTCGGCCAAATTTTATGGGGCTTAGCTTATCGCTGGGCTAGTGTTACTGGCGGTGATAACGGTATATCCGGCATCACAAGACCGCATATTTTTGGTTTTGATTTAGGGGAGGCGAGTTATTTCTACTACTTCACCCTTTTTGTATTTTTATTGGTTTGGATTGCTATTGCGATCTTGGTTCGATCTCCTTTTGGTGCCACTATTCGAGGAACCAAAGATCAGCCTCGCCGGATGAGTGCTCTTGGCTTTAATGTCTGGCTGATTCGCTGGGTAACCTTTACTGCTTGTGGCTTCTTCGGCTCTATTGGTGGAATTATGTATGTCTACTATCACCAATTTATTAGCCCACACAGTCTTTCATTAGCAAACTCTGCCGAGATGCTCTTGATGGTCATTGCTGGTGGTGCTGGTACTTTAATGGGGCCAGTGATTGGCGCTGCCTTAGTCATGCTTTTAAAGAATGTGGCGAGCCAATATGTGGATCACTGGGTAACCTTATTAGGCTTGGTATTTATTTTCATTGTGATGTTCATTCCAGGCGGAATTGTTGCTGGATTTGATCGTATTAAAAATGCACTCAACTCAAACAAGTAAAAGATGAGTCCCATTCTTCAAGTTACCGATTTAAGTAAATCCTTTGGTGGACTTAAAGTCACCAAAGGTGTCAATTTGACTGTGAATGCAGGAGAGAGGCATTTGCTAATCGGGCCAAACGGCGCAGGCAAGACAACACTATTTAATCTAATCTCAGGTGATCTCGCCTCTGACTCAGGATCAATTGTTCTTGCGGGAAAAAATGTTACCAAGTTACCAACTGCGAAGCGTGCACAACTAGATTTGGCTAGAACCTACCAAATTCTCACGCTTTTTGGCAAAGATAATTTAATCTCGAACGTAAAGCTAGCGCTGTTAGGAAAAATGCCGCTGCGTTGGAAATGCTGGGGATCTTTTTTATCAGAATCTGATTTAGATCAAAAAGCATTATCTGTTCTAGAAAAAGTGGGGCTTGGCTCCAAAGCTTACCTGCCTTTAGAGCAGACTTCGTACGGAGAAAAGCGTCGCCTAGAGATTGCAATGGCCTTGGCTCAAAATCCACAAATTTTATTGCTCGATGAACCCTTAGCTGGCTTATCTACAGAGGAACGTGAAACGATTACTGCATTACTGCAGCAAATAGATCGCAACATTACTATCTTGATGATTGAGCACGATATGGCAGTTGCTTTGGCGTTTGCTGACCGAGTAACGCTTTTGCATTATGGTGAAGTAATTACCTCCGGCACGCGTCAAGAGGTGGTGAATGATCCGCGCACCATGGAGATTTATCTTGGCCACTAATTCCATCCTTAAGATTGAGGGCTTGAATGCCTTTTATGGGGATAGTCATGTTTTGTATGACGTTTCATTTGAATTAAAGAAAGATACCGTACTTGCTCTATTGGGTAGAAACGGCGCAGGAAAGACTACTTGCATTAGCTCCATCATTGGATTTTTATCTGGTAGAAGTGGCTTAATTGAGTTGGATGGTATGCCGTTGCAAAATTTATCACCAGAGAAAATTTGTCAAGCAGGTATCGGCATCGTTCCACAGGGGCGTCGTATATTTCCAAGTCTCACTGTGAAAGAGAACCTAGATGTGGCTTATCAAGCGCCTCGTTCTGGAAGTTCTCGCCAGTGGTCTCTTGAAGATGTGTTTTTGTTTTTCCCTCGCCTGAACGAGCGCAAGAATCAGATTGCGGGTAGCTTATCGGGCGGTGAGCAACAGATGCTGGCAATCGGCAGGGCCTTGATGACTAACCCCAAAGTATTGCTTTTGGATGAGCCTTCAGAGGGCCTAGCACCCCAAATTGTGAAAGAAGTGGGCAATATTATTGCTACCCTCAAGCCTTTTATCTCAATCGTATTAGTTGAGCAAAATCTCAATCTTGCTTTAAGTGTTGCAGATGACGTCGTACTTCTCAATGGCGGTAAGGTAGTCTTTACCGGCAGCAAAACACTATTTACTGAAAAGCAGCTTGAGCTGCAAGCACACCTTGGTGTTGAGTAAGGAATCGATATGCAAGATTTATTAAAGACGGCAAAGCTCGGCAATTACGACATTCAATATGTAGATATTGGTCAGGGTGTTCCAGTCGTTTTAATTCATGGCTTAGCCGGCGACTATAGTGCCTGGACAGCCCAGATACAGCTTTTAAAAGATCGTTACAGAGTGATTGCATTTGATAACCGGGGCGCAGGCAAGAGTACTCAAGTAGATGAACCTATTAGCACCCAAGATCTTGCAAAAGATACTTTGGGCTTGATGGATTTCCTGAATATTCCTTCAGCACATGTTGTTGGCAGATCTATGGGCGGAGCAGTTGCTCAGCATATGGCTTTAATGTCTCCAGAGCGAGTGAGGTCCTTGGTGCTGTGCGCATCGTTTGCAGTATTAGATCCTCTTGGCCGTCGAGTCTTATTGAATATGCGGGAAGCGCTTGAGTGGCGTATGAGCTGGGCTGATCATGCACGACACTCTATACAAAACTTTGTCTCTTATGAATTTTTTAACAATAAACAAGAGCAAGTTAAAAAAATTGAGGCACTCATTGGTGGAGAAACGAGATTACCTGCATGCTACATTCGTCAAAATGAGGCGTGCCAAAACCATGATACTAGTGATCAACTGGCTCTAATAAAGCAGCCTACACTCGTCATGGCCGGAAAAAATGACCCAATTTGTTCTTTGACTGCTACAGAGATTTTAAGCAAAGGCATTGTAGGTTCAGAAACCATTCTGTTTGATAATGCGAGCCATTTCTTCTTAATGGAGCAGCCTGATAAATTTAACCAGAGCTTGCAAAACTGGCTTGACACACATTAATTAACGTAAGTAGATCATCAGATAAAGAAAAAGACCTTAGAAGAATATTCAAGGTCTTTTTTATAACTAGTGGGTCAGGTGAAAATTGAAATCGTACCTAAGGGATTAAAAGTTTTTAGTCGCGCAGGATATTTTTCCGGTTTTTATCGCCTTTAAATAGGTTTCGTAGTCTATTTCGTTTTGCTTGCTATAAGCTATTGCGAAACTCACAAGGGCATCATCTATTGCCTCACTCTTGCCGCAGTAGCCTGCAAGCATCGCAGCATCCCCGGAGCGAGCATGCGCATTAGCTAAGGCCCATCCAAAGAGTTTTGCAAAATCTGGGAATACTTTGGCATTAATGCCATCGTTTCCAACAGAAATACCACCCTTCATGTCACGTAATTGACGAACATAAAAATCTGTTTCTGCTGTCTTACCGTAGCCTAGAAAGAGATCTGGTGCGCCCTGAATTAAACATTGCCCGTGGACTACTCGTTCACCTTCTGACTGAAATTGCGTATCCGGAAAATAGGAAGCTAATACTGATTTCTGGGCTTGTTTTGTTTGCAGGAAAAGTGGGTCATTGACGTCAAGGCCTTCAAAATACATTACCCAGCAACGGGTACCTACGCTTCCAACCCCGACAACTTTTCTGGCCCAGTCAATCCATTTGTAGCGCAATAGTAAATGCCTGCGATCTGGGTTCAATGATTGAATATATGAATTGAGGCCTACATCATTCAACTCTGATATTTTTCTGCCGTGCGGTGAAAATTCTGGATGCTCAATCAGTGGGGGCTGGTTAATTAATCGGATTCCTTCGGGAGTACTTTGCGTCAGTTTACCGATCAAACCTTGATTATTATTTTTTCTCGCTTTATCTAATAATTTTTGTAAGTAGATTTGGCTCACTGGCTTGCTATTTTTTTCTGCAGCGCTTGTTAATGCTTTCTCGTCTATATAGCTACGCGTGAGATCGAGATATGACCAGGTTGAATATCGATGAAGAGAATTTCGATAGGCGCTAACAATAGTTCTGACAATCATTTCTCCATAGGTGCGATCTTGTCCTAATTGCTGTGACGCAATCATGGCACTTGCAATAAGACGTTTCAGATCCCAGTCAAAATTACCGGGAAGGGTTTCATCAAAATCATTAATTCCGAAAACTAGCTGATGTTCAGTTGTGGAAAAGAACCCAAAGTTACTTACATGCATATCACCACATAATTGCACTGTGATTGAGGGGCTTGGGATCTTGGATAAATCCATTGCCATGATTGCAGCGCCACCCCGAAAAAAGGCAAATGGATCTGCCGCCATTCGAGCATGACGTATGGGGACATATTCAGGAATCCGTGTCTCGGCTTGAGAAAGTAGTATGTCGATCGGCGATTGACGTTTGCTTTCTACGTCAAATTGTCCAATGGATGACCTAACAACCTGTTTGCGAATCGATTTTCCTAAATCAACGCGCTCTTGATGACTGGGGTTTCTTGTAAGAAATGAGTTATAAAGTTCACTGGACATTATTCAATGATGCCATGAAGAGTATCAAAAGAAAAAGCCCCGCAGAGCGAGGCTTGGTAAAGTCAGTCGGGCAGGCAAGATTGGCTTCTCCGATACTTCACTTTCAAACTCGAGTTTAGGTTATTTGGCTGGAATATTCCAGCGCTTCCGAAGTTCCTCTAAGGGTTCGTGGGCGTAATCGAAAAAATTAATCCCTAGAATTAAATCAATGCTAACTTTTTTACCTCTTTGTAGGGCAATGGCAATGCGTTCGGGCCCATTTATCACTTCCAATTCATGTCCTAAGTGAGGAGCCCCAGCAACAATCGTTTGTAGTAAGCCACCTTGAAAAATACTGAGCGTTCCCAAAAAATTCATCACTGCACTTTCTGATTGTGTGGCCATAGTACTAAAGGCGGCCACCTCAATCTCTCCGATACCGTTAGAGTCATAATCCGCAAGAACATGAATCCAGTCATGATGTGCTACTGCTTCATTGATGCCACCAAGTACGCCAGGAAAATTAAAGCCCCTCTTTTTATAAAACTCCCACAGGCCTCTACCTAAAGTACCAGCAGGGAGTTTCTGGAGATTTTCATAGCGCATAGCCACCTCATCTGAGACTTCTAGGGTCATCATGGTCGCGCTAAGGCCATGCTTTTGATCTAGTTGGGCAAAATTGGGTGAGGCGAGATCTGCGTCATAAAAATAATTCGAACGGTAAAAGTCTTGCTGAGCCTGGGTCACTAACTGTTTAGAAAGATCGCGAATTAATGCGAGACCATTATTTTTAATACCCAGTTTCTGAGCCCATAAATTAATGGCATCGGAAATTTCTGGTGCGATGGATGTGCATAATAATTCAGTCGCAATCATTAAATCTAATACTTCATTACGCTTATCTGGCTCTGGCATTGCAAGAGCAAATTCCTCAATATCGATCGGTTCCAATGTCTCGAAATCACATTCATAGGACATAAGATTATGAAAAACAGTCCTTAAGAATTGAGGCTGTATTTCATTGGACCAGCCATTGTGGCGACAGGTGCTAATCACTGCCTTAGCCATGATTGGGGCATCTGCTGAAGTGGTGTGCTTAAAGAACATAGCGTCTGATTAACTTTGTTTGCTGAGTAGATATGCCATATTAAAACTTGTTAGGTGCAATGCGTTGATGGTCAAAGGCTAAATAGAGCAGAGAGATGAAATGAAAGCAAATGATTGGCGTTATTTTAGCTACATCTCCTATAGACCTCGCATTGGCCCATGCAGCGCAGACTGCTATAGGGGTCTTACTAGATATCCTGGTGGAACTGCAGACTTCTTGAGTTATGTTTAGGGTTACCCCTGAGTAATTGAAGGCTTGTTAACGCTGGCCGACTCATTTTCGATCGCCACTTTCAGGCATTTACTGAAATTCAGTCCCTTGAATCAGCTAAAGATTAGACCCTTTCTTTCCCCCTAAATTTTAATTATGATGGATCAATAGTTCCACTCGGCAACAGGATGGACTTAAGGTTGTATTGATCATGTATGCGCAAATATATTTAGTAGTATCGAAGCCACACTTTTATTTATTCACCGATTTTGATATATGCCGCTTAGCTTATTTTTAAGACTGAAATTTGTAATGAATTTTGGCATTTGTTTATGCTTGGGCTATGCGTTGCTTGAATTTGGATTTTCAATCGGGTTGAACTCAAGTTTTACCATTTTTGGACCAATCATAGGTTTTGGAAGTGCAATTTATTTAGTGTTTGGCAAGAAATCGACGCTTCCCTTAATGCTTGCGGCACCCCTAGTCCAAATTCTTTCTCTCTATGGGCAAAACAAAATATTAACTTTGGAAGTTTGGTATGGCATCGCTATAACCACTATTTTTTTTGTAGTTCTAGTTTATTTAAATGCAAAAATTTTCCTAAGAATTGAGAAAATATATGATGAGTCCAATATAAAGGGGGTCATACAATTCTTTTGCGTAGGGGTTTTGAGTGCTGCGCTCGTGACATTTGTAGCATTCTTTACTCTTTCTACCTTTGCCGCCCTTAAAACCTCTGACATGCATCTGCTGGTTGGGATATCTGCATTTAGTCAATATATTGGCTCTATATTATCTGTACCATTAATCCGAAGCTTATTTTCTGTAAGCAAAAATGTTAATAATAGTGAGATTAAAAGGCTCGTACTACCACTGTGGATAGGTTTTTTCTTTACCTTTCTTTTTATTCTTCTTCTAAATAGTGAAATAGAAAAAAAATTAAAGATTGAGTTTCAGAAAGCATCGGTTGAGGTAAGTAATTTGATAGAGGCGCAATTTTATGCGCAAGATGCTTTCATTGATGGTGTTGCGGCATTCTTTTCTAATAACTCCATAGAAATTACTGAAGATCATTTTAAAAGTTATGTTGCTCATGGTTTGATACGCTACCCTATGATTCAGGGTATTTCTTGGCTGACATTATTAAAGCCAGAGCAATTGCCTGAATTCGTTCGCATTCAACGGAAAATCTATCCTGATTACGAAATAAAGGCTCTTGGTAGCAATGAGGATTTAGTAAAAGAAGGGGCAAGACCTTTTTACACCCCTGTTACTTTTATCGAGCCAAACAATATTAATCGCAAAGCCCTTGGCTTTGATATATCAAGCAATGCATTACGCCTAACGGCCGCACAGGATGCTATGGCTAGTTTGAAGATTGTGGCTACCGCTCCAATTAAGCTGGTGCAAGATCAAACAGGAAAAATGGGCATTTTGCTCTTGAAGTTTGTGCCTAACTCTAGGAATGGGCCAGGTTTTGTAAGTGAGGTATTACGCCTAGAGGATTTTATTGGTCTCACAACAAAGCGTTTAAGTGATGACGCCAATATCAGAGTGGTGGATGCGGAATCAAAAAGTATTATTTTTGACAATCAATTTAATCCATCCAAGATGGCTATTTCTAGGCCGCTAATTTTTGGTGGGCGAGTATTTGATATTGATATGAGCCCAACTGAAGATTTTCTTGAGATGCACCATCCACTTAAGTATAAATTTTATATGGGGGCTCTTGCCTCTTTGATTCTTTTATTCTTGAACTCATATTTATTGCTGAGCTTAAGATTTCAACAAAAAATCGAGGAAAAGGTTACTTCAAAGACTAAAGAGCTCTATCAAAGTGAGCAGCAGTTGAAATATGTGCTTGATGCTACAGGGGATGGTATTTGGGACTGGAATATTAAAACCGGTATGGTAGCCCACAATAGGCGCTGGCTTGAATTGTTGGGTTTAGATCCTGATCAGGAAAATTCGACTGTTGAGGATTATAAAAACCATATTCATCCTGATGACCTTCCGCAGGTTATGAGAACCATTGAAGAGGCTCTGCAGCTGGGGCACAAATATAGTTTGGAATATCGCATGATTCGGGGGGATGAGGGCTTAATTTGGGTGTCTGATATTGGTATGGTTGTAGATAGATCATCTAACGGTGAACCTTTACGTATGGTCGGAGCTATTTCGGATATCACAAAGCAAAGAGGTGCATTGGCAAAAATTGAAGAGTTGGCCTTTTTCGATCCGGTAACTAATTTGCCTAACCGACGATATATTAAGGATAGGATTCAGCGGGCTATCAGCGAGTCAGCTCGTTGTGATGGTTTTGCCGCTTTGATGTTTATAGATTTAGATAACTTTAAATTTATTAATGATAGTTTTGGGCATCATGCTGGTGACTCTTTGCTGAAACAATTTGGCTCGCGCCTTGGTGCTGCACTCAGACCGTTGGATGTAGTTGCTCGTATTGGCGGGGATGAGTTTTTGGTTCTATTTGAGAGGCAATATCCTTCAGTTGAGCAAGCCCAAGCAATTTTAAAAATAGTCATTGAACGAGTGTTAGATATTCTATCTGACCCCTTTGAGGTGGCGCCCGAAACCTATGTCAATCTAAAGCCTAGTGTTGGGATTGTGATCTTTGGCGAGGATTCCGGTGGGTTTGAAGAGGTCATGAAGTTCGCTGACTTAGCGATGTATCGCAATAAAATTAATCCAGATGAGAGGTATCGTTTTTATGATGGCTCATTGCATCAAGAATTCTTGGAAATGAGTGAATTAGCCAGGGGCCTAAAGGATGCTTGCAAACTAGAGCAGTTATATGTGGATTATCAGCCTGTTGTTGATCGAAATAAAGTGGTTATGGCTTATGAGGCATTAACGCGGTGGGAGCATCCCAAGCTTGGAAAAATCATGCCAGATAAGTTCATCCCATTTGCTGAGAAGAATGGCTTGATAAGAGATGTTGGCACTGCAATTTTTAAGAAAATCTTCGAAAACCCTCAAATAATGATGATGCGATCTATTCCGCAGCCTTGCATCATTATGATTAATCTAAGCGGAATCCACTTAATGGATATCAACTTTGCTCAAGACTTTATTGATACGGCCAATAAATTTCAGTTTCCTCTAAACCTAATTCATCTGGAGGTTACTGAAGGTGTTTTTATGGATGATAAAAATCAAGTCATCCGCACCATGCAAATATTGAGAGAGTTAGGTGTTAAATTTTCCTTGGATGATTTTGGCACTGGGTACTCTTCATTTTCCTATCTGCAGAGGTTGCCAATTGATTGTCTTAAGATTGATAAATCGTTTGTATCCAATATGGAGAGATCTCAAGACGGCAAATCGATAGTGAAAAATATTATTTTATTAGCGCATGCTCTGCGCCTTCAGGTGATTGCAGAGGGTGTTGAAACTGAGAGTCAATTTAACTTGCTCTATTCTATGGAGTGCGATTATTTTCAAGGTTGGTACTGCGGTAGGCCTGGACCCTTACCTCCAATAGAGCTTTAAAAGTGATTTAATGCGAACTTAGTAAAACCTAGGATTCCAGCGTTGAAAAACTCCGCAGAGCGAGGCTTAGCAATGCTTAGTAGGTTGGGCGAGATTTGTACTTCCAAGCAATGTATTAACTGGGGTAAGAATTGTTTTAAATGGCTAACAAAAAAGTATGGCTATCTTGCTTAGTGCTTTTTTAAGGAGGCTTGATTGTTAACATCAGAGTAATAATCATTTTTTTTGTAAGAAAGTTATCTTCTGCTGCGCACAAACTTCATGAAGTTTTTCAAGCCCCCAGCCTTTTTAGAGGGTATCAAGGCAATGTCTGAGCCGGCTATGGCCATTCTGGCTTGGTCTATTGTGACCAATATTGCCTTACTAAGCGCAGGACTCAAGCCTGTACAAACCTTTTGGTTCAATATTTTGGTTTATGCGGGCTCGGCTCAGTTAGCAGTGATGCCACTGATTGCTGGAGATTATCCCTTTTGGACAATCTGGCTTACTGCGCTAATCGTTAATTTACGATTTGTCATATTCAGC
Organism: Burkholderiaceae bacterium; assembly: GCA_947380065.1. Taxonomy (GTDB): domain Bacteria; phylum Pseudomonadota; class Gammaproteobacteria; order Burkholderiales; family Burkholderiaceae; genus Polynucleobacter. The sequence goes on along the minus strand of CANCPL010000016.1, from coordinate 9,146 downwards.
GCCGGGATCCAGCCACATTTTAAAAAATATACCCTTTGGCAAAGACTTGGGCTTGGATATCTAAACGGTGATATTACATACGCTAAGTTTGTCCATAAATTTTCACAGTCCGGTACTTATTCCGATCGTACTGAATTGCTCTATTTTTTAGGTATGGCTTTCATCAATTGGGCTGTATGGCAAGCTGGTGTATTGCTTGCGATTATTTTTGGCGCATATATTCCGCAAGATTGGGGTATAGGATTTGCTGGAACTTTAGCTTTAATTGCTCTTATTGTTCCAGCAATTAAAAATAGAACGGCCTTAGTGTCAGCTCTTGCTGCAGGCATCACGTGCGCATTAACAATTAATCTCCCTTATCGTCTCACTATTGTTTGCGCTGTTATTGCAGGCGTAGGTGCGGCAGTAATCATGGATAAAAAATATAAGGCAGCCAATATATGAGCGGTGCACATTTATGGATAGCCTTTTTTGGGCTTATGTTGGTTACCTTCATCACTAGAAGTTTCTTCTTGTTGATTGGATCTAGATTAGATATCCCTGAAGCTGTTCATGAATTCTTGAGATATGCCCCAACGGCAGCTCTGATTGCCATTGTTCTTCCAGAAGTCTTGTTTATCAAAGATCCAGTAAATCAATTTTTTGAGCTTGATCTCTATTCCCCTCACTTGTTTGGTGGGGTTGTCGCCATTTTTGGATATTTAATAACTAAGAGCATGTTAGGTACCATCTTTTTAGGGATGATAGCCTTTACGGTGACGAGATTTGTCATCTAATGAAAAGATGTATCAATCATGGTGATAAGGTTTTGTGTCTTTACGTCTATGTTTCATAAGATCTTCAGGTGCTGTTAACTGCCATTCACGTCAGAGCTTAAGGGTTTACCCCTTATGAAGATTAATTATCGTGAGGTATAAATTTAGATTAGCTCGACAAAATTAAAAAAGATATTGGAGACAGACGTGAGTGCATCAATTTTGGAAGTGCGGCCATTAACTGGGGCGCTAGGCGCTGAAATCTTTGGTCCAGACTTATCAAAAGATTTATCGCCTGAACTAATTTCGGAAATTAGAAAAAATCTCCTTCAATATGGCGTGATTTTTTTTCGTAATCAAGATTTAACACCAGAGCAACATTTAAAATTCTCCAAACTATTTGGGCCTTTAGTTATCAATCCTGTATATGGCAATGTGGATGGTTATCCAGAAATCATGCCGGTGATTAAAGATGTTAAAGATAAGTACAACATTGGCGATACGTGGCATAGCGATATGACATATATGGCAGAGCCTCCTTTGGGGTCTATTTTATATGCCAGAGAGGTCCCGCAAGTTGGTGGCGATACTCTTTGGACAAACATGAATATGGCCTATGAGTATCTTCCAGAATCTCTAAAGCACATGGTAGATGGGTTAAATGCGATTCATTCAGATAGCTTCTTGACTTCCAGAATCGAAGAAAGAAATGCTGGGCGATCTACTAAATTGGTTGTTGATTCTAATCGCTCCGAATTGCGTGCGGTCCATCCAGTAGTAAGGACTCATGATGAAACAAATAAAAAGGCTCTATATGTTAATTACCCATTCACCTTTTCATTTGAAGGTATGAGCAGAGAAGAGAGCTTGCCATTGTTAAATCAGCTCTATGCGCATTCAACAAAGCCAGAGTTTTCTTGTAGGTTTAGGTGGCAAAAAGGTTCTATTGCCTTTTGGGATAACCGCTGCACAATGCATTATGCCTGTAATGATTACCAGGGGCATCGAAGGGTTATGAATCGCACAACAATTGCTGGTCCAATTCCTAAATAATGAAAAAAAATACCTGCGCCTTAATTACTGGGGCCACTAAAGGAATTGGACGAGCAATTACTGATTTGTTGATTGAGCAAGGTCAAACCGTTATCGGAATCGCACGAAATGCTGATCCCACGTTTAAAGGCAGGCTATATTTGGCTGATCTTTCAGATAGCACCTCTCGCAATCAGATCTTTAAAGAGATAGCCATGTCTTTTCCAATTGATCGATTGGTGAACAACGTTGGCTTCAATCAGCTGCAAGGACTTTCTGAAATTACAGCTCAAAATTATCACAAGATCATTGATCTAAATTTGACTGTCGCCTTAGAATTAACGCAAGCTGTTTTGCCTTCTATGCTGTCTTTGGGTGAGGGTAGAATTGTGAATATCGCCAGTAGATCAATGCTTGGTAGAAAAAATAGTAGTGTTTACGCCGCTGCAAAAGCGGGTTTAGTCGGATTTACAAAATCTTGGGCAATTGAACTGGCCTCATCAGGAATTACAGTAAATTGTGTAGCGCCAGGCCCCATAGAGACTGAGATGTTCAATAGAAATAATCCAGCCGGCAGTCCTAGTCGAAAAACATTAACCGATTCAATTCCCATGAATCGATTGGGTGATCCCAGAGAAGTTGCCTCTGCAATCAGCTATTTTTTATCTAAAGATGCTTCATTTACCACTGGCCAAACTATTTTTATTTGCGGTGGAGCAAGCATTGCCCAGCAACATTTTTAAAAATAAATCGAGACCCCAATGAGGCTAAGTAAAAATATTTATTTGAATATCGTATTTGGAATGGTTGCACTTGCTTGTAGTCACGCATCTTTCTCCCAGGCAATTTATCCGACCCGTCCAATCAAAATTATTGTCGGGTATGCACCTGGAGGGGCTACCGATATTATTGCAAGAGTAATTGCTGAGAGGTTTTCCACTTCAATGGGGCAGCCTGTATTTGTGGAAAATATCCCAGGGGCGGGCGGCAATTTAGGGGCCACTGCAGTTGCTCGTGCAGCGCCGGATGGGTATACCCTTCAACTTGGCACTATGGGGAATATGACCATCAATCCTTCGGTATACAAAAATATGCCGATTAATACCTTGAAGGATTTTCAGCCCATTTCGAATATTGCAATTGTTCCGAATATTATGGTGGTCAATCCATCTGTGCCCGTAAAAAATGTAAAAGAATTTGTGACGTGGGCTAAGGCAAGACCAGATCAAGTCTTCTTTGCATCTTCAGGAACTGGAAATTCGCCACACATGACGGGTGAATTGTTCAATATTGCGACTGGCTTGAATATGATTCATGTACCCTATAAGGGAAGTGGGCCAGCGCTAATTGATTTGATAGCAGGGCAGGGTGTTCAAGTTGCATTTGACAATATGCCGGCGGCGATTAATTTTGTACGCAATGGAAGTTTGAAAGCCTTAGCAGTTACTGGTGCTAATCGGGCAGCTGCAGAACCTAATCTACCTACAATCAAAGAATCTGGTTATCCAGATTTTGTGGTTGAGGCATGGTTTGGCTTATTTGCACCTGCTGGAACGCCTAGACCGATTGTGGATAAATTAAACGCCGAAGTTGCGATTGCCTTAAAGAATCCTGACATTCAAAAGCGATTATTTGAATTAGGTGCTCAGCCTGCCTGGAACAGTCCTGAGGACTACCAAAAGTTAGTGGAATCAGACGCTAAAAAATGGGCTGATGTGGCTAAGAAAGCCAAGATTGAGAGTCAATAAAAGTGACAATGCAACATCATGGACGTAAATTAGCCCTAGTAACAGGGGCCGCCCAAGGCATAGGATTGAGTATCAGCGAGCGATTGTTGGCCTTGGGCTACTCGGTTGCCATGGTTGATAAGAGTCCCGAGGTGATTAAGGCTGCAGAACTGTGCTCCAGAAATCAGGGTAGGGCAAAGGGTTACATATTAGATTTAAGTGATCTAGGTTCAATTCAAGGTTTGAGTGGTCTTATTGGCGAATCGTTTGAAGATTTAAGTGTTCTTGTAAATAATGCAGGAATATCACCAAAGTTTCAGGGCAAGAAAAGGTTATTCGTTGATATTCCATTGGAGGAATGGCAGAAAGTCGTCGATATTAATTTGACTGCAAGTTTTTTAATCACGCAAATTTGTCTTGCTCCGATGATGAAAAACAAAGATGGCAGAATTATTAATATCACCAGTCAGGCAGCAAGAACCCGTACTCCAATTCCGGGGGCTCATTACGCTGCATCAAAAGCGGGGATAGCAGGTTACACCCGAATATTGGCAGGTGAGGTTGCGAATTACGGCATCAATGTTAATTGCATAGCCCCTGGACGTATAGAGTCAGAAATGACTGCAGAAGTTGGGGTGGATGTTAATTCTGAGTTAACCAAAATGATCCCACTAGGTAGATTTGGCAAGCCACAAGATGTAGCGGGTGTCGTTGAGTTTTTGGTGTCAGAAAATGCCTCATACCTAACGGGCATCACCATTGATGTAAATGGTGGAAATTTCATGCCTTAGCAAAGGCTCGATGATGGATTTCTAAATGAACTGTACTAAAGCAAATATTGTGTTTTGTAGCTAGTTCATAAGCGGTATTTATCTAACTTCCTCCTAGGGTATTGAAATACCGGTAATTATTGGCATCAACCAACCTAATACGTAAATCTACGGGAAGATTTTTATAGGTATACGCCACCCTAATGATTTTTAGAAGAGGTTTGTTTGTATTTTGACCAAGTAACATCGCATCCGTTTTAGTTGATAGTTGTGCTTCAACGGTTTCATGAATCTTCACTACTGTAATGCCATATTTTTCTTGAAAGAGTTTGTATAAAGTTCCAGAGCGCTCGGAGAAATAAGTTTTAGCTAAATCTGGAAATAGCTTTTCAGGAAGATGTATTTCGTCAATTATTGCTGGAGCCTCGTTAAATTTAAGTAATGCTTTTATTTTATAAATTTTCTCATTGGCAGAAAGTTTTAAATAATTTGCAACCAATTTTGATGGCGTCACTTTCTTAAAGTCAAGAAGAGTAGATTTTGGAAGCCCTCTTTTACCACTTTTACTTTCCAATCTAAAGAATACATTTAGCATGTAATCCTCAGTATGGCTTATTACAAAAGTGCCGCGACCCTGCTCTCTAATGAGAATATTTTCCGACACAAGTTCATCTATAGCTCTTCGTATTGTGCCAATGCTAACTTTATATTTTTGAGCTAAGCGGGGCTCACTAGGAATGGCTTCATTAAAAGCCCATTTCATTTGATTGAGCGCTTGAATAATTGATAGCTTTACTTTTTTATATGAGTGCATATTCAATTATCTTCACAGTCTTTTTAGAGGTTCCCAGGTTTGATGAAACAAAATTCATATATATGACTTTTTAAGTCTAAAGTATTTAAAATTTTCTTGAGATTTTAAGATTTTCCTTAATAAAAACAAGGAATTAGATACGAATTAATGTAGTGTTATCCGCATTAACCCTAGCCTTGTTGACCCCTTAAAGCGCGACTATGATCTGCGGAAGGAGATTGAATGATAGAGTCCATATCGATTTACAGGCTTGAATTACCGTTGATAGTTCCGTATAGGTTGGCGTTCGGAGATGTTTGTCATTTTGATACGGTTTTGGTGGTGGCCAAAGGCGTCAACGGAGAGATAGGCGTTGGCGAAGGAACGATCCTCACCGGTTATACAGATGAGACCATTGAGGGTAGCTGGTCATTGCTAAAGAAATTGACTCGTCAGATTAAAGAAGGCAAATCTTCAGAGCTCGATCAAATCGTGAATCCTTATCTTAGTCAGGCACCATTTACCGTCACCGCATTGCTCACTGCAATTGATATGATCAGATATCCGGATCTTTATCAAACACCTAAAGATGTAGATGTCCCAATCCTGGGAATTTTGAATGCATCCATGGGGCCAGATGTCTTTCATGAGTGTGAGTCACTCTTAAGTCAGGGTTTCAAGACAATTAAAGTTAAAGTTGGTTTTGATGTTCATAAGGATCTCCAAAAAGTGAAAGATGTGCAGACTGCAATTTCGGGTCGCGCCCTAATTAGGATCGATGGCAATCAAGGGTTTTCCCAAGACCAGGCAAGCGAGTTTATAAGCCAATTAAATCCCGATGGAATTGAGCTATTTGAGCAGCCATGTGCTGCAAATGATTGGGGTGGCGCTGTAATGGCTGCAGAAATTTCTCCTGTTGACATGATGTTAGATGAATCAATTTATGGGGTTGATGACATCTATAGGGCAAAAGAGCTTAATGCAGCCAAGTACATAAAGGTAAAGCTTATGAAACTTGGATCTATGAGTAATTTAGTTGATTCAATCTTGCTTATAAAAAAGTTGGGTATGAGAGCAGTTCTTGGTAATGGTGTTGCCACAGATATAGGATGTTGGATGGAGGCAATCATAGCTAGTAAGCATATTGATAATGCCGGGGAAATGAATGGATTTTTAAAACCTAGGGAATCAATCTTAATTAATCCACTAAGTTTTAGTAATGGCTCAATAAATTTGCTAAAAGATTACAAGCCATTACTTAATATGGATGTAATTGATAAATATACCGTTGCTTCAGAGACCTTATAAAATTTTTACAATTAGGATAAAAAGTATGAAAGCACTTCTTAAGTTTTTAATATCAACAATTGCTATCGGTTTCATCTTTGTTTTTACAAAAACTTATGCGCAAAGTAATTACCCATCAAAACCTATTGAAATGATCGTACCCTGGGGACCGGGTGGTGGAGCTGATACGCTTGGAAGGTTGACGGCACGTTGGCTTGATACTGACCTTAAAACGTCTGTTCCCGTCCTAAATCTTCCAGGTGCGGTTGGAAGTATCGGTTTACAGAAGGTAATCATGAATGGTGCAGATGGCTATTCAGTTGGAGTGATGACTACAGACACCTTAACTTTGGCTGCTTTCCCCGACTCAAACTTCAAATTTAATGAGATGGTTGCCTTAGGGGTGATGATTCGTCAACCTTCGGGGATTTTCGTTAGATACGATGGGCCATTTAAAAGTTGGAATGAAGTTATTGCCGCATCAAAAGAAAAGCCAGGCTCTGTTGATATTGCAATAACTGGGGCAAATACTCCTGATGAGGCAACAATCGACTATCTCAAGACTAAAGGTGTTGATTTGCTGAATGTGCCCTTTACAAAACCTGCCGACAGATATGTTTCAGTTTTAGGCGGCCATGTTCAATTACTCTACGAACAGGCTGGGGATATCAAGGGATTTCTGGAAACAAAAAAGCTTAGACCTTTGTTATTTTTTGCATCAAAACGTTTGCCACCGCCATTTGCTGATGTCCCCGTCTCTTCAGAGTTTGGTTATGAGGTATTGCTTCCGCAAACCCGCTCAATTATGGCCAAGAAGGGTATTGATCGTAAGGCTTTAGAAGTTCTTTCAAACTCGCTAACAAAATTAGCTGGAACTACGGAGTTTCAGAATTTCTTAAGAGAGCAATACGCCTTACCGGATAGCTTTATCCCAATGAAAGATGCTCAGAAGTTTTTAGAAAGTGAATTAGTTGCTTTCAAGAATGTAAAGAAAATTAGCGTTGAAAAATAATTTAAAACTTTTTTCTGCCTATTGCCGTCTTTTAAATATTTGTTTGATATCCAACCAGGGAAATAGCAATGATTATTAAAAAGCTTAATGATTACGTAGCGGCTGAAGTTCAGGGGGTTAACGTTGCCCACCTTGATGAAGATCAATTTTCTCGTATAAAAGAGGCTTGGTATGAACACTCTGCCTTACTTTTTCGCAATCAACATATAAATGATGCTGATTTAATCGCCTTTAGTAAGAAATTTGGCGAACTTGATCCTCCGCCTGTAAATGAGAATGGTAAAACATTTGTAGAGGGATACCCAGAAATCTATGTTGTTTCCAATGTAAAGGGTGCGGATGGAGTGCCTATAGGTAGCTTGGGTGATGGGGAGGCTTCATGGCACACTGACATGTCATATCTTCCGGAGCCACCAGACGCTTCCTTATTGTTTTCAATGGAAATTCCACCAACTGGCGGCGATACTTGGCTGTGCGGTATGAATGCAGCGGCAGATTCTCTTCCGGCTAGTTTGCGTGCTCGAGTTGCAAACTTGATGATTAAGCATGATGGCACCTATAACTCTGGAGGTTATTTACGAAAAGGCCTTTCCCCAACAGATGATCCAAGTACATCAGTTGGAACCCCTCACCCCATCCTATGTAAACACCCCGTAACTGGTAAAACAACCCTTTATCTTGGTCGACGCAGGAACGCCTATGTAATGGGACTCGAGCTAAAAGACTCAGAAGCCTTGCTTGATGAATTATGGGAATATGCGCTAAAAGAAGAACATCTTTTTGCTCATAAATGGGCTGTTGGCGATTTGCTGATGTGGGACAACAGGTGCACTATGCATAAACGCGATGCATTTGATTCAAATTCTAGACGCATCATGCATAGAACCCAAATCAAAGGCAGCACAAAGCCCATGGCTGCATGATCTTTTACTTATCAAAAATTGAGACTTCTCAGGCGCACTCGTCCTGCGCCCACTTACCTAGTTGATAAGATTAAATATGCCGATCATGATTCTTTTAAGTTATTGAGGCACTCTCGATAACCCAAAGAAAAAGCCACCCGAAGGTGGCTTTTGTATAACTGGTGGGTCGGGCGAGATTCGAACTCTCGACCAACGGGCTTAAAGAGATTTAATTGGCTCAGACAGGGTTACAAATTGCTCAAGCCTATTAGTTTTTCTTTAGTCGCTCAAGAATGAGATTAGCAAGAATGGATTCATCCCCATTAAAGGCTAGTTCCATTGCCTGATAAATTTGCTCCTGTTCCAGGTCGGAGTAGTCGAGTTGATAGCCTGCTGATTGACTAAGTTGGGAGATGAATATACGTTGCACTCGACCATTTCCTTCTCGAAAAGGGTGAAGGGCGTTTATCTCTGATAAATAGTGGGCTAATCTTTTTGATAGGGAGTCGGCATCCAAGCCTTTGAGCCGGTTTTCGCGAGCTAGTTTATTAAATATATCGTTTGCCGCAGATTCAATAAAACGTACATTAGCAAAGCGACTATTGCCACGGCTAATATCTACTATGCGAATCTTGCCGGCCCAGTCATATACATCTTGAAAGAGTGCCAAATGAATGCGCTGAAGATGAGCAAGGTCAAATTGACCTGCTATGGGGCTTTCTAGAATTTCAATTGAGCGCAAAGTAGATAGCTCACCTTCGTAGGTGTCTAAATCTTCTGCGTTGGTTATTTCTGCTTTGTTTCGAAGTACGTCTGTACCAGGGTAGCAGTAGGTGTCATCCGCGTCGTAGCGTGACATATCGTTGTT
>CANCPL010000015.1:0-34295 GCA_947380065.1 Burkholderiaceae bacterium | reverse complement strand
GATAGTGGCGTAGATGGCGATGGTATTACCAATGATGCCCATCTCAATTTGAGCGCTGCAGATGCTGACGCTATTCGTAGCTTTCAAATCGATAACGGCGACTGGATTTCAGCCTATGACGCAACTGCTTTAATGGATGGCAATCATGAGGGGTCACACGTTATTCACGTTAGAGATACTGATACTGCCGGTAATCAATCTATTTCACAACTGAACTTTACCGTTAAAACCAAGATTGATACACCTGTCACAATTGACATTGACGATACTGGTGCTAGCGATATCGACGGCATTACAAACGATGACGATTTGACTGTTACTGGTCTCGAATCTTCTTCCTCATGGAGCTATGAAGTTGATGGCGGCGAATGGGTTTCGGGTCAAGGATCGCAAATCATCTTATCTGATGGCCATCATAAAGTGACCATGAGAGAAACCGATATTGCTGGAAATTCAAGGGTAAAAGAAGTGTCTGTAACAGTAGATACCTTTGCTGCATCTCCAACCTTGTCTCTAGCAACGGATAGTGGTACTTCCCATACTGACGGCATTACTAAAGTAGCTGCAGTCAATGTAGCTGGCTTAGAGTCTGGCGCTGCTTGGCAGTACAAGATGGACTCTGGTGCATGGGTAAACGGCACTGGCAGTAGCTTTAGCTTGTCTAGCGGTGCCCATAGCTACACGGTTCATCAAACCGATATAGCTGGCAATCACAGTGCTGATGCGACTGCTGTTACCTATACCTTGGATTCAGCTTCCTTGGCACCATCGTTATCGCTCCTCACAGACAATGGCGTAAGTTCAACTGACGGCATTACCACTGTTGCTACAGTCAATGTAGCTGGCTTAGAGTCTGGTGCTGCTTGGCAGTATAAGATAGACTCTGGTTCATGGCTGGATGGCACTGGTAGTAGCTTTAGTTTGTCAAGTGGTGCTCATGGCTATTCTGTTCATCAAACTGATATCGCCGGAAACTTGAGCGCTGATTCAGCATCAATTCAATACACCTTACAAGCGGCAAAAGCATCCACTCCTAGCATCGCCTTGGCTACCGACAGCGGCGTCTCATCTACCGACGGTATTACAAACGTTGCAACAGTGAATGTGTCTGGCTTGGAATCTGGAGCTAGCTGGCAGTACAAGGTGGATTCTGGATCATGGGTGAATGGATCCGGCAGCACCTTTAACCTTACCGGCGGTGCTCATTCTTACTCAGTACACCAAACTGGCTTGGCTGACAGCATGAGTGATAACTCCAGCCCAGTCACTTATAACTTGGATCAAACTGCTACAGGCCTGTACCTAGTTGCTATTGAGAGATCCGGTAGTAACGTAAAAGGAATTTTGTCTACTCAGTCAAATTCATCGGATGGCCATACCAAGTTACCTGCTGATAGCGTGTTGCAGTATGGCTCGGATAATGTGCATTGGACAAATTACTCAGGTTCTATTGGCGATTCTGGTTCATGGTCGATTACTTCTGCGTCAAAAGTCTACCTTAGGGTAATTGATACAGCAGGTAACGTATACACCTCAACCAATAAACCAATTGCCTTGGATTTAAATGATGACGGCAATGTGGATTATCTAGATCACAGCGCTGGTGTGATGCATGATTATCAACACAACGGTGTTGCTAGCCTCACTTCTTGGGTGGGCCCAAAAGATGGTATTTTAGCTATTCAGGGTATTGATGGATCGCTGAACATCTCCTTTGCAACCAATGCGAATGAAACTGACTTACAGGGTCTTGCTAAGGTATACGACGCCAATCAAGACGGTGTTTTGGATTCTAAGGATGCTCAATTCTCCCAATTTGGCGTTTGGCAAGATGCCAATAGCAACGGTCAAGCAGATGCTGGTGAATTCCTGTCCTTGGCCGATGCCGGAATTGTCAGCTTCAATCTAGGTTCTGATGGCAATATCAGTTTTGCTGCCGGTGGCGAGGTTCAGGTAAACGGGGTTGCTTCATTTACTAAGCTGGATGGCTCAGTAGGCGTGGTTCATGACGCCCAATTTACTGGATCGGTCATCTCAGTAGATGTGGCCGTTGCCCCAGAGGCCGCACCGGCTCCAGCAGTTGAGGTTCCTCTGATAGGGGTTGTGCCAGACTTGCCAGCGATTACCCTCGTTTAAGGTCTGCTTTTTGGGTCAATTGGCCATGCTGGTGCATGGCCAATTGCGTTAATGACCCTATAATCTTTCAAATTACTCTATTGGGCTTTCAAAGCGCAGATGCAAAACTTTCTAAAACCCCCTAAGGCGGATAATGAAATCCTGGTAGCTCTTTATGGCTACAAGAAGATCTTTCGTTCCGTTGGCTTTTTTACCGCCTGCATGAACCTGCTCCTATTAGTACCCTCTATCTATATGTTAGAGGTGTATGACAGGGTGCTGACTAGCCGTAATGAATTTACGCTCCTCATGCTTTCTGTAATCATTTTGTTTCTCTACATCATCTACGCTGTACTCGATGCGATTCGCAGTCACACCGTCATTGAGGTGGGTAAAAAGATTGATGCAGAACTGAATCTGCGTACTTATACCGCTGCCTTTGAACAAAATTTAAAGATTAAAGGCGGTAATGCCGGTCAAGCCTTAAGCGATTTAACCAATATCCGTCAGTTTGTAACTGGTCCTTCACTTTATGCATTTTTTGATGCGCCTTGGTTTCCTTTTTACTTAATCGTGATCTTTCTCTTTAACGTGTGGTTGGGAGTATTTTCAACCGTTTGCGTGTTGATTTTGATTGTTATGGCCTTCTTCAATGAGTCGATTACGCATCAGCCTTTAGCAGAGGCGAGTACCTTATCGGTTCAGTCTTCCAATATTGCTTCAGGGAACTTGCGTCAAGCTGAAGTCCTAGAGTCTATGGGCATGCTGCCAGCCTTGCGCGACCGTTGGTATGCGATTCATAGCAAGTTTTTGGAGACTCAAGCTGTTGCCAGCCAGCGTGCGGCCACTATGGGTGCAATGACCAAATTTTTCCGTACCTTGATGCAGTCCTTAGCCTTGGGTTTTGCAGCTTTCTTGGTGATCGAAAACAAGATGTCTCCCGGCATGATGATTGCTGCGACGATTTTGTTAGGTAAAGCAACTTCACCAGTAGAGATGGTGATTGGTTCATGGAAGCAATGGCGCGGAGTGGTAAGTTCTTATGAGCGTCTCAAAAAACTCTTAGGCGACAATCCTCCCCGCGTTGTGGGTATGAGCTTACAGCGCCCTAAAGGTTATGTCACGATGGAAGGGGTGTATGCAGCCCCTCCTGGTGTGCAAAAGCCTGTACTCAAAAATGTGACTTTTGCAATTGAACCAGGTGATGTCTTGGGAGTGATCGGACCAAGTGCTTCAGGTAAATCGACCTTAGCTAGGGTTGCAGTGGGTATCTGGCCATCGACACCCAATGCAGCACGTATTGATAGTGCAGATGTGTATCGCTGGAACAAAGATGAACTCGGTCCCGCGATTGGCTACATGCCACAAGACATTGAAGTTTTCCCTGGAACCGTAAGCGAAAACATTGCGCGTTTTACGAAATTTAATGCTGAGGATGTGATTGAGGCTGCTCAATCTGCCGGTGTGCATGACATGGTGCTGCATTTCCCGGAGGGTTATGACACCCGCATTGGTGATGGTGGCGTGGGGCTTTCTGGTGGTCAAAAGCAGCGCTTAGCTCTGGCTAGAGCCTTATTTGGTAAGCCTGCCGTGATTGTGCTCGATGAGCCGAATTCCAATTTGGATGAAGTAGGCGAGGCAGCGCTCGTGAAAGCCATTGTTGAGGCACGCGAGCGCAAAGCAACGGTGATTGTCATTACCCATCGCATGCCAATACTGCAAATTACGACCAAATTATTGCTATTACAAGATGGCAGTACGCGCTTGTTTGGACCTACTGCAGAAGTGATGCAAGCACTACAAAATCCGACTGGAAAAAATACCGCCGTAGAGAATCAAGCCCCCAATCAAGCTTCCAATCCGGCGCAAACTCCACCTTCGGCAGGACCTAATCCCGCAGGAGGTGCAGTATGAGTGAATTAGAGAACAAGGGACAAGGCCCTCAAAATCCTACTGATGATGTAGTTGAGGGCGCATCTCAGGACACTTCTAAGAACCCCATCGTGAACAAGCTTGCTAGTACCGCATTGACTGTTTCAAATACTGGCAAAAAGACCTTGAATCAGTTGGCCGTGCGCTATGCACAATGGCATGATCTGCGTACTGGCCAAAAGGATGAAAACTACTTTGCTTGGTTAGGCTGGCAAGTCCTCATTTGGGGATTTGGTGGGGCGATGCTGTGGGCGTTTTTGGCGCCAATTGAGAAGGGCGTATCAGCTTCCGGTTATGTCATTACCGATAGCAACCGCAAGACCATACAACCCGCTTTTGCTGGCGTAGTAGATGATATTTTGGTCAAAGAAGGCCAGCAGGTTAAAGCAGGTGAGGTCCTGATCAAGCTCAATCCAATTAGCGCAAAAGCCCAAGCAAATGCTACTAAAGAAACGATTGTCGGTTTTGAAGCCCAAGTCAAAGGTCTTTCACAGGCGATTGTGCAAAAGAAACAGCAATCAGAATTACTCGAGCGGCAGTTAGTGGGATTACGTAATCTTGCCGCAGAAGGTTATATGGCCACCAATAAGGTGCTGGAGCTTGAGCGCCAACAGCTACAACTGAAAGCATCGATCTTGGAGGATGAGGGTAATCTGATTCGCACTAAGAAACAGATGAGTGAGCAACAAGAAAAGCTGAACCCCTATGAGTATGACCTTGCGAATACAGAGTTGAGGTCTTCGGTTGATGGGCAGGTAGTCAATATCACTATCTTTACTAAAGGCGGGGTAGTTAGCCCTGGTCAAAAGTTGATGGAAGTGATTCCTACCAATGAAGGAATGATTGTTGAAGGTCAATTACCCGTCCATTTGGTAGATAAAGTCCACCCAGACTTGCCAGTCGAGATGATGTTTACGGCATTTAATACCAACCGTACGCCCCATATTCCTGGCGTCTTGATCTCGGTTGGCGCTGATCGCATCACCGATGAGAAAACCGGTAACCCGTATTACAAGATCCAGGCTGTGTCTACACCACAGGGCGTTAAGCTCTTAAAAGACCTGAAGGTTCGACCAGGTATGCCGGTAGAGCTTTTCATTCGGACTGGCGAGCAGTCAATGATGACTTACCTCATGAAGCCTATATTAGATCGAGCGCATTCAGCGATGCGTGAGGATTGAGATGCAAAAGTGTGATTTTTTGAATGTCGGGGCAGTGCGTAAAGCGCTCATAGGGGCAGCCCTGGTGCTCCTCATGCCTTCCGCATTTGCGTTAGATTTAATGGAATCATACGAGCTGGCCTTAAAAAACGATCCAGTCTATCGCTCAGCTATGAAAGACTACGAAGCTGGTTTAGAGAACAATGGTATTGGGCGCTCTGCAATATTGCCAAAGCTTGCTGCTCAATATAATCAAAATACGAACCGCGCAGTGCAGTGGGGCTCTCTTTACACAGGTGGTCCTACTACTTCTACTAACTGGAGTTATCCAAGTAATTACTCCTATGTTCAGCTTACTCAGCCTCTCTTTAGTTTGGAAGCTTTAGCACGCTGGAGGCAGGGTGTAGCACAGTCTGATTTCAGTCAATCTAAATTTATCTTTAATACCCAAGATTTATTAATTCGGGTATTGCAGGCCTACACCGATTTACTGTTTGCATTAGATCAATTGCAATTTCAGACAGCAGAGCGCGATGCCTTTTTGGAGCAATTTAAAGCTGCCAAAAAACTGAATCAAAATGGTGAGGCATCCATCACCGATATGTTGGAAGCTGAAGCCTCCTATCAAGTAGCCGAATTTAAAGTGGTAGACGCAGTCGACTCGGTCGAAAATGCCCGCAGAAAATTTGTGAGCGTGATTGGTGAGCCAGTGGACGACGTGGCGAAAGTCAAAAAATTATCTGGAAACTTTAAGTATTTGAATCTTTCTTCGATGCGCTTTGAGGATTGGAAAGAAAAGGCGCTCGCCAATAATGCAGAGCTCAAGGCCGCAGAAAATAATATCGAGATTGCGAAGCAAGAGTATCGCAAAAATCACGCTGGCCATTATCCATCGCTCAATTTAGTCGGCGCTTTAACAACCCAAACATCGAACAGCGTCACTAGTATTAACAACACCACCAATCAAAGTTATGTTGGTGTTCAGTTGAACCTATCACTCTTTAGTGGTGGCGAGATTAACGCGCGCACATCACAAGCGTATGCTAACTATGAGAAAGCACAAGCAGACTACGATGCGACTAAAGATAAAGTGACTACGGAGTTACGTAAGCAATACGACCTCGTCGTTTCTGGTAGACAAAAAGTGCAAGCTCTATCTATTGCACAAGAGTCTGCAACCCAACTCGTGAAGTCGATGCGTAAAAGTGTTTTAGCAGGTGAGCGCATCAATGTGGATGTGCTCTTGGCAGAAAAAGGACTCTTTAATACGCGCCGTGATTTAGCACAAGTAAAATACAACTATTTGATTGCCTATCTCAAGCTTCATCAACTTGGCGGTAGTCTTGAGGTGGATGATTTCGAGAAGGTAGCAATCTACTTTAAATCATAAGCTAGCAAGAGCAAAAGTAGTTGTAGTAGATTGGAGCTAAATAAAATCCCTAGGAAAGCCCAAGAAGAGTGGGGATCATTTAGTTTGAGTCATTTTCGAAAAGTTTAAATGATTGTTTTTAATGAGCATTTAGGTGCTGACTCAAATTTAAACGGAGTAGATTTAATCCTAGGAGTATTTAAAAATAGGGATTTATACTAATTTCTATAAATATATCCAGTACAAATAATCAGAAAAAGAGTAGACCTGTACCAAGGATTTCCCTAAAAAATTGAGTAATATTAGTCATGGTCAAAAATACCTCCCTAAAGCCAAAAGCTAAGCTCGAACGTGCCAGTCGTATAGCCTCGTGCTTGCCTGTTTCCGTGAATGGGAAGTCGGGAACCACGCGCGATATCAGTGCGACAGGCATTTTCTTTGAAATTGATGATGAACACTCTGAGGGCTCAGAAATCCAATTTGAAGTTGAGCTCAATACCCCTGGTGGCCCCTTAAAGCTGGTTTGCAGTGGTCAGGTGGTCAGGGTGGTTAAAGAGGGTGGGCGTTCTGCGATTGCCGCAAAGATCATTAGCCAGACTCTCGAGGTTCTCTAGTATTCTCCTCCGCAAAAGCAGTACTTTAGATAAAAATCAGTCAGGTTTTGACTCCATTTTATTGTTTTTACTATGGCAGAAGAATTTCTCAAGAGGCGAGAGATTGCGGAAATCTTATTGAGGGTGGCTCAGCACCAATACCAATCAAATATCAGTGGAGCGACGCCTTGGATGCGAGGTAGGGTCGCTGGTCTTTTGATGCTTGCAACAAAATACATATAGCTCAAGACGGTTGCGCAACTCTAGCTTGCTATAGATTGAAGCTAAGTGATTGCGTAAAGTGTGTTCGCTGATATTTAAAGTAGAAGCAATTCCCTTGAGAGTTTTATCGGGATGCAGCTGAATAGCGCGCGTTACTTTTTCTTCTTTAATTGAAAGAGTATTTAATCTTTTTTCTTCAATGCTGATGGTCTTCGGCGCACTCGCCTCCGCAATTTGCAAGAGGATTCGAGAGGTTGCGTTACGGTTAATCCACAGCTCACCAATATAAATTTTATCGATGGCCTTGATTAAGGTATCTGTTGGCTCCATTTTGGTAATGACGCCACGCGCACCTTTAACTACTGCCAAATCATGGATCTTGGTGTTGCTACTGCCGGTGTAGACAATGATCTTGGCTTTGGTTTTCTGTAGAAGGGATGTGATCAGCTCTAAGCCATCTTCGCCGTCAAGTTCTGGCTCTAATATGATGATATCGGGGTTTGAGGCAAGTGCTTCAGAGATCGCTTCCTTGGCATTGCTCGCTGTGGAACAAACATCGTGGTTGCTAGTAGTGGAAATGAGGTGCTTAATTCCCAGTAGAGCAATTTGATGCGGATCTACAATTTGGACCTTAATTGGAGTGTTAACAGTTTTAGCACTTATAAGCATTAACGGAGTTTACCTATAATTTCAATTTCTGTAGTAGCAAGGTGTCAATTTTGTGCACCGCTCTGGTGAAATTAGTATAAAAGTAGCATAAAAAGAACAAATGGGCTAAAAAAATGAATTAAATCAAGCAGTTATTCGTAAAAATTGTGCATTTGTCCCGATTTTGCCCAAATTTTATGAAATTCTGAAGACAGCACTCCAGTTTTGCGCTGCTGTCTGAACATTCAGCAAGTTATCTCTTAACTGCATCAGGATTCATTGGCCTAAGTGTTGGCTATATCTGCCAAGAATTCATCTCCGATATTGTGAATAATATTGTGATTCAGTCTGGCAGACTGATTGCAATCCATGATTAGATGGGAATCGCTATTGATGAAAAGTCAACCTACTATCAAGCGATTCAATTTGATCGTTGCATGGTTACGCTCACAGATAAATATATTTTTTATTGAAAAACTTCAATACGCGTTTCATGGGGATGATCTATATCAATCTTTCTAGGCAGAGAAAGTAGGGATACTAAAAGAGTCTAAAAGGGTTATTGAGATTTAGCTGGATTCTTTCAACAATGTAGAAAAATTTCTAGGAGTGCTCAATCTCGCTCTCTATTCCTTGTGTGCCTACTGCTGAGGTTTTAGAACTCAGGGTATAGTTTGCTGGCTAATGACTGATACTCCTATCCCCGAATCGTCTGAGATTGAAGTTACTCCTGATTATCAGGCGGTGGTAGATGCTATCGACCGTCATGACCCCTATATTTTTGTCAGTGGTAAAGCGGGGACTGGTAAAACCACTTTAATTGGTTATCTTCGAGACATCATCCCCGGTAATGTTGTGGTAGTGGCTCCAACAGGCGTGGCAGCACTTCAGGTCAAAGGTGTGACAATTCATTCCTTTTTTAGATTGCCGCCGCGACTCATCTTTCCAGAAGAAGATATCAAGCCGCTGCGAGACAAGCGTCTTTACAAAGATATTCGTTTACTCATCATTGATGAGATCTCGATGGTCCGAGCTGATGTCGTCGATGCGATGGATTTATTCTTGCGTGAGAACGGTCCCCAAAAAGGTAAGCCTTTTGGTGGAATTCAGGTGATGCTTGTGGGCGACTTATTTCAGTTGCCTCCGGTGGTTTCTAGCGCCGACATGCAAGTGCTCTCTGAAAGAGGTTATGAGGGCCCTTATTTCTTCTGTGCTATGGCTCTGCATCGTAAAGATGTCACCATGGTGGAGCTCTCTAAGATCTTCCGCCAAAAGGACGAGCATTTTGCAGGCTTACTCAATCGCATTCGAATCAATCATGATGTAGATGAAGCCATCGACATACTCAATGCGCAGTGCTTTAAAAAGGATGCAGAGGTCGATGAGCAGACCATCACCTTGACGACGACCAATGCACGGGCCGATCAGATCAATGGCGCTGGGCTGCGTGCTATTACTGCTGAAGGCAAGGTATACGCAGGTATATCAACGGGTAAATTTAATATTGATGAGCGCAATTTGCCATCACCCAATAATTTGGTGCTGAAGGTTGGTGCCAAAGTGATGTTTACCGCAACGGATCCTGGTTTTCCGAAGCGCTGGGTCAATGGCACGATCGGGGTGGTGCGCGAGATGCTACCGGACAAGGTGAAGGTCATGGTCCAGAACGGCCCTTACTCGAATACCGTTGAAGTCACAGGTCATCAATGGGAGTCTTATCGCTACGATCATGACATGATGTCAGGAAAGATTTCTCCGAGCATTATTGGAACGTATGTGCAAATTCCGCTGATGCTGGCTTGGGCTGTCACCATACATAAGAGCCAGGGCAAAACACTGGATAAAGTGAAAGTAGACCTCTCCTCTGGCGCATTTGCCTCAGGACAAGTCTATGTTGCTTTGAGTCGTTGCAAAACGATTGAGGGCATTACATTGCAAAGACCAATTGAACCTAGAGATGTCAGCTGCGATCAAGAGATCAAGCGTTTCTATATGAATTGTTTGCCCTCTAAATAGGGTTATTCGCTACCATTTGACGCCCCTCTGTTTATATTAATAACATTGTTATTAATATAAAAAAGACCATAACCTTAGTTGCAAGTCTTGGTTTGCTGCAAGGAGCTTTTGCAATATAGTTTCTTATCAGAAACCAGCTGCCAATCCATCCCTACGGTGATCGCTGCCAGCGATAAAAGCTGAATCAGCATCTTCATTAAGTCTTGCGATTGCTTGCGCACTGCCAAAATCCAAGCTGTTAGCAGGTTGCACAGCAACCTCATGTCCGAGCGCTTTCAATCCCTCTACAACGCTTGCTGGCATCGCTGCTTCAACGGTGAGTTTTCCTAAGTCATCAATACGCCAGCGCGGTGCATCAGAGCAAGCTTGCGGATTGAGGTATTCATCTACAAAGCGCATGACAAATTGAATATGGCCCTGCGGTTGCATATTGCCACCCATGACACCAAATGCCATAGTGGGTTTGCCCTCTTTGGTGAGGAAGGCGGGAAGAATGGTATGGAAAGGGCGCTTGCCTGGACCAACTTGATTGGGGTGCCCATCTTCCAATCTAAAGCTCATGCCACGATTGTGAAAAGCAATTCCACCTGGAGCAACTACTCCGGAACCAAAGCCTTTGAAGTTGGATTGAATATAGGAAATCATCATGCCGAATTCATCAGCGGCACATAAATATACGGTGCCGCCCGAATGAGGATCGCCAGGGCCATAACTGCCAGCTTTGTTGTGATCAATCATGGCTGCACGGCTGGCCAAATAGTCTCTATCCAAAAGAGAGCTCACTGGCATTTGCATGGAGCGAGCATCCGATACATAAGCATAGACATCGGCAAATGCCATCCGCATGGCTTCAATCTGCAAATGAATACGCTGCGCTGAGTTAGCAGGATATTGCTTTACATTGGCCGCTTGCAATATACCTAATGCAATTTGTGCGGCAATGCCCGAGCCATTTGGTGGGATCTCATGGAGAGTGTAGTCGCCGTAATCAAAGGCGAGAGGCTCAACCCACTCTGGTTTGTTATCCGCAAAGTCTTGCATAGTGAAGCAGCCACCGGTGGCTTGTGAAAATTCCACCATACTCTTCGCAAGTGATCCCTTGTAAAAAGATTCTCCTTCAGTGGCGGCAATTTCTTTTAACGTTTTTGCTTGTGCTGGGTATTTCCAGATTTGACCTGCTTGAGGTGCTTTGCCATCAATCAAAAATGACTCAGTAAAACCCGGTTGATTTTTTAGAATTGGAATGGCTTCGCGCCATTGACGTGCAATCACAGGTGAAACGGGAAAGCCATTTTCCGCATAATCAATTGCGCGTTTAAATAATTGTGCAAATGGAAGCTTGCCAAATTTTCTGGAGAGCTCTATCCATCCAGCTACCATGCCTGGGACAGTGACGGTATTCCAGCCGATTAAATCCATCGCTGCTTTGTCTGAAAAATACTCTGGCGTCCAAGCGGCAGGCGCGCACCCAGAAGCATTTAAGCCATGCAGTTTCTTGCCATCCCACAGAATTGCAAATCCATCCCCGCCGATGCCATTCATCGTAGGTTCAACTACAGTAAGCGTGATTGCAGTAGCCAGTGCAGCATCAACCGCATTGCCACCATTTTGTAGAGCTTCAATACCAGCTTGAGTAGCCAGCGGCTGAGAGCTTGCAACTGTATTTCTGGCAAGTACAGGGGCGCGACCGCCACTAAAGGGAGGGGATATCAACATAGTCTATTTTTCTAGTTATTTAATGCTGCTACGAATTAATCAATCTTAATATTGGAGGCTTTCACAATCTTTGCCCACTTGGCTTGTTCAGCGATAGTAATCTCAGTCAGTTTTTCTGAGTTTGCAAATTGAGGATGAATGCCTTGATTGGCCAATCTATTTTTAAAGTCAGGATTGGTCAAAATTTTACGGATCTCTTTTTCTAAGCGGCTAACAACAGAGGGCGGAGTTCCCTTGGGCGCATAAATGGCAAATAGATTTTCAACATCAAATTTTTTCATACCATCTTGCTCAAAAGTTGGCACATTGGGCATTAAAGGTGAGCGCTCTGTAGAGGCAATCGCGATAGGTCGTAGCTTGCCACTTTGAATATGCGGCAATGATGCAGTAAGGCTATCAAACATCATCAAGGTATTGCCTGCTATTAAGTCAGGCAAAGCAAAGCTACTGCCTTTGTAGGGAATGTGAACTCCTGTGGCGCCGATACGCTGCATAAATAATTGCGCCTCAAGATGGGAGAGGGTGCCATTGCCTTGTGAGGCGTAGTTAAAGTTACCCTTCTTAGACTTAATAAAGGCAATCAGCTCTGGCATATTTTTAGCGGGAACGCTGGGGTTCACTTCTAAGATATGAGGCACGGAACCTACTAGGGCGACAGAGATGAAATCCTTTTCCAAATCAACAGGCGGATTATTAAAGAGTGCCTGAGCAATCGCCTGGTTCGTGAGTGCGCTAAAGTGAATGGTGTATCCATCAGGATTTGCTTTAGCCGCAGCAGTCATGCCAATCATGCCACCTGCACCAGGTTTATTTTCAATGACTACTGCCTGACCTAGGCCTTCTCCAAGTGGTGCAGCAATACTACGAGCGAAGACATCGGTTGAGCCACCAGCAGGAAAGGACAGGATCATTTGAATTGGTTTTTTAGGCCAATCAGCATCAGGTGCAGCTATGCCGACATTCATCAATCCAAGGGATAGGGTGACGCTAAGAGTAAATTTATTTACGATGCGGTTGAGTTTCATAGAGGCCTTGATGGGAAATGAATTGAAGTTTGAAATGGTGAATTTATTTTTCATCTTTATACCAATACCACTTGTATAGAAAGCGTTGACCCAATCTTCTAAAGGGAGCAAATGCTTCTGAGCGTACTTTTCCAAACAGGTTAGGGAACTCTAAAGGGGAGTTGTAAATCGGGAGCTTAAATACTTCTGAGTTGACCTTACTTCCGGCAACGAGTTCGGCCAAGCGTTTTCCGGCCCAGGTAGAGAAAGAAACACCGTTACCTCCGTAACCTAATGCATGCCAGACCAATTGCTTGGGATCTGGCTGTGTAATGCGTGGCATCATATCGTGACTAACGTCTACCCAGCCCCACCATGAGTAATCAATTGGTATTCCGGCAAGCGGGGGAAATTTTCTGGCAATCGCATCTGTCAATAATTTCAGGTGTTGGGGGGAATTTGCATCTGCACCATTAATAGAGCTACGACTACCTAATTGAAGGCGATTGTCTTTTAAAAGGCGGTAGTAAAAGCGCAGCGTGCGTGTATCAGTCAGAAAGGTATGCGAGCGAAAATTACAGGCGGCTATCTCCGTTTCTGTTAGCGGTCTAGTTACTACTGAATTTGACAGAATCGGAAGAATGCGATTTTTGATGGGTCTTAATCCTTGCATGCCATAACCACCAGTGCAAATGGCAATACGTTTAGCGCGAACTACACCACCAGGTGTTTGAATGTGATGTACACCATTAATGGTTTCCCAAGATTCAACAGGGCTACTCGTATGTATTTTTACGCCAAGCCCCTGTGCTTTTTTAAGCAGGCCAAACGTAAATTTGAGGGGATGAATACCAACACCTTCGCGCTCTAACATTGCTCCAGCGGCATCATGATCATCGCAGTACTGCTCCCTTAATTCTTGAGAACTCATTAATAATGGGTTGTATCCAAAAATCTCTTTGCGAACCCTCGCTTCATTTTGCAGGTAAGCCATTTTCTCTGGGCGATGTGCAACATAGAGATGGCCGCCATCGGTCGCATCGCAGTCAATTTGACTAACAAGATCTTTGAAATTTTCAAAGCCGGTGTAGATTTCTCGATCTAATTTTTTAGCGGTATCTAACCCCCAGCGCTCAATCCACTGTGATCTTGATAATCGACCGCTAGCATTTTGACCTTGTCCCCCACTTCTGCTGGAGCAACCCCATGCAGTTTGATTAGCCTCCAAGATCACTGCCTTAATACCATGCTCCTGTGCTAAATAAAACGCAGTAGATACACCTGTCGACCCTGAGCCAATGACAACAACATCGGCATCCATATCTTGCGTAATCGGACCATCTGTTTTTGGCGGGGTACCAGCACTAGCGGCCCAATAGCTCGGTGCATAGTCTTGTCCTGCTCCAGGATTGGAGGAGGTCAGTGGGTCATACAGCGGGTCATATTTCATGGAGGTTTAGTCTAGGGCGTTGCAGCTTATTTTGCTGGTAGGTTGGGGCGATTCTTGCGAAAGACATTTTTTAATTGAATCTTGCCATCTTTAAAAGTGAATATATCCACGCCATCAGCCTCAACGCGAGTTCCATCGGCTGCTGTCCCAGTAAATGTCCACTCTGATACGCCAAAGTTCCCGTCAACAAAATGTCGATCGTTTATCCACCGAGCGTCAGGAAAATTGATCCAAGCGCTCTCAAATGCTGCTCTGACTGCCGCTATACCCACATGACGTGTCCCGCAGGCATCAGGACCAGCTGCAGTCTGAAACACACAGTCATCACTCATAAAGCTCATGAGCGTATCAATATCGTGCTGATTCCAGGCGGCAGAAAACGCGGCCAGCTTAGCGAGGGTCATGAAGTTTTCTTTACTTTGCATAGCAATATTGGGACCGTAGTTGAGCTGAAGTGGGTTTGAAAAAATACTATAGTATCGAATTATTACTATAAAAACCTGAGACAAAAATGCGCATTCATTTGAATTTCCTAAGAAACGGACCGCTGCAATGAAGCCTTATCACTTATGGCCCTCATTGCAAAACATTGTCGACGATGTCAAGGCGGGTAGAAGTTCTGCGCGCACTCAAGTAGAGCATGCTTTAAGTTTGGCAAGTAAAGAGATGCTGGATTCCACAGCTTCCCCTAGTTTTATTAGTCTCTTACCAGAGTACGCATTAGCGCAAGCAGACGCGCTGGATGCCAAACTCAAAAGAGGCGAGGATTGTGGCGATCTTTGCGGTGTTCCATTTGCGGTAAAAGACAATATTGATTGGTTAGGCTTCAATACCAGCGCTGGAAGCCCTAAGGCTTATTTCCGGAAGGCTGAAAAAACAGCCTCTGTGTTACAAGGTCTGATTGATCGGGGCGCGATTCCGATTGGTAAAACGAATCTGAATGAGTGGGCAGTTGGTTTAACTGGCGAAAACGCCCACTTTGGCAATGTTCAAAACCCGCACTTATCTGGCTGCCTCTCTGGCGGGTCATCTAGTGGTAGCGCAAGAGCGGTAGCCATGGGCATTGTTCCGATGGCGCTGGGGTCAGATACTGGCGGCTCCATCCGCATGCCTGCTGCTTGGTGCGGCATTGTCGGCTTGCGACCCTCAAGTGAGTCATTTGCTCTGGATGGAGTAGTGCCGCGCTCTCGTGCTTTAGATGTAGTTGGCCCGATTGTGCGCACTGTAGATGATTGTGATTATTTCTTGGGGAGTGCTTTCTTACCTAAATCCGCTGCGTTTGAGCTGGGCGAAGAGCTGGCCCCCATTAAAATTGGTTGGGATCCAAGCTTGTTAGCAGGTGTTGATGAGAGCGTAGCTAGGGCGTTTCATCAGTTTATGAATGAAGCTCAGAAAAATACAAAAGTTTCATTTGTTGAGCAGTCTTGGCCAAGCTTTCCTGCTGCAACCAATTGCGCCTTAACGGTCTTGCAGATGGAGTTTTTGCAAGATTTTAAAAAGATGTGCGGTGAAGTAGAGGCGCACGCTGATCAGCTAGGTAGACCAGTGATCAATGAGCTTCGTCATTCCGTCTCGCTAGATCCTGATGTCCTGCGGGCGGCCTATATAGAGTTAGAGACTTTTAGGCAGGCTATGGCGGAGTTAATAGGGGCTGTAGATTTGCTCGCTTTGCCCTTAACTCCTTGTGGGCCGGTGGAAGAAAGTAAGTTGCCAGAGGCTGCTAAGCCTCTAAGGGAGCTCAGTCTTCCCATGGGCGCAGCAGGCTTGCCCATCCTAGGAATGCCTCTATTGTTTACAAACAAGGGCTTTGACTTGTCGGCACCAAGCTTGGCGGGGGTTCAGTTGGTAGGTAAAAAATATCAAGAACACAAACTGGTATGTATGGTAAAAACTTACTTAGGTGCACCAAACTGAGGCGTAAAAGATTGTTGCAGGTAGTCTAGTTATATACAGTTGTAGGCGCGGTATTCATAAAAATAAAGTTGGTTTTGCAGTGCGTTTAATTACGGAGACAATATGATTAGTACATTAAGACGTTCGGTAATGTTGGCAGTAATTCCTGTTGCAGTTGCTTTTGGAACTGTCGGAATTTCAATGCCAGCACAAGCACAGCAGCAAAAAACCCTGAGATTTATTGCCCAGGCCGATCTCAAGATCTTAGATCCAATCACCACGACGGCTTACATCACTCGTAACCATGGTTACATGGTGTATGACACCCTGTTCGCGATGGATAGTAAGTTTGAAATCAAGCCACAGATGGTGGATAAGTTCACTGTCAGCCCTGACAAGAAAACCTATGCCTTTACTTTGCGTGATGGCCTCAAGTTTCATGATGGCGCACCGGTTCGATCAGCGGACGTGATTGCATCCCTTGAGCGTTGGTCCAAGCGTGATGGTCTCGGTCAAAAATTAGCGGAGTCTACCGATTCTTGGGCCGCCACTAACGATAAAACCTTTGTTCTGAAGCTGAAGAAACCTTTTGCTTTCGTATTGGATGCTTTAGGAAAGCCTTCCTCTAACGTGCCATTCATCATGCCTGAGCGGATTGCTAAGACTGATGCGTTTACCAACATCACGGATCCTACTGGTTCTGGTCCATTCAAGATGATTAAAGACGAATGGGTTCCAGGCAGCAAAGTGATTTATGTCAAAAACGCAGATTACATTCCGCGTAAAGAAGCGCCATCTTGGGCCTCTGGCGGTAAGGTGGTTAAGGTTGATCGCGTAGAGTGGCTTTACATTCCTGACGCAGCTACTGCGGCCAATGCCTTGGGCAATGGCGAGGCTGACTGGTGGGAGCAGATGCCTCCAGACCTCATCCCAGTACTTGCTAAAAATAGTAGTGTGAAGGTGCAAAATATTGATCCTTTGGGCTCAATGGGGTTGATTCGCTTTAACTTCTTAAATCCTCCATTTAATAATGAGAAGCTACGCCGTGCAGTTGCTATGGTTGTGAATCAACAAGATTACGTTTTAGGTATTGCTGGCAGCGCAGATAATGGCAAGCCGTGCGCTTCCTACTTCACCTGCGGCACACCTTTGGCTAGCAATGTTGGCTCTAGCTTATTAACTGGCAAACGGGACTTTGAGGCTGCCAAAGCATTGATTAAGGAATCTGGCTATAAGGGCGAGAAGATTGTCATTATTTCTGCAGCGGATCAACCGATCGTTCAGTCACAATCTCTTTTGACTACTGAGCTATTGCGTAAATTGGGCTTGAATGTGGAATTGCAAGCGGGCGATTGGGGTAGCTTAATTACTCGCCGCACATCAAAAGAGCCGGTTGAAAAAGGTGGCTGGTCTATTTTCCATACTTGGTTAGTTGGACCTGACTTGCTCAATCCAGGCGTGAACTTTGCACTGCGTGGCAATGGTGAAA
Organism: Burkholderiaceae bacterium; assembly: GCA_947380065.1. Taxonomy (GTDB): domain Bacteria; phylum Pseudomonadota; class Gammaproteobacteria; order Burkholderiales; family Burkholderiaceae; genus Polynucleobacter. The sequence continues at coordinate 16,688 of CANCPL010000015.1, read as the reverse complement.
AGGCTTGGTTTGGCTGGCCTACAGATCCAAAGTTAGAGTCCTTACGTGAAGCGTATTTTGAGGCACCTAATGCAGCCGGTGCTAAGAAAGCGGCTGAAGCAGTTCAGGCTCGCGCATTTGAGTTCCTGCCTTATATTCCAACAGCCCAGTTCATTTTGCCAACGGCTTACCGTACTAATCTCTCCGGGATTATTGTGGCCCCAATGGCATTCCTTTGGAACGTGGAGAAAAAATAATTTCCTTCATTACTAAGTTTTTAGGAGTTATTTTTTGCTTTCTTATATCGTAAGACGCTTGGGCGCAACGGTGGTCGTGATGGCCGTCGTTGCGTTTGTTGTTTTCTCTCTCTTGTATCTCACGCCTGGCGATCCCGCTGCCGTTATCGCGGGAGATGTAGCAACATCCGAGGACATCGCCCGAATTCGTCAATCTCTCGGTCTAGATCAGCCATTCTTAGTGCGCTTTGGAAGCTGGGTATGGGCTTTGCTGCATGGTGATTTGGGAACATCTATTTTTAATAGCCTGCCTGTTTCCAAGCTCATTGGTCAAAGGGTGGAGCCTACTTTATCTCTGACGATTTGTACTTTAATTGTGGCCATTTTAACTTCCGTACCCCTTGGTGCAATTGCAGCTGCCCGCGCTGAAGGTAAGTTAGATCACGCCATTATGGGATTTTCTGTTCTAGGATTTTCTATTCCCGTCTTTGTTTTGGCTTATTTATTAATACTGCTCTTTTCCTTGCAGTTAAATTGGTTGCCAGTGCAGGGTTATCGCCCCATTAGTGAGGGTATTTGGCCTTGGTTAAAGCATTTGATTCTACCCAGCATAGCGCTGGGTACGGTATACGCAGCTTTAATTGCCCGTATTACGCGTGCCAGCGTCTTAGATGTCTTGTCCCAAGACTATATTCGGACAGCGCAGGCTAAGGGCTTAACAGAGCGCAACATCATGATTCACCATGCGCTTAAAAATGCGGCCGTTCCCATTATTACGATTATCGGTATTGGTATTGGCCTACTCATCTCCGGGGCAGTGGTGACGGAAACTGTTTTTGCTATCCCAGGAATAGGGCGCTTGACTGTGGATGCCATTTTGCGTCGTGACTATCCCATTATTCAAGGGGTGATTTTGATTTTTTCAGCGACCTACGTCCTTATTAATTTATTCATTGATTTGTCGTATGTCTTTTTTGATCCTCGCATTCGTTACTAGGTCCTATGATTAATAACAATGCTATGGGCGCAGTAAGTGAGTCGGTGCAGATTTCAAAAGTACGTTTATTTTTGAGCGTGCAGCTACCTGCTGTTTACAAGCGCTATCCTTTTGCAGTCATTGGTGCAGCAACATTGTTGCTCATGACCTTCATCGCTATTTTTGCGCCCTTCCTGGGAACCATCGATCCACAATCGGTCGCGCCTTTGAATCGTCTCAAGCCGCCTAGCTGGGATAATTGGTTTGGCACAGATGCCTTAGGAAGAGATGTCTACAGTCGCGTCATGTATGGCGCGCGAGTTTCTTTAATGGTTGGTATTGCTGTTGCATTTTTGAGTACGGTGATTGGCTTATCGATTGGCTTGGTGACGGGCTTTATCCGCTGGTTAGATGCGATTGTGATGCGCATCATGGATGGTTTGATGTCCATCCCTTCCATTTTATTGGCGATTGCCTTAATGGCTTTAACTAAAGCCAGTATTGAAAACGTCATCATTGCCATCACGCTGGCAGAGGTTCCACGGGTAGTGCGCTTGGTGCGTAGTTTGGTCTTAGGTTTACGTGAGCAACCTTACGTCGAAGCTGCTGCAGCATCAGGTACGCCTTTGATGAAAACCTTAGTGCGCCATATCTTGCCGAACATTGCTGCGCCACTTCTGGTTCAGGCTACCTATATTTGTGCATCCGCAATGATTACAGAAGCCATTCTCTCGTTTATTGGCGCTGGCACGCCCCCTAATATTCCGAGTTGGGGAAATATCATGGCCGAATCGAGAAGCTTGTTTCAGATTGCCGGCTACCTCATTTTATTTCCATCCATTTTTCTTTCTGCAACAGTGCTCGCGGTCAATTATTTAGGTGACGGCTTGCGGGATGCATTGGATCCTCGTCTTTCCAGGAGAATGTAAGCAATGAGTCAAAGCACTGGAAAGTCGATCTTAGAGGTTAAGGATCTGCGCACGTATTTTTATACGCGCGATGGCGTAGTTCGCTCAGTAGATGGCGTCTCTTTTTCAATTTCTGAAGGCGAAACACTCGCGATTGTTGGAGAGTCGGGTTGCGGCAAAAGCGTTACATCGTTATCTTTGCTGCGCTTGATTCCTTCGCCCCCTGGAAAAATTGTTTCTGGCTCTATTCTTTTTCATGGCAAGGATCTCCTTGAGCTCTCTGAAGATGAGATGAGGGATATTCGGGGGGATAAGATCTCGATGATCTTCCAGGAGCCAATGACATCGCTTAATCCGGTACTGACAATTGGTAGGCAAATTAGCGAGGTTCTTGAGCTGCATCGGCATTGCACCAAAGATGAAGCGCGCACTCGGATCTTAGAATTACTGAAGTTGGTGAATATTTCTGAACCAGAAAGACGGATTGATGAGTATCCACACCAGCTTTCAGGTGGTATGCGTCAACGCATCATGATTGCGATGGCATTAGCCTGTGACCCAGAGATTTTGATTGCAGATGAGCCTACTACCGCATTAGATGTGACTATTCAGGCGCAAATTTTGAACCTCATGCGTGAGTTGCGAGATCGTACGCGCGCTGCCATTATTTTGATTACCCATGACTTAGGTGTTGTAGCTGAAATGGCGCAAAGGGTAGTAGTGATGTATGCCGGCCGTAAAGTAGAAGAGGCTAGTGTATTTGATCTATTTGCTAAACCCATGCACCCCTATACATTGGGTTTATTAAATTCTATGCCGCGTTTAGACGATGCTAGTACCAAGAGATTGGTTGAAATTCCCGGCATGGTCCCATCAATGAAAACTGAAATTATTGGGTGCGCCTTTGCGCCGCGTTGCTCTGTAGCAAGTGAGCGCTGTACGCAAGAGTCTCCTGTTTTGCAAGATCATGGCGACGGTCACTGGGTCTCATGCTGGAATCCAATATCTGCAGCTGGAGTAGTGCATGAGTAAAAATCAAAAAGTGCTCTTAGAGCTCAATAATTTATGCAAGCACTATCCCATTCGCAAGGGATTACTTAGTAAGATTGCGGGTTATGTATACGCAGTCGATGGCGTGAGCTTTACTATCTATGAAGGTGAAACTTTAGGCTTGGTAGGGGAGAGTGGTTGCGGTAAATCTACTGTCGGTAGAACCATTCTGCGTCTATTAGATCCCACTGCCGGTGAAATTCTGTGGCGTGGAGAGCGCATCGATGAACTCTCACGCTCAGAGATGCGACCCTTTAGAAAAGAGATTCAGGCGGTTTTTCAGGACCCATACTCTTCATTAAATCCACGCATGCGGGCTGCTGATATTGTGTCTGAGCCATTGCGTAATTTTGAGAAGCTGACACAAGCAGAGGGTCGTGAGCGAGTCAAAGAGTTATTTGCCTTGGTTGGCTTGCGCCCGGATCAAATGCTACGCTATCCCCATGAGTTCTCAGGTGGCCAGCGACAGCGCTTAGGGATTGCGCGTGCGTTATCGGTCAAGCCAAAGCTCATTATGTGTGATGAGCCTGTATCTGCATTGGACGTATCAGTTCAGGCTCAGGTGATTAACTTATTGGGCGATCTGCAAAAAGAATTTGGTGTGTCCTATTTGTTTATTGCGCACGACTTGGCGGTGGTGAAGCACATCAGCCATCGTATCGCTGTGATGTATTTAGGGCGCGTAGTTGAGTTAGCAGAAACAGCAGAGTTGTTCTCTCGCCCATCCCATCCCTATACTGAAGCCTTATTGTCGGCGGTTCCTATTCCGGACCCAACTAGGCAACGTAATCAGATTGTTTTAGGTGGAGATGTACCTAGCCCGATTAATCGCCCTAGTGGATGCCACTTCCATACGCGCTGTATTTATGCGCAAGAGCGTTGTAAACGAGAAGAGCCAAAATTAGAGGAAGTTTCTCCTGGGCACTTTGTAGCCTGCCACTTCAAGCTCAATACCTCATGAAATCTCTTTTCAGTTAAATGCTGAGGGTCCACAGAGCAGTCAGCATTAATACGAGGGCTAGGAAGTAGTTAAAGATCACCAGGCGATTTCCGGTTCCTAGCCAAGTCCTAAATAGGGCGCCAGCCATTGCATACGACATATTGCTGGTAAATGCAAAAAACATGACTACTGCGCAAGATAGCGCAAGCCGTTCGTTTGGATTGGTGCTGGGCTGACCATTAGCATCAATAATCCAGGTGCCCGTGATGGTGATTGCTAAAAGCCACACCTTGATATTTAAAAACTGCAGCAAAACGCCTTTAGGGAAATTAATATTGAGTTTTGAGGCGTTCACCTCAAGTAATTTTTTGCTTTTGCATAATTTATAAGAAAGCCACATCAAGTAAGCGCATCCAAGTAACTTAATACCCAATCTCAGGCTGGGTATTTCAATAATGACAGTGCCTATGCCTAGGCCGCAACTGATCATGATCACCAGCCATCCCACTGGGACTGCTAATGCAAATGGGATTGTTTTGCGTATACCTTCATTGGTAGCAATTGCCGTGGTGAGCATGGTGTTTGGACCCGGGGAGAAGGACATCGCCGCGGTAAAGATCACTAGTGAAATTAGCTCAGGAAGACTAAAGATGGACAGCATCATAGTGCCCCGCTTATTGGGGGCCAGCCCCTACATCAAGCGGATAGATTGGACGTCGAATATGCTGAATATCAAACCAATCATAATTTGAGCTGGTAGGACCACCTTGATCAGAGTCGCACTCTACATAGCCTTTGCTTAATGGAAAGAAAACGGGTCGGCAATACATCCGAGATTTGAGTAGGACATAGGACTTACTTTGCAAGTCAATCCCTAGGTCAGTCATCACCGCAATGTCATAAGGCTCAACTCGTTCAGAGCTAATCACAATTTCTACATCATTTGTTTTGAACAATACGCTAGGACCCATGTTTAAGATGGAGCCATTGAAGATAGGGCCTGTTACTGTAATCTTGCCATCACTAATGGCTTTGACAACCCCAGTCATTTTTAAAGGGGGCTTTGCTTTGCCGCGATAGGTCCAGCCGGATTTATTTCCCAGCTCAATTGTGATCTCTTGATTAAGGCCTGCTGCGATTAATTTTTTGACTGTTTCTGGATCAGCTAGTGGTCCTGCGGCTATATTGCTCAAGCCAAATTGCAGGGCGGCCTCTAATATGTCTGTGGTGTCACAGGTTCCGCCGGACATCACGTTGTCGCTATGATCGAGCAATAAAACGGGTCCCGCTCCCTCACCACTCGCAATTGCAGCAGCTTTCTGTAGAGCAACTTCAATAGGGGTGCTTTCATAAACGAAACCATCCGCCTGAGAAATAATCATGTTTTGCAATTCATCCGCTACAGCATTAGCGTTTCCATTTGATGGGTCCTGATATTGATCGGCAACCACAATCACCGACATACCGGCGTCCTCAAAATCTGCGAGACTAAAGCCAGCCATGATGGAGATTCCTAAAATACCTGGTCTAGACTCCATCTCGATAGCTGCATCTACTGCAGCTTTCATTGACCCTTCATTGGTATTGCTTCTGAGAGTGTGAGAAAGGATAGGGATCTGACGGTAAACGATGAAAGGGTTGATTTTTCCCTTGAGCGTTTCTTGCAGTAATTTGCCGGTATGCAAGCCAGTCTCATACATATCAATATGTGGGTAAGTTTTAAAGCTAACCATGACGTCGCTAGATTGAACCATTGCAGGCGTCACATTACCGTGCAAATCAAGCGCTACGGCAACAGGAGTGTTGGGTGCAATGGCTTTAATTCTTTGAAGTAGGGTGCCTTCTCCATCGACAGCTAATTCAGAAACCATCGCCCCATGGAGGTCGAGAAGGACAGCATCGCATCCCGCCTCAACTGCAGCCACAATACTGTCACATATTTGTTTGTATGCTTTAGCGCAAACGGTGCCGCTTGGATTGGCGTAGCCACTAACAGGAGTAATGATCTCTACATTTTCTTCTTGGGCGATTTGTATAAACGCACCCATGGCCGTTCTAGCGTTCTTTTGATCTTGATAAGCATCCACACCCCAGTGTGGATTAAATGCTTCTAGGCGCGTCCTAATTGGCGAAAAGGTATTGGTTTCATGTTGAAAGCGCGCAATAACCCATTTGCCGCTTATTTTTTTCTCTGTCATCGTCTTTGTAATGAGATTATTTGGATGGTTTGGCGTAGGCTAACATGGAGTGCAAAAGTACATTAGCACCAGCCTCTAGATGTTCTGCTTTGGCATCTTCGATTTCATTGTGGCTGACACCATCTTTACAGGGAATGAAAATCATTCCTGTAGGTGCAAGGCGATTCATATAAATGGCATCGTGACCAGCCCCGGAGACAACATCCATGTGTGAGTAGCCAAGTTTTAGAGTGGCTTGACGTATGGCATTGATGCAACCTTCATCAAAATTGCAAGGTGGAAAATACGATACCTCTTTGAGATCGATCGTGATCGATTTATCAGTAGCCACTGTTTGGATACATTCTTTTAGCTGAAGGGTCATCTGATCCAATATAGCCGCGTCAGCATGGCGAATATCCACCGAGAATTGCACACGTCCTGGAATGACATTTCTACTATTGGGAAAAACTTGCACCATGCCAACAGTGCCTCTGCCATGCGGTGCATATTGATTAGCAAGGTCAACCACTTTTTGCATGATGCTCAGAGAGTTCTGTAGAGCGTCATTTCGAATATCCATTGGCGTTGGTCCAGCGTGGGCCTCAAAGCCTTGAACTGTGCAATCAAACCAACGCAGGCCCATTACCGCAGGAACTACACCAATCATTTTGTCCTGATGTTCAAGTACAGGACCTTGTTCAATATGGGCTTCAAAGTAAGCCGCGCAAGGGTGGTCTCCAGGCTTTTGAGTGCCTAAGAAGCCAATGCGAGTAAGCTCATCTTTAACATTTTTCCCTTGAGTGTCTTGAGCTGCATAAGCAAGCTCTTGGCTAATGACTCCAGCAAAAACACCTGAGCCCATCATTACCGGTGTAAAGCGTGAACCTTCTTCATTAGTCCAGAAAACGACTTCGATAGGAGCTTCAGTTTCGATGCCGTGATCATTCAAGGTTTCGATTACTTCTAGACCTGCCAGCACCCCATAATTGCCATCATATTTGCCACCAGTCGGTTGTGTATCAATATGACTGCCTGTCATGATTGGTGCTAGAGTGGAATTCTTGCCGGCGCGCCGCATAAAGGTGTTACCAATTTGATCAGTCACAACCGACAGTCCTAGGCTCAGAGCCTTGTCAATGACCCATTGACGACCTTGCTGATCTAAATCGGTGAGGGCAAGACGACAAACGCCACCCTTTTGAGTGGCGCCAATCTTAGCTAAGTCTAGGAGAGAGTGGTAAAGCCGATCACCGCGAACGCGAAGCTTTTGCTCTACATTCTGAGGGGCATTGTCAGCTCCCACCTTTAGAAAGCCTGCTTGAGAACTTTGCCAAAAGTCTCAATAAAGGATTCAAGTTCAGATGGAGTCGCTACAAAGGGTGGCCCTAGTGCAATCGTATCTCCAGTAATGCGAACTAATATTCCATTCTCAATACAACTTTCTAAAACTTGCATGCCGCGTAAGCCTGGCTTGCCAGCGATGGGTTCTAAATCAATACCCGCCGACACTCCACAATTCCGAATATCCAAAATTCCAGGCATGCCCTTGAAGGAGTGAACACCATCCTCAAGTACTTTCTCTAATACTTTGGTCTTTTCCATAATCCCATCGGATTCAAAAATATCCAGGGATGCATGGGCTGCTGCAGTTGCTATAGGATGACCGGAGTAGGTGAAGCCATGGAAAAACTCAATGACTTGTTCTTGACCGCCAGCACCAACAATGGTGTTATAGATGTCTTCACGCACAATCACACCACCCATTGGGATGACACCATTGGTAATGGCTTTGGCAAAGGTAATCATGTCTGGTTTAACGCCAAAGCGATCAGCGCCAAAGTTGGAAGCTAAGCGCCCGAAGCCGGTAATCACCTCATCAAAAATCAGCAGGATGCCGTGCTTGTCACAAATTTCTCGGATTTTTTGTAAGTAGCCAACGGGCGGCACAATCACGCCAGTAGAGCCTTGAACAGGTTCCAAAATGACTGCTGCAATATTACTTGCATCATGCAGTAAAACAATACGCTCTAACTCATCGGCTAAATGTGCGCCCCAAGTTGGCATGCCTTTGGAGAAGGCCATCTGAGACAAATTGAGTGTATGTGGCAGATGATCTACCCCTGGCATCATTACTGAGCCAAACGATTTACGATTGGTTGGTATTCCACCAACCGAGATTCCGCCTATGCATCCGCCGTGGTATGCACGCTCTCTACCAATAAAACGAGTGCGACTAGCTTCACCTTTTGCGCGGTGATAGGCAAGAGCGATTTTCAAAGAAGTGTCGACCGCTTCCGAACCAGAGTTCACAAAAAATACTTTGTTTAATCCAGCTGGTGCGTAACCGACAATTCTTTCTGCTAAGCGAAATGTTTCTGGCCCTGCCATTTGGAAGGCGGGGACATAATCCATTTTTTGGTATTGTTTTTGAATGGCTTCAATAATGCGAGGATCACCATGGCCTAGTGGTGAAGTCCACAGACCAGATGCACCATCAAATAATTTGCGACCATGGTCATCGGTGTAGTAAACCCCTTTTGCTGCCACCATGATTTTGGGATTGTTCTTGAAGTAGCGATTGGGTGTGTAGGGAAGCCAGTAGGCATCCATATTTGCCACACCAGTATTGCCATCTAATTCTTTGAATGGGGAGCTTTCAATCTTCATTTCGCATCTGCCTCTTCGTGTGATTCGTTATTTTGCCAATCTATGATAAGCCTTTCAAAAAGGGTTGCAGATTGGGTAATTTTTTCGGTGTAGCAAAACTCATTCGTCTGGTGGGCCATCTCAGGCTGGCCGGGCCCCAGGATCACTGTGGGAGGATCTCCAATCAAGCCCTTTAATGCAGAAGCATCAGTAAAATAAGAGATGGATTTTGGGATAGGTTGTACGCCATTCATTGCCTCGCAATGGGCGTAGACAGTTTGTATCCAAGGATGATCTGGCGGGGTATAAATTCCCTCTACATCCATGATCGTTTCCAATTTGATATTGGGCCCTAGCGTTTTACATAGACAGCCGTAGATGTGGTGGTGGCTTTGTCCTGGAACAGAACGAATATCTAAGGTCATTTCAGCGGCATCGGGGACTGAATTAATATTTATTCCCGCTTTAGCTGTGCCCACATTTAAAGTTCCTTGACCCATTAATTCATGGGGCGGGGTATCAAATTGATATTTTTCAAGTAAGAGGGCGCCCTTAGCTATTTTGTAAAAGGCGTTATCACCTCGCTCGGGCATGGAACCATGAGCGGTAATTCCTTCTGCTTTTGCCCGCAACCAATATGCCCCTTTATGGCCAATGATCGGCTCATTTGCGGTTGGCTCGGCTACAACAAAGCATCCGACATTGCCAATAAAGTCGATCACTTGTTTTTGTGCGGCAATAAAGAAGGCGCCTTCGCAACCAGTCTCTTCGCCAGCAGTAATGATGAGACTAATGCCGCCTTGATTTCTGGCAATCTCGGCAGTTCGCATTGCAGCAACCACAAAAGCCCCAATGCCACTTTTCATATCACTTGAACCGCGACCAAATAATTTGCCATCTACGATCTCGGCAGAGAAGGGATCATGATCCCATTGACGATCCCCTAGAGGAACGACATCCACGTGTCCGGTGAAGCAAATGCTGGATCTATTGATGGCGCCCGGGATACGCGCAACAATGCTGCGACGGCGAGGTGCAAAGTCTACATTCATGCATTCAAAATTTGCAGACTTCAGTAACTCGGTTAAATAATTACAAAGTTCGTCTTCATTGCCCGGTGGGTTGATCGTATTAAAGCGGATGAGATCTTGCGTTAACTTGATTGGATTTGGAATATTCATCGAGTTTTTCCGATTTACCTCTGTTGTATTTAATATTAAGTTACTTATTTAATAGATGGTAAATGATCGGGATGGCTACAGCACTGACAACCCCGTTCATCCCCATTGCCAGGCTGGCATAGGTTCCAGCCTCAGGGTGAATGCTAAAAGCGCGTGAGGTACCGATGCCATGTGCACCAATACCAATAGCAAAACCTCTTTGCCACCAAGCCTTCATTCCTAATGCATTGAGAACAAATGGTGCCAATATTGCCCCGAGTATTCCCGTACTTACTGCAAAGATGGCGGTCAGGGTGGGTGAGACACCAATGCGCTCTGCAATACCCATGGCGATTGGCGCAGTCACGGATTTGGGATACATCGCTCCGGTGATATTAGAGTCTGCTCCCAGCAAAGTGGCGATACCGACAGCGCTGATGATTGAGACAAGACCACCAGTGCAAAGTGATGCAATCAGAGGTATTGATCGACCCTTTAGGCTATTCAGACCGCGATAGATCGGAATTGCCAAAGACACTGTTGCTGAACCCAACAAGAAGTGAATAAACTGCGCACCCTCAAAATAGGTTGAATAGGGCATTTCAATCAACTGGATGGTGCTGGCTACAAGCAGAATGGCAATCGCCACAGGATTGGCTAAGGGATTCTGGTGACTGGCTTTATAAATGCTGAGCCCAATTTGATAGGCTGCCAAGGTAATGAATAAGGCAAAAAGTGGGCTCCCTGATAAATAGACCCAAATCTCGACAATCGAGTGCTTTTCACTCATGAGATTCTTTCTTGCTTAAAAATCGTGCAATTAATGCGCTAGAGGCAATGGTCAGAATGACACTTCCAATTAGTGCGCTAATAATAGCTAGGGCATTGGCTCGAAGTTGAGGCAAGAAAAGAACAACGCCAACAGCTGCTGGTACAAAGAGTAGGCCAAGGTACTGACTAAAGCCATCGGCAACCATGGCCAATTCTGAATTAATCCCCTTGCGTAGGACAAGCCATAGAACCAGCATAACCAACCCAATGACGGGACCAGGTAGTGTTGGCAGAAGAAATTTAGAAACAAGTTCGCCAAGACTTTGAAAGAGCAGGATTTGAACAAGACCAAAAATCATGTCTTGATCTTACTGCGCATTAGTTTATGTTGCAACGCAATAAATTAATTCTTGGTTAAGATAAACACATCAAAAGCAGGGGTATATAAGTGCCCCTAAACAATAAAAGAAGTAATTCAGAAAATACAGGAGAGCACTCATGGCCGAATTGAATGTCAATGGCAAAAAGTACAAGGTGGACGTAGATCCAGATACCCCATTGCTTTGGGTAATCCGTGAACAAGTTGGATTAACTGGCACTAAATATGGATGCGGAGTGGGTCAGTGCGGGGCCTGTACAGTTTTGTTTGAAGGTCAAGCCATTCGCAGCTGTTCAATTCCAGTAGCTGCAGCTGAAGGTAAAAAGATTGAGACCATTGAAAGCCTGGAGAAGAGTGGTCAGCTTTCGAAAGTACAAAAAGCTTGGGTTGATAATCAAGTGCCTCAGTGTGGCTACTGTCAATCTGGCATGGTAATGGCAACAACCGCTTTGTTACGTAACAATCCAAAGCCTACCGATGCTCAAATCGATGAATCTATTACTAATATTTGCCGCTGCGGAACATTCCAGCAAGTGCGCGCAGCGATTCATGCGGCAAGCAAGGCTTAAGGGGAAAGACATGACTACAAATACAAATATTTCCCGCCGCCATTTTGTGATTGGCTCTAGCGCAATTGCTACAGGCTTGGCCATTGGCTTTGATCTTTCTTTTATGTCTGCCGCGCATGCAGCCATGGGTACCGGTACCACTGCCATGACGCCATTAGCTACCCCAGAAATTGGTATTTGGGTAGTGGTAAAACCAAATGATGATGTTGTCGTGCGTATTGTTCGTTCTGAAATGGGTCAAGGCACTATCACTGGTTTAGCGCAGATGGTTGCTGAAGAATTGCAGTGCGATTGGAAAAAAGTATCTTATGACTATCCATCGCCTGGTGAGAATTTAAAGCGTAAGCTGGCATGGGGTAGCTACTCCACCGGTGGTAGCCGTGGTATTCGTACTTCAGAGCAGTATGTTCGTAAGGGCGGCGCTGCCGCTCGCATGATGTTGATACAAGCCGCTGCTAATCAGTGGAATGTGCCGGTGTCAGAGTGTGTTGCTCAAAATAGCGTGATTACCCACACTCCATCTGGCAAGAAGACCACTTTCGGTAAAGTTTCTGTTGCTGCTTCGCAGTTGGAAGTGCCCAAAGAAGTTCCATTGAAAGATCCTAAAGAGTGGCAACTGATCGGTAAGTCTGTAAACCGAATTGATGGTGTTGCTGATAAGGTCACCGGCAAGCAGGTCTATGCAATTGACTTAAAAATGCCAGGCATGTTGGTAGCTAACATTAAAGAGTCTCCAGTATTTGGTGGTAAGGTGAAAAGCTACGATGCTACTAAAGCGCAATCCATGAAGGGCGTCAAGAAAGTCGTTCAGGTTGGTGACTCAGCAGTAGCAGTCGTTGCAGATACTTTTTGGCAAGCTAAAACCGCCATGGATCAAGTGAGTATTATTTGGGATAGCGGGGCTAATGCCAACGTCTCGAGTGCCTCGATCAAGAAGATGTTGGAAGAGGGTTTGAATGCAGATGATGCTTTTGTTCACAACACCAATGGTGATGTCATAGCGGCAATGTCTGGAGCATCTAAAAAATTAGAGGCTACTTATTTCTATCCCTTCTTAAATCATGCAACCCTAGAGCCACAAACAGCTACTGCAAAGTGGACTGCTGACTCCTGCGAAGCATGGGTTCCAACTCAAGATGGTGAAGCATCATTGGCAGCTGTGATTGCTGCTTCTGGACTTCCTGCAGAAAAATGCAATGTATACAAGGTAAACCTTGGTGGTGGTTTTGGACGTCGTGGTGCATTTCAGGACTACACCACGCAAGCTGTGAATATTGCCAAACAAATGCCGGGCACTCCGATCAAGTTGATTTGGACGCGTGAAGAAGACATGACCCAAGGTCGCTACCATCCGGTCATGATGTGCAAAATGTCTGCCGCCATAGATGATAAGAAGAATGTAACAGCGGTCAATATGCGTTTATCAGGCCAGTCCATTTTGGCTGCGGTACGTCCAGCTGTGGTTGCTGCAAATAAAGGAAAAGATCCGTTGGCTTTCCAAGGCGTTGAGGGTAGTGGTGAGCATGGCATTACGTATAGCTTCCCAAATTTGAATATCGACCATGCAATGCGTAACACTCACGTACCACCAGGATTCTGGCGTGGTGTGAACGTGAACCAAAACGCGATCTTTATCGAAACCTTTATGGATGAGATGGCTGAAGCCACTGGCATGGATGCTGTCGAATTCCGTCGCAAGCATATGGAAAAGTTCCCGCGCGCGATTGCTGTTTTAAATGCGGTGGCTGATGGTATCGGCTGGACCAAGCCTGCTGCACCAGGCGTATATCGTGGCGTTGCGCAAATGCGCTCTTTTGGTAGTTATGTTGCCGCAGCTTGTGAACTGTCAGTGAAGAACGGTAATGAGGTGAAGATTCATCGCATTGTTGCTGCAACTGACCCAGGTTATGCAGTAAACCCAGCTCAAATCGAACGTCAAGTGTCTGGTTCATTTGTTTATGGTTTATCAGCCTTGTTCGAGGAAGAAATCACCATCGAAAATGGTGCGGTGGTTCAAAAGAACTTTGATACCTTTAACTCGATTCGCCTCTATCAGATGCCTAAAGTCGAAACCATCATCATTCAAGGTGGTGGCAAGGACTGGGGTGGAGTAGGGGAGCCAACAATTGCGGTAGCTGCACCAGCTGTTCTCAATGCGATTTATCGTGCGACCGGTAAACGCCTGCGTACAGTGCCATTGAAAAATAGTGGCATCAAGTTGGTTTAAGAGTTCGCTCATAGTGAAATTGTGCCGATGAGAAAGGGGATCGCACTAGCATTTCTATTGCTAGGCATCCTTAATTTCAGCACTGTAAACGCTCAAGCAATAACAGGGGATTCGATATTCGAATCCCTTTCCACTCAGCCTGGTGACTCAGTACGTGGCAGGGCAATTGTGGCTAGTCGTCAAACAGGTTTATGTTTGTTATGCCATAGTGGGCCGTTTCCAGAAGAGCGTTTTCAGGGAAACTTGGCGCCAGAGCTTAAAGCGAGTGTTGCCCGTTTAAATGCACCTCAACTAAGAGCGCGTATCGTCAATGCGGCCTACTTTAATTCGCAAACTATCATGCCAGCCTATTATCAAACGAGTCATCTGAATCGTGTAGCCCCGAAGTTTGCTGGTCAAACGATTTTGAATGGCCAAGAGATAGAGGATGTTGTTGCTTTCTTGATGACCTTAAATCATTCAAACTAACAGAAATCGAGATGAAGAAAATCATTCATAACCATCGTCGAGAATGGCTTAGGCAAGTCCAGGGTCTCGGGCTTTTAGCCTTGGGATTTTGTCTAAATCCTATGACTGCCTTTGCTAAAAAAGAAGAGGCGGATGAAGCTATTAAAAAAATTACCGGTGGCGCTACCATTCGGGAGGGCAAGGTAAGCTTAGTGATACCACCGCTGGTAGAGAATGGAAATTTGGTTGTATTGAAGGTAAGCGTAGATAGCCCCATGACGGCCAATGACTACGTTAAGACCATTCACGTCATCGCCGAGGGAAATCCTTTGCCCAATATTTTTACTGTTTACTTAAGCCCAAGATCTGGCACGGCAAATATTACGACTCGCGTCCGTTTAGCCGATAGTCAGAGAGTCTGGGCTATTGCGCAAATGAGTAATGGGAGTTTTTGGCAAGGCTCCGCTGAAACCCTGGTAACCCTTTCAGCTTGCACGGAGATGGTATGAGTAAAACTTCTCGCACATCCATCACGATGCCGGCGACGGCAAAAAAAGATTCCATCATTGAGATCCGCGCGATCGCACAACACGATATGGAGTCAGGTTTTCGCTATACCGAGGGTGGCAAGCTCATTCCTCGGGATATTATTCGCACCTTTACCTGCACTTACAATACCGTCGAAGTATTCAAAGCAGATTTTTATTCGGGTATTGGAGCCAACCCCTTAATCATTTTTACTACTGTCGCGGTAGAGTCTGGAACCCTCGAGTTTAAGTGGGTAGGGGATGATGGATATGAGGCAATTAACCAGGCTCGCATTACTGTTTCGTGAACAAGCAAGCATCTCTTCTTCTATGCAGTATCTATTTCATACTTGCTAAGCTCTTTTTTATAGGGGTAGTCAATGCGGCACCTTTGCTGCAGCAATCTAGTTATGAGTTGATGTCTGCAGAAAACAAGGCGATGCAAGACGATCCCTCATTAAATCCCGCCATGTTTTGGGTGGGTGATGGCGAAGCTTTGTGGCAGCAGCAAATGGGGCCACAAAATAAATCTTGTAGCACTTGTCATAGCGATGCCAAAAAATCGATGCGTGTTGTAGCGACACAATTTCCGAAGGTGATCAAAGGTAAGTTGCAGACTTTGGAAGGACAGATTAATCAATGCCGGGTAGGCGCGCAATCTTCTCCAGCATTGGCTTACGAGAGTAAAGACCTCTTAGCTTTAACAGCATTCATTGCTTTTCAATCTAAAGGAATGCCAATCGATGTCAGTGAAACCACAGCTAATGCACCCTTTTTAAAAAAAGGTCGACAGACATTTAATGAGCGCATGGGTCAACTCAATTTATCTTGCGCACAGTGCCATGAAGATAGAGCTGGTCTAAAGTTAGGAGGCAGCCCAATACCTCAAGGGCATCCTAATGCTTATCCTATTTATCGTTTGGAGTGGCAGACCTTAGGTTCACTGCAACGTCGTCTACGTAATTGCATGAGTGGCGTTAGAGCCCAACAGTTTGAGTACGGCTCACCAGAAATGGCTCAGCTAGAGCTGTTTCTAATGTGGCGCGCTAGAGGTCTACCCCTGGAATCTCCAGGGGTGAGGCCTTAATCAATTACTTTGATTGAATTAGTCTGAGAAAACTACAGATGTTGCGCCATTAATGAGGACGCGATCATGTAGGTAGTAACGCAAAGCTCTTGAAAGAACGGCACGCTCTAAATCTCGACCCTTGCGTACTAAATCATCCGGTGTATCACCATGCGTAACACGGGTGACATCCTGCTCAATAATTGGACCTTCATCTAAGTCGCTGGTTACAAAATGGGCGGTAGCGCCAATTAGTTTGATGCCACGAGCATGAGCCTGGTGATAAGGCTTGGCACCTTTAAAGCTTGGTAAGAATGAATGGTGCACGTTAATGCAGCGGCCGGAGAGCTTGGTCGATAAGTCATCGGACAAGATTTGCATATAGCGCGCTAGGATCACCATATCAACCTTAGACTCTGCAACGATTTCAAGAAGTCTAGCTTCTTGAGCTGGCTTGGTATCGGGAGTAACTGGCAAATGGTAGAAAGGAATGTCAGCAAAATCGATGCTGGCATAGACTTCGCGTGGATGATTGGAGACGATTCCGCAAATAATCATCGGCAATTCACCAATACGCCAGCGGTAGAGTAAGTCAACCAAGCAATGGTCTAGCTTTGACGCCATGAT
>CANCPL010000014.1:0-35880 GCA_947380065.1 Burkholderiaceae bacterium | reverse complement strand
AGGCATGCGTTGGTGATTACCCTCATCGAGCATTAAAAATGTCGTTTTAAATGATATTGCGAGCAACCGCCATTAATAAGCTATATGCTTAAATCGACGCAGGGATGTCTACTTGGTTTGTCCTTTTAAAGGACAGTTCATGATGGGGATATCCGAATCTAATGGCGTCTAAGCCTGCCAAGCCCCAAATGAAAATAGCCCAACAAGTGGGCTATTCAGTTTCTTGGTGGCCAGGGGCGGAATCGAACCACCGACACAAGGATTTTCAATCCTCTGCTCTACCGACTGAGCTACCAGGCCAAGACTTGGGATTATAACGAATTGAATTGGGGTTCCATCAAATTTCCCTGGGTCACCCTTGATTGGTGGGTTTTACTGAATTCTATGGGGTGGCTGCCCTTGTTAAATAGGGGCTTAGCTCTCGCCCTTATTACGAGACGTGTCAATTCCCAGGGCCTTCAGCTTGCGATACAAATGGGTTCGCTCTAGACCGGTGTACTCCGAAATCTTAGTCATGCTACCGCCCATGATTTGCATTTGATGTTCAAAATACGCCTTCTCAAACAAGTCTCTAGCCTCTCTAAGAGGGAGATCATAGTAAGTTTTTGCGATTCCGCTAATGAACTCGCCCTCAATTGGCGAAGCAACTAATTCGACAACCGTCGGCTTTGGTGTGGCCATAGCGCTAGGGCTTGACTGAACTGCTCGCTCTTGTTCTGGCTCAATATATTTAGGGGAGATCTCCAAAGCTTTGCTGACTGTCTTCAGAAGCTTTTGTAGGGCAATCGGTTTTTCTAAAAAGTTTAGTGCGCCAATGCGAGTGGCCTCAACAGCAGTATCAATCGTTGCGTGGCCAGACATCATGACCACTGGCATAGTAAGTTGTCCTGTGTTGGACCACTCTTTTAATAAAGTAATGCCATCCGTATCAGGCATCCAAATATCTAGCAAGACTAAGTCAGGGCGCATTTGCTCGCGAATAGTGCGCGCCTGAATAGCACTCTCTGCAGAGTAAACGGTATGGCCTTCATCAGTGAGAATCTCATTGAGAAGCTCACGAATTCCCATCTCATCATCAACAACCAAAATACTAGCCATGCTTAGACTGCCTCTTTTGCTAGATTCATAAACAATATCGATACTTGCGCACCAATTACTTCTCCATCATGCATCCGGTTCCGAATTTCAATTCTGGCAGCGTGATCATCAATAATTTTCTTGACCACAGCTAAACCCAATCCCGTACCTTTGCTCTTTGTAGTTACATATGGCTCAAAGGCTCTTGCCAATATCTTAGCTGGAAATCCAACTCCACTATCACTTATTGTTAATCGCACCGCGTTTTGAACTTCGCCATTGTGTTCACCATAAGGCGCCAACTCCGTTTTAACCTGTACAGGGCTGTTGGGGTGAGGGCCTTCTAGAGTGGCATCTTGAGCGTTTTGTAACAAGTTATGAATAACTTGCCTCAACTGGGTAGGGTCCCCCATGATTTCTGGGCAACCTGGATCTAACTGGACAAGTAAGGGACTGCCCTCATAAAGACCCAAAATTTCTGAAGTGAGGGTATTAATGGAGACTGGCTTTAGTTGTGGTGTTGGGGTCTTCGCAAAATCCCTAAAATCATTCACCATTTCTTTCATGGCCTGCACTTGGCCAATAATAGTCTCGGTGCTGCGATTAATCATTTCTTCTTGTTCTGGGCTTAGCTTGCCTGCAAGCTTATGTTGCAATCTTTCGGCTGAGAGCTGTATTGGAGTTAAGGGATTCTTAATTTCATGAGCAAGGCGTCTTGCTACCTCGCTCCACGCAATCGATCTTTGTGCGCTCACCACATCTGTAATGTCATCAAAAACTACCATACGCAAGTCACCAGTAAGCTCTGTACCGCGCACAAATAAAGTCACTCCAGGTTCATTTTCAAATTCATTAGTGCTGTGTAATTGGATTTGTTTTTGCCATACCGGTGCATTAGCCTGCGTAGACTTTTTCTCTGTCCCACCCTCGCTAAGCACTGCAAGCTTCATGGTTGCAAAGCCTTCTTTAATGGCTCCCTCAAACTCCAGCAAAGCCGGATTGCTGCCAAGGGGCTTCCCATCAAGCTGAATAAGATCTTGATTAAAAATTCGGTCTGCGCCTGCATTACTGGAAACGACGTTGTAGTTTTTATCAAAAATACATACGCCTGCAGTAAGGCTTCCCAATACACGCTCTAAAAATGCCTTGGATTCTTGCAAAGAGGTGCGAGTGTCGGCCAGCTGCCTAGTCATGACGTTAAATTGCCGCGTAAGCATGCCAAGCTCATCGCCAGTATCTAACTCTGGTTTAGGCGACAAATCACCCTGGGCAACCGCCTGAGTGCCCCTCAGAAGCATCAGGAGAGGTCGAGCAAGCTGTCTGCCCAATAAGAGAGCCAAAGTAATGGCCACGAATACTGCAAAGAAAAGAGTCAAGGTTAGCGTCCCTACAAACATCTTACGTAGGCCAGTTCGCCCTAATGACTTCTCTTGGTATTCACTATATGCAGATTCAACTGCAAAAATATTCTTTGCTAACGGGGTTGGAATGAGGCGCACTAGCTGTAAAAAATACTTATCGTCCACATCCTTACCTGCATCCAATTTGCTCTGAATTGGCTTTTTGCGAACAATCGGAACAATTGCTCTGATCCGATAACCGCGTTGCCCGCCCTCCATTTCAATTTGATCTAAAAAGGTAATGCCTTTCTTTTTAAATGCCTCATCAACTACCTCGGCACTGGGCGCAGGAAAGTATTTTTTGGGCCTTACCTCGCTGGTTAAGATCAAAACGCGCTGCATATTAAAAAGGCTAACTTCTTGAATGCCAAATTGATTGCGAATCTTCATCACTGTGGCAGCAACCTGCTCAGCAGTAGTGCCAGGAGGTATCTGCACAATCTGCTCAGCTATAAAATTACCTTCACCCAAAATTTCTTCTTGAGCAACTCGCAAAGTAACGCGCCCCAACTCTAAACCTGAGTTAAGCGCCGTCTCGACCTTTACGTCAAACCAACTCTCAATACTGCGCGATACGAACTGTAGGGAGACGCCGTACAAAATTAAGCCCGGAACAATACCAACCAAAGCGAAGATCATCGCCAGCTTTGCAATCAAACGTGTACCAAAGTGCCCTCGATACCATCGCACACCAATTACTGCCACCAAAACCACAATGACTAAAGTTAAGCAAATGCCAATGACCACATTAGCGGCGTATAGCCAAATAAAATAATTATCAAAAAATTCTGTATTGGATGAGGCTATTGCCAATAAAACTAAAAGCAATAGAGCAAATGCTCCGATCGCGCCGATCGTGATCGAAATTATCTTTTTGCTCCAAGCCTTTGATGTAAAAAAGCTTGCGTCTAGCAGGGCAGCTATCAGTCTCATCGCTTAATTAGATTAGGGCCATTGGAAGAAAATGGAAAACGATACCAGTCACTCGAAACATTCCAGTCGCGATTATTAAGTGCATTTACCTGGAATGGTTTTGGCAGCTTAGTGAGATCCAAGGTCATGCGCAGGGCGCCCGTGTAAGACCTGCTAGGATCAATTTGGGCATTGTCTATTACTCTCCATCCCCCAACACTACCAACTGCTTGCAATGCCTCAGCAATCGTTTTAGCGGAAAAAGTAAAGCCCTCGGACGCGATTCGATACTGCTGCGTCAGCGGCTGAAAAGATAGACGGGTTTGCCTTTGTACAAGTGCGGATTTTTCATCAAACCAATACCAACGCGCTCGCGTTAAATCAAACTCAGTCTGAAAATACAGAACCACGCCCTTTTGCACCGCATCTTCTAGTCCTGGTGATAACTCTATCTGAAAACTTGCATTGAGAAGCCAATCGTTATCAGCCTTCTCCAACTCAAAGGACTTAATCTTGATACCTTCTGCGTTAACGGTTGTGGAAAAAAAACCCAATACCATCAAGCACAGAAATAGGAATTGTTTAATGCTTCGGCTCATGGCCCATTTTTCTTAAACAAAGCATAGTAGAAACCGTCATTTAACTCGCCTGGCAAAAGCTGTCCTGGAGCGCCTAATCGTACCGCATTGGGATGCTGGTCAGCAAACCAAGCCGCCTGCTCTTCACCTTCCTCGGGAAATATTGAGCACGTTACGTACAAAAGAGTGCCTCCTGCTTTGAGCATCTTCCATGCTTGACTCAAAATAGCACGCTGTCGTTCTTGAAGAGCTCTAATATCGGCTTCGCGCCTCAGAAATGGAATATCGGGATGACGAGACACTATTCCAGAAGCTGAACAGGGGGCATCGAGCAAAATCTTGTCATAAAGAATGCCGTCCCACCAGGCTGCCTTAGAGGCGTCGCCGCGTAGCACTTTTACCTTGTCGGAATGCAAGCGAAGGCGATCGAGATTACCTCCAATTTTTCCTATCCGGTCTCCATCTAACTCCAAGGCCTGCATTGAACAATCTGCAAGCTCCAATAAATGTGCTGTTTTTCCACCAGGAGCAGCGCAAGCATCTAGCACTAACTCTCCCTCCTGGGGGCTTAATAAGATTGCGGCCAACTGCGCTCCCGCATCTTGCACAGATACGGCCCCGCTATAAAAACCAGGCAGGTCTGATACAGGGACTGCCTCAGGTAACAAGAGGGCAGAAGGCAAGTGAATGCCGGCCACTTCATCTATTGGCGCTGCTGAAATTCCAGCGTCGGACAATAGGGATTGATATTGCTCGCGCGTATATTGCCTTGGATTCACACGCAGAATTAGTGGCGCACGCTTGGCTTGTTGAAACAAAATAGATTGCCATGCTTTGGAATAATGACGTTTGAGATTTGCTCGCCACCAAGCAGGTACGTACATTGGAATTGGATCGGGTGGAAAAAGTTTTTCACCCTTAGGCGGCTGAACCAATAGGCTTACCTTACGCAAGACTGCATTGACCAAACCTTTGGCATACATTGTTTTGTCATACTCGCCACACGCCTTCACTGCCTGATCAACAATCGTGTGTGCTGGATAGCCTTTGCCCTCCGCAATGTCTTGCAAAAATAAGGCAATTGCAACACTTAATAAATGATCAACTTCGGGAGGCGGCGTCTTTGGAATAAATTCCTTAATCAATTCATGAGAACGGACCCATTTACGCAAAGCGTCAAAGCTCAAACTCTGAACGATCGGTCGCTCATGTGCCTCTAGCTGATCCAGAACCTCTGTAAGAGATCTTCCGCTCATTACCTCGCTGATCGCTTGTGCGGCAATTGTGATTGCTTCAGAAAGCGGGAGACTGCGTGGTGTTTTTTGATCAGTCAAATTAATTTGCTCCGGGATATGCCCCGTTTTTAGCCATGCTCATTAAGCGTGCCACCCGCTCTTCAGTAGGTGGGTGGGTTGAATAAAGTTGTGCAAGGCCGCCAGCACTCAAAGGATTAAGGATCATCATCTGCGCAGTTTCGGGATGCTGCTCAACGGCTTGAAATGGAATGCCTTGGGCATAGTTATGAATTTTTTCTAATGCGTGTGCGAGTGCCTCTGGATCAGAGCTAATTTCTGCGCCGCCACGGTCTGCTTCGTATTCTCTGGCGCGAGAAATACTCATTTGAATCAAGCTCGCCGCTATCGGGGCCAAAATTGCCACCATCAAGCTGGCTATCGGATTATTGGGCCTGCCCTCAGAGTCGCGCCCACCAAAAAACATAGCAAAGTTGGCCAATGCTGAAATAGCACCGGCCATAGTAGCAGCAACGGTCGAGATCAAAATATCACGATGACGAACATGTGCTAGCTCATGGGCCATGACGCCACGTAATTCACGATTGGAGAGAATTTTCAGAATGCCTGTTGTTGCTGCAACCGACGCATTCTCTGGATTACGCCCGGTTGCAAAAGCATTAGGAGCATCCTCGTCAATCAAAAATACTTTAGGCATTGGCAGGCCCGCTTTCTCCGACAACTCTTTTACTACCCCATAAAACTGAGGCGCAGACCTTTCATCAACCTGCTGCGCATTGGTCATCTTCAACACCATGGTGTCAGAAAACCAATAGCTAAAAAAGTTCATGCCAACAGCCATCAGCAGGGCCATCAACATACCTTGCTCGCCGCCCAACATACCACCAACCACAATAAATAATGCAGTAATTGCTGCCATCAAAACAGCAGTCTTTGCAAAATTAAACATTTCTACTCCTTTGTTTGAAAGCGCAACAATTTTTCACCGACGCCAAGTGGCTGCAAACACGCTTTGGCATCTATTTTTTTACCGCCAGGTTTTTGCATTTCTAAAACCTCAAGCACCCCTTCTCCACACTGAATATATACGCCATCATTACTAAAGCCCAGAACATCGCCTGCAGTATTGGCAGGGCTTGCGTCTTTAGTATCCGCAATCTTTGAATTCCAAAACTTCATTGCCAGTCCATTGAGATTGCTGCTTGCCCCTGGAAACGGATTAAAGGCCCGAATGCGCCGATCAATTTCTTTAGCGCTTAATGACCAATCAATTTCCGCCTCACTCTTAAGGATTTTTTCGGCGTAAGTAATACCTTCGGTTGCTTGATGCAGTAAATGTATTTCTTTACCTTGCTGCAAGGAACCTAAAACTTCAACAATTAATTTGGAGCCGAGCTGCGCTAATCGATCATGCAAGCTGGCACTAGTCTCATCCGGTGCAATTACAAGATCGGCAACTAAAAGGGTATCTCCAGTATCTAAACCGGCATCCATTTGCATGATACAAACGCCTGTTTTTAAGTCGCCCGATTCAATGGCTCTCTGAATCGGCGCTGCGCCACGCCATCGCGGCAGCAATGAAGCATGAATATTAAAGCTCCCAAATCTACTTGGCCTTTCTGTTATATCCAAAATCTCTTGGGGCAAGATCAAGCCATAAGCAACTACCACCATAGCATCAAACTCTATTGACGACAAATGCTCATATGCCGCTATTGCTTGGGCCCGTTTTTGAGGATCAATACTCGTGCGCCTCAATGTTGCCGGCTGCAACACAGGGATATTGTTTTGTAAGGCAAACTCTTTAACGGGGCTGGCCTGAAGGTGCATACCTCTTCCGGCGCGACGATCAGGCTGAGTTAAAGCCAAAACAATTTCATGGCCAGCATCGTAAATTGAGCGCATTGCTTGCGCAGCAAACTCAGGGGTTCCAGCAAATACGATTTTCATTGGTGCGCTTAACGCTCACCCACTAATTCTTTAGCACGCTTTTTCATTTTTTGCGTAATACGGGTTCGCTTCAGTATTGATAAATACTCAACAAATACTTTTCCTTGCAAATGATCTAACTCGTGCTGCAAACAAACGGCCAACAAACCATCAGCATCAACTTCAAATTCTTTGCCATTGACATCCAAGGCCTTCACTCGGATCTCTGATGGCCTTTCAACTTCGTCATAAAACTCCGGAACAGATAAGCAACCCTCGCGCCAAGATTTGGTTTCCGAGCTAGCCCAAATAATCTCCGGATTAATGAATACCATGAGTTCATTTTGCTCATCAGATAAATCAATCACCACGATACGTTCGTGAACGTCCACCTGGGTTGCAGCCAAACCAACGCCTGGAGCGTCATACATAGTGTCAGCCATATCAGCAACAATTTTCTGAATGCGCGCATCCACCTGCGCCACCGGTTTAGCAACCTTATGCAAGCGGGGATCTGGATAACAAAGGACAGTTAATAAAGCCATATAAGAATTATCCAACAGAGCTATCAGTCTGTCCTGATTGATCTAATTTGCCCACAGGACAAAATTGGTTTATGCAAACATCGCCCGCGCCATATTCAGTCACCCGAATCGATCGCGGAAGCCCGCACTACCCACCCCGCCTCCAGGATTTATACGATCCGCCGGCGTCACTCTATATATATGGTGATATCGGCCTTCTAAAGATGCCGATGATTGCCATCGTAGGCTCTAGAAGCGCCAGCCCAGAAGGCTTAAAAAATGCCCGCCTGTTTGCTCAAGCGCTCTCCAAAAAAGGCTTGATGGTCGTTTCTGGCCTTGCAAAAGGAATTGATAGCGCTGCTCACCAAGCCACGCTTGGGCTTGGGGCCAATCACCACACCATGGCCATATTAGGCACTGGCATAGACGTCGTCTACCCCCGCCAAAACATAGCCTTGTCTAGGGCCATCAGCCAGCAAGGTCTTTTGTTATCAGAACTCCCGCCGGGGGTAGGGCCAAAAGCATTTCATTTTCCAAGGCGAAATCGCATTATTGCGGCCCTAGCGCTTGGGGTTGTGGTGATAGAGGCGGCAGAAAAATCTGGCTCCCTCATCACAGCCCGGATGGCTGCAGACCTTGGGAGGGAGGTTTTTGCGCTTCCTGGGCCTATTCATAGCGCAAATTCTGCTGGTTGCCATCTACTTATTCAGCAAGGCGCCAAACTGGCCTTTAGACCGAGCGACGTTCTTGAGGAGCTTTATTTTTAAGAAAAACTGTATTTAAATAGCCTAAAAGAGGGTTTTTATCCTAAAACTGGGAATTTTGATCTGCCCAAAACTAGCAAAAAATAGAGGTTTTTGGACTTTTCCTAATTTATCGGTTAATAATAAAAAAGGGGTATGCAACTGGCCAAGTGCGATTTTGGTTTAAATTGACCATCCGTTTTATCCCAAAAAACATCATTTCTAGCTCAAATTTAGGCAAAACGCGTGGCAACTAAAGCAACTACCAAAAAAAGCGGCTCAAAGACTATAGTCGGCAATCATCCAAAGGCGCTCATCATTGCAGAAAAGCCCTCTGTTGCTAATGACATTGCCAAAGCCTTAGGCGGCTTTACAAAATATGAAGATTATTTTGAGAGCGAGGATTTCTTAATCTCTTCTGCAGTGGGTCATTTATTGGAAATCGCCGCTCCAGAAGAATTTGACGTGAAGCGAGGCAAATGGTCTTTTGCTAATTTGCCGGTAGTACCCCCTTATTTTGATTTGCGTCCTATTGCTAAAACAGAGTCGCGCCTTAAGGTATTACAAAAACTCATTAAGCGAAAAGACGTCACCGCGCTCATTAATGCCTGTGACGCGGGACGTGAAGGTGAATTAATTTTCCGCTTAATTGCACAACATGCCAAAGCATCTCAATCTATTCAACGCTTATGGCTGCAATCTATGACGCCTGCCGCAATTCGTGAAGGCTTTACGAACTTGCGCACCGATGAAGATATGAAGCCCCTGGCTGATGCCGCCCGTTGCCGCTCAGAAGCAGATTGGTTGGTTGGCATCAATGGCACGCGTGCGATGACTGCTTTTAATAGCAAAAGTGGTGGATTCTTCTTAACGACAGTAGGCCGCGTGCAGACTCCAACCCTTTCTATTGTGGTAGAGCGTGAAGAGTTGATTCGTAAGTTCATCTCCAAAGATTATTGGGAGGTAAAAGCGGAATTTATCGCCGCCGCCGGCATCTATGAAGGCCGCTGGTTTGATCCGAAATTTAAAAAAGATGTCGCTGAACCCGACGCACGTGAGAACCGCCTGTGGAGCGAAGCTGCAGCACAGAGCATTGTTGCCGCATGTCGTGGCAAAAAAGCAAATGTCACTGAAGAAGCTAAGCCCGCTACGCAGCTTGCTCCTCAATTATTTGATTTAACTAGTTTGCAACGAGAGGCAAATGCGCGCTTTGGTTTCTCTGCAAAAAATACATTGGGTCTTGCACAAGCTTTATATGAGCGCCATAAAGTATTAACGTATCCGCGTACCGATGCAAAAGCTCTTCCCGAGGACTATCTCGACACCGTCAAGCAAACCATGGAGAATCTTGCCGAACATTCGCTAGACTATCGTGCCTTCGCTAAGCAAATTCTGCAAGGTGATCCAAAAGATCCAAAATCGAAAGCCGGTTATGGCTGGGTAAAGCCAAACAAACGGATTTTTGATAACTCCAAAATATCTGATCACTTTGCGATTATTCCAACATTAGAGACGCCCAAGACCCTAAGTGAGCCCGAAGCCAAACTCTACGACTTGGTTGTGCGTCGCTTCTTAGCAGTGTTTTATCCCGCTGCAGAGTTCCGTGTCACCACCCGCATTACAGAGGCATCTGGACACCACTTCAAAACTGAAGGGCGCGTTCTTGTAAATCCTGGCTGGTTAACCGTATACGGCAAGTCTAATCAAGCCGATGATGAGTTGGTTCCGGTCCAAGAAGGCGAGTCAGTACAAACTGAATCTATTGCAGCCATACCATTGAAGACCAAGCCACCCGCACGCTATACAGAGGCCACCCTGCTCTCTGCTATGGAAAGCGCTGGCAAATGGGTTGATGATGATGACATGCGTGAGGCCATGGCCGAAAAAGGCTTGGGTACGCCAGCTACACGTGCTGCCATCATTGAAGGGCTGCTCGCTGAAAAATATATGGTGCGCGAAGCCCGTGAGCTTATTCCAACGGCAAAAGCTTTTCAGCTGATGACCTTATTGCGAGGCTTGGATGTAGAGGAGTTAACTCGCCCTGATTTGACCGGCAGCTGGGAGAACAAACTTTCTCTCATCGAGCAAGGCAAAATGAATCGCGACACCTTCATGCAAGAGATCGCACAGATGACTCAGCGCATCGTCAAGCGCGCGAAAGAATATGACAGCGATACCATTCCGGGTGACTATGCCACAATGACCACGCCGTGCCCACACTGTAAGGGTCCGGTAAAAGAAAACTATCGCCGTTTTGCTTGTGAAAAGTGTGGCTTCACCATTAGCAAAACCCCTGGTGGGCGCGCATTTGAATACCCTGAAGTTGAAGAGCTATTGCGCGAAAAAACGATCGGGCCTCTACAAGGCTTCCGTAGCAAAATGGGGCGCCCTTTTGCAGCCATTATTAAGTTGAGTGAAATTCCAGAGGACGATAAAGACTATCCAAACGCAGGCTTCAAGCTAGAGTTTGATTTTGGAAACACACAAGATGATGAGACTGAAGCGGTCGATTTCACAGGTCGTATGGCGTTAGGTGTTTGTCCAAAATGCTCTGGTGCAGTATATGAAGACGGCATGCGTTACGTTTGTGAGAACAATACCGGCCCTAGCAAATCATGTGATTTCAAAACTGGGAAAGTGGTCTTGCAGCAGGAAGTTTCAGCTGAGCAAGTTCAAAAATTATTAAAAGAAGGCAAGACAGATCTGCTAGCCAACTTTAAGTCGAACCGCACTGGGCGTGGCTTTAAGGCTTATTTAGCCTTAGATTCAGCGGGTAAAATTGGTTTTGAATTTGAAGCCAAAGCCCCTAAAGCCGAAGGCGCCGCTCCGGCAAAGAAACGCTCTGGTGCAAGCGCTGCAACTAAGTCTGCAGCAAAACCTAAGCGCGCAAGCAAGGCAAAATCATCCTCTAGCAGCTGAGCACTAATTAGCTTGGCCGCCAGAGCGGACCACAAAATTCCTCTCGACCCTAGGGCGGTAGCTAAAAATATTCCTGGGCGCCGAGTGAGGGCGCCGATGATTGGTAGACGATCTCCAGCGACGCAGCGCACACCAACAAATTCACCTGCTTTTTTTAATGCGCGAAGATCACCTTCTGGATAATTCACCAAACCTCTCGCTTGTTCGCGATTAAAGTCATCGCTCGTTTCTCTTGGAGCAAGATCATCCTCGCCTTCATCAAAGCTTGAGCCCACAATCCATTGATAACTACCGTCTTCGAGTAGATCGGCAGGCAGACAATAGCCATCTCCAGAGATGCCCACACTGGGTAATTTTTGAACCCAAGGATCATTTTCTTCAATCGAAAAAATGCTCAACTGCCCGCGCACAGGCTTTAAAGGCAAACGGATACCAACGGTAGCCATTAATGGCTTAGCCCCCATAGCACAAGCAATAACCACCTTGTCGGCCGAGGTGATTAATTGATTTTCTGCATCCAATAAATGCCATTTATTTTCAGCTGCCTCCAGACGATTAACCCGCACATTCCAAAGGCAGGTTAGGCGCTCTTGATGTTGTAGCAGCTGCTTGCTTGTTTCAAATAAATTTAAGCCGGCCGCGCGCGGTAGCCAAACTCCGCCTTGATCAATTCCACAAACCCTAGCAGCCTCTTGGGAATCCATAGCAATGGCCATATCTCGGTCAAGACCCAAGGAAAGGAGATGCGCCACCGTTTGGGTGTGATCAACATTTTTATCTTTTTTGTTTGGCTGAAAAATCCCATGTTGTTGCCAAATATTTTTCCAGCGCGCTTCTGCAAGCAAGAATGCAATGCGAGTTAGGCGCAATAAACGGGGTGAGCCCTTGCCAATATGCGGATGTGCAATGGCATAAGCGTGGCTTGAACAGGCGGTAGCTGGGGATGATGCGGCATCAACAATGCATACGGCTTTGCCACGTAAGAGCAACTCATTTGCAATGGTTGCCCCACAAATGCCAGCCCCAATCACCACGATTTCATGGTGTTGGGGTTTGGTCATTTAAATAAATCTAGATATAGGTGTTACTAAAAACTTAAGCGTTTAAGCGTTTTTCAATCTTGGTACGCATCTCTGCTAATTCCTTAGGCAGGCGCTCACCAAGATGCTCAAACAACTCTGTATGCAACTTGAGTTCGTTTTTCCAGTCGTCTACCTTAGCGGTAATTACGCTCTCGAACTTCTCAAGAGAAAAGTCTAGGCCATTCCAATTTATGTCGTTATGCTCAGGTGAAATACCAAATACGGTTTCAACGCCTTTTGCTGTGCCGTCTGCACGACCCAAAATCCAAGCAAGAACACGCATATTTTCACCATAACCAGGCCAGACAAACTTACCATCGTCGCCTTTACGGAACCAGTTCACACAATAGATCTTTGGCAATACGGCGCCTTCGGCTTCAAGCTTCTTGCCGATGTTGAGCCAATGCTGGAAGTAGTCGCTCATGTTGTAGCCAGCAAAAGCAATCATCGCAAATGGATCGCGGCGAACTACGCCCACCTGCCCAGTGATAGCAGCAGTTGTTTCAGAGCCCATCGTTGCGGCCATATAAACACCCTCTACCCAATCACGCGCTTCGCTAACGAGAGGCACAGTGGTTGAACGGCGACCGCCAAACAAGAATGCATCAATCGGAACGCCTTCTGGATCATCCCACTTAGGATCAACAGCTGGGTTATTGGTGGCAGCCATTGTGAAGCGGGAGTTGGCGTGAGCGGCTTTACGACCTGCAGCACCATCAGCCGGGGTCCAGTCCTTACCCTGCCAGTCGATTAAATGCGCTGGCGGTGTTTCTGTCAGACCTTCCCACCAAACATCACCATCATCAGTTAAACCAACGTTAGTGAAGATAACGTCTTGATTTAGGGAATCAATGCAATTTGGATTTGTTTGACGATTTGTTCCTGGAGCAACGCCAAAATATCCAGACTCAGGGTTAATCGCAAACAGGCGAGTTTTACCAGTGACAGGGTCTTTGCGTGGCTTAATCCATGCAATGTCGTCACCAATCGTTGTTACTTTCCAACCGTCAAATCCTGCCGGAGGAATCATCATTGAGAAGTTGGTTTTGCCACAGGCAGATGGGAATGCTGCAGCTACGTGGTATTTCTTTCCTTCGGGTGAAGTAACGCCCAAAATCAACATGTGCTCAGCGAGCCATCCTTGTTCGCGGCCCATATTAGAGGCAATACGCAAGGCAAAACATTTTTTACCTAACAAGGCATTGCCGCCATAACCAGAACCAAATGACCAAATTTCACGGGTTTCTGGATAGTGAACGATATATTTGGTTTTGTTATTTGGCCAAGCCATATCCTTTTCGCCTGGACTCAAGGGCTTGCCTACTGTATGAATGCATGGAACAAACTCACCATCCGTACCTAGCTGATCAATTACCGCTTTACCCATACGTGTCATCAGGCGCATGTTGATTGCAACATAAGGACTATCAGACAACTCAACACCAATGTGTGCGATTGGTGAGCCAATCGGACCCATAGAAAAAGGGACAACATACATAGTTCTACCGCGCATTGATCCATCAAACAATGGATTCAATGTTGCACGCATTTCAGCTGGATTTACCCAATTATTGGTTGGGCCAGCATCTTCTTGTTTTGCAGAACAAATATAAGTGCGGTCTTCAACACGCGCAACGTCGTCCGGATCAGATAAAGCTAGAAATGAATTTTTACGTTTAGCAGGATTAAGGCGCTTAAAAACACCAGCCTTCACCAACAACTCACACAGCTCGTCATACTCTGCCTGTGATCCATCGCACCAACGAATAGCATCAGGCTTTGTGAGGGCAGCAACTTCGCCAACCCACTCAATTAAACGCTTGTTTTTTACATAAGCTGGCGCATTTACATTGATCTGGCCGTTAGTAGTTGAAGTCATATGTTTCCTTATGAAAATTGAATTTTTTAATCCATCGATTTTATCATTTTGGGTGGGCTTTTATAGCCACCCCAACGGGGCACAAACCCTTTACTTGCCAATACAGAATTGACTGAAGATTTTGCCTAAAAGGTCGTCTGGAAGCAGCTTTCCGGTAATTTCACCTAAGTGCCTTTGGGCCAAAGAAAGCTCTTCTGCAAATAATTCAAGCGAATTATTGCCATTTGCCGCAAATTGCTCCGATTTTTCAATATGTTCAGCTGCACGCTCAATACAGTCTAAATGCCTTCTGCGGGCCAAAATAGCGCCCTCTTGAGGGCCTGCCCACCCCACAAGCTCCAAAATCTTCCGCTTAAGCTGCTCAACTCCAGCCCCAGTTTTAGCGGAAATCAGCAAGGCCTCCCCTGGCGCCGTTTTTAATGGCTCCTGCAACAAGTCCGCCTTATTTACAACCTCAAGGACTGCACATTTAGGGGGTAATTCTTTCAAGATCTGAGTTTTTAGATCATCCTGCTGATCGTCCGACTGTGCATCGGTTAAAAAAATCACCAAATCCGCCAAGCGTATAGCATCCCAAGATCTTTCGATCCCTTTTGCCTCTACAACATCTACTGTTTCGCGAAGACCGGCTGTATCAATAATGTGCATGGGTACACCATCAATGGTGATGCTTTCTTTAACTCGATCTCGGGTTGTGCCCGCAATAGAGGTCACAATTGCCACCTCTTCACCCGCCAATCGATTAAGCAAAGAGCTTTTTCCGACATTGGGCGCACCAGCAAGCACCAGCTGAATGCCGTCTCGCAGAATTTTTCCCTGCTTAGCACCAGCACGCAAGGTTTGTAATTTTTCTTTAACTGCAATTAGGCGTTGACGTGCCTGAGCATTTTCTAGAAATTCAATTTCTTCTTCTGGAAAATCCAGGGTCGACTCAACCAAAATTCTGAGTTGAGTAATTTCTTCAATTAAACGATTGATGTCATCAGAAAAGGCGCCCTGCAATGAACGCGCTGCGCTACGAACAGCCGCTTCGCTTTGTGCGTCAATTAAGTCTGCAATCGCCTCTGCCTGGGTTAAATCAATCTTATTATTTAAATATGCACGGAGAGTGAATTCACCTGGTTCGGCAATGACAAGGCCCTCATCTTTGCCCAACTCGAGGCAGCGCCTCATCACCAACTCAAGAAGTTGTGGACCGCCATGACACTGAAGCTCTAAAACATCTTCACCAGTAAAGGAGGCCGGCCCAACAAAATAAATTGCAATGAGCTGATCAATGGCCTCGCCATGCTTGTTGCAAAGCGTTAATAGCTTCGCCTGTCTTGGGGGTAGTTTTTTTTGAAAGAGGGCGCTTGTAAGGGAGGCCAAACTTTGTCCGCTGATGCGAACAACACCAACACCTGCCTTGCCTGGTGCAGTTGCGACAGCAATGATTGGCAATTTTCTCGTCATCATTGCTGTCTACCTATTACAAGCTTTTCTGCGGCGCGCGATTACTTGGCGGGCTTTTTTCCAAACATTTGGTTTATTTGCCACTGCTGTGCAATTGACAACAGGTTGTTTACAACCCAATACAAAACCAAACCGGAAGGGAAGAAGAAGAACATCACCGAGAAAACAAGCGGCATATACATCATAACTTTTGCCTGAATTGGATCTGGTGGCGTTGGGTTTAATTTAGTTTGCACAAACATGGAGGCAGCCATAATCACCGGCAAAATGTAATACGGGTCGGGCACCGAAAGATCGTGGATCCATAAAACCCATGGCGCTCCACGCATCTCCACTGATGACAACAAAACCCAATACAAAGAGATAAATACGGGGATCTGAATGACGACCGGCAAGCAACCACCCAAGGGGTTAATTTTTTCCTTGCGATACATCTCCATCATGGCTTGATTCAGTTTTTGTGGTTCGCCCTTGTACTGCTCTTTCATGGCAACCAAACGTGGCTGAACTTCCTTCATGCGCGCCATTGATTTATAGCTAGCAGCAGACAGAGGGAAGAACACCAGCTTAATTAAGATGGTCAACAAAATAATCGACCAACCCCAGTTGCCAACATAAGAATGAATATTGTCCAAAAGCCAAAAAATAGGCTTAGCTAGGATAGTTAAGTAGCCATAGTCTTTTAGCAGCTCAAATCCAGGGGCAATTGTCTCTAAAACGCGCTCTTCTTGTGGTCCCACAAATAATTTGGCTTTTTCAACCACCGTAGAGCCGGCTGCAACCACTCCAAGCGGTGTTTGCATACCAATTCGGTAAAGGTTGTTATCAATCCTGCCAGCATAAATATCGCGCGCAACCCTGTCGCCTGGTATCCATGCGCTTGCAAAGTAATGTTGAACCATTGCAATCCAAGCCGGCTCCCCAGCAGCAACCTGCGTTGGAATGGTGATTTTGTTTTTATCTATTGCTGTGAATTCCAGCTTATTGAATTTTTCTTTATCTGTGTAAGCTGCTGGGCCCGTAAAGGTGCTGGCTGAAAAAGCGCCATCAAAGGGGCCAATTTTTTGCTCTTGCGAGGCATCGCGCACAATCTCTGTGTATAGAACAAGTGGGTTAGGATTGTTGCTTGTTTGAGTAACGCGATGACCAACATCAACCACGTAGCTACCCGGGCTCAAGATAAAAGTTTTTTCAAGTTTGACGCCATTACGCTCGCTAGCAAAAACAGCAAACGGTCTACCTGAACCATCTTTACCAGATTGAATTAGTGTAAATGCGCTTGTGTGATTTGGAAGGTCGTTATTTAAAGAAATTAAACCCGAGCGAGCAAAATATTTATGTGTCGGTGTGTACTGAAACAACTCAACAGGTTTATTTTCTGCGGTTAAGGACTTCAACAACTTGGCGTCAATAACGTTGGCGCCGCTTGCGCTTATTTCCAATACCAACACATCGTTTTGTAAAGTGAATTTTTCTGCGCCTTCAATAGCGCTGCCTCTTACAGCCGGGGCTGCAGCAACAACTGGTGCACCCGATATTTGCGTGGGCACATCCACTTTATTGCTTGCGGTAGCCTTGTCAGCAACCGCTGTAGTGCTTGCTGGAGCCCCCCCAAACAAGGACGGCTTGCCCTCATGAACCTGCCAATTGTTGTAGAGCATGAGACCCGACATCGAGAATACTGCCCAAAGAATTGTTTTTTTAAAGTCCATTTACATTCACTTAAGTTGGTGTTTTGATTCTTTTACTACAGGATCGTAACCGCCGTGTGACCATGGGTTACAGCGCAATATGCGCCATACCGTTAGCCCAAAGCTTTTCACGAATCCATACTGACTAAAACAATCGCAAGCGTATTGCGAGCAACTGGGCACATACTTGCAGTGCATTCCCAAATAAGGGCTTAAAGCTAGTTGGTATATTTTTACCAGCTTGATTGCCGCATTATTTAAAACGCGCACCTTAAAGCAGCCCTGAAATCTGAGCACGCAAAGTTTCTTTTTCTTTTTTTCTGAGTCTGCCTCGAGTCTCTCGACCAATTGGTTTTTTGAGCTTAACCACAACATCTTTGTTTAATGTATTGGTTTGAGCCGTCCAAATCAATTCGCGGATCATCCGCTTTAAGCGATTTCGATCAACCGCCCTTTTGGCTAACTTCTTTGCTACCGCAACTCCCAAATCGGGCTTAGCGCCTTCTTGAATAGATGCAACATACATACCCCAATACAAACTTGTCTTGGGGCGTGCTTTTAATAATTCAGAAATCCTTGCGCTATTCAATGGCTAAATTAAACAGCCAAACGCTTGCGACCTTTTGCACGACGTGCGTTTAAAACTGCGCGTCCGCTTTTGGTTTTCATGCGAATACGGAAGCCGTGTGTGCGCTTGCGACGGGTTACTGAGGGTTGGTAAGTTCTTTTCATGTTCGATCCCTGGAAAACCAAGTATTTTCCTTGTTGCAGAGCAAAAGGTCAATCTATCTTGACGAATATGTAGGTGTTTTTCTCTATTTTTTCTTAAATTTCTCTTAAATCATTAATTTAAATAGAGTTTTTTCTATTATTCACAAGTTATCCACAGCTTTTCCACGTTTTTGTTGCTTGTGGATAACTTTGGAGCATCGCTACAATGGATCCTCCAAAAATATGAGCAACCTACACAATCCCCCCGCCTTGAATTCAATTAGCCCACTGGGGTTTTGGGATGATGCTATTGGCATATTATCCCGCGAACTGTCGCCCCAACAGTTCAAAACATGGATTCAGCCCCTTACCCTATTGTCTTTTATTGAAAGTGATGACACACTAACAATAGGAGCTCCCAACCGCTTTAAGTTGGACTGGATTAAAAAGACTTTTGCTGACAGATTTCAAGAGTTGGCCTCCCAGTATTTTGGGCGCCCCATTAATGTGGGTTTTACCTTGGCGGTCGAAGGCGGCACAACAATAAATACTGCGGCCAGCACGGCTCCAGAAGAGTCAACACAGAAGGCTGTTTCAATCGAAACAATGGAACCTAGCATCTCCATTGAAGAAAATGCATTTGAAATTGAAGATCACTCAAAGCTAAACCCAAACCTCACCTTTGATACATTTGTAACCGGCAAGGCAAATCAACTTGCTAGAGCAGCATCTATTCAGGTAGCGCATAACCCAGGGACATCGTATAACCCCATGTTTTTGTATGGCGGGGTTGGTTTGGGTAAAACACACCTAATTCATGCCATTGGCAACCACCTCTTAAAGGAAAAGCCTGGCGCCCGAATTCGCTACATACACGCCGAGCAATATGTCTCGGATGTTGTTCGTGCCTATCAACAAAAGGCCTTTGACCGCTTTAAGCGCTATTACCACTCATTAGACCTATTGCTAATTGATGATATTCAGTTCTTTAGTGGCAAGTCCAGAACGCAAGAAGAGTTCTTTTATGCCTTTGAGGCCCTACTAAGCAACAAAGCCCAGGTCATTATTACTAGCGATACTTACCCCAAAGAAATGGCAGGGATAGATGATCGTCTTATCTCTCGCTTTGATTCTGGCCTAACGGTTGCAATTGAGCCCCCGGAGCTAGAGATGCGAGTGGCTATTTTGATGAAAAAGGCCATTAGCGAGGGCATTCCTATGAGCGAAGATGTGGCTTTCTTTGTAGCTAAACACCTGCGCTCAAACGTTCGTGAATTAGAGGGTGCGCTAAGAAAGATTTTGGCTTTTGTACGTTTTCATGGTCGCGAGGTCACTATTGAGGTCGCAAGAACAGCGCTTAAGGACTTGCTCTCAATCCAAAATCGCCAGATTTCAGTAGAAAACATTCAAAAAGCGGTTGCTGATTTTTATAGCATTAAAGTCGCTGACATGTACTCTAAAAGGCGTCCAGCAAACATTGCTAGACCTCGTCAAATTGCCATGTTTATGGCCAAAGAACTCACACAAAAGAGTCTACCCGAGATTGGTGAGTTGTTTGGTGGAAGAGACCACACAACCGTTTTACACGCTGTTCGTAAGATTGCGGATGAGCGTGCTCATGATGGACAGCTTAATCATGAAATTCACGTTATTGAGCAAACCTTGAAAACATAAGTTTTACTTGTGGATAAGTTTGTGGACAACCCTAGGGATAAGTTTGGGGATTAGATGTGGATAAGTTGTGGAAAGATCCGGCTTCATGCAAAAATAGGGTATTAATAAAAAGTTATCCCCTTTTTATGCAGTGCTTATACAAGAGTTTTCCACAGGTTTTTTAGTCTTCAATGTGTTGTTTTATAAAGGGTTTTTGACTTATCCACGGAATTTCAAACCCTTATTACTATTACTACTAAGATATATACAAGGATTTAAAAGCAATGCAACTCGTTAACACTTCTCGCGATAGCCTACTAAAACCCCTTCAGGTTGTTAGTGGAATTGTTGAACGCAGACACACACTGCCAATTTTGGCAAACCTATTATTTAAAAAGGTTGGAGAAAAGGTTTCATTTATCTCCACTGATATTGAAATTCAAATTACAACCAATGCCAATTTCGGTGTCGGTACGGAAGATGTCACAACGACTGTTGCTGCTAGAAAATTATTAGATATTTTGCGCGCACTACCAGAAGGGCCGGTTTCTTTAAACCTAAAAGATAACCGTATGGTTGTTCAAAGCGGCAAGAGTCGCTTCTCTTTGCAAACATTATCAGCAACTGAATTTCCGGTGATGCAAAGTGTGGGGGAGGTTACCGCTGCCTGGAAGATGTCACAAAAAAGCTTTCGTCAACTAATTAGCCAAGTACACTTTTCGATGGCTCAACAAGATATTCGTTACTACCTAAATGGTATGTTGTTGGTAATTGAAGGTAAAGAAGTGGTTGCGGTGGCAACTGATGGACATCGCCTTGCCTACTCGCAAGTTGAGTTGACTGAAGCACCATCAGGCTCTGGTCAAAAACAAGAAATCATTATTCCTCGAAAAACAATACTCGAGTGCCAACACTTGCTTGAAGACTCTGAGGAGCTTTTGGAAATCAGTTTGACTGCTAATCAAGTGAAATTCTCATTTGGTGATATTGAGTTAATTTCAAAATTAGTCGAAGGGAAATTCCCAGACTTCCAGAGAGTGATTCCTAAGGGTCAGAAAAATTCATTAGTGGTTGGCCGTGATGCTTTGCAGTCAGCCCTTCAGCGCGCTGCGATCTTGACAACTGACAAGTTTAAGGGTGTTCGCTTTTCCTTATCTCCAAATCGCATCACAATTCAATCAACCAATGCTGAGCAAGAAGAGGCTCAAGAAGAGATTGAGACAGAGTATGCAGGAGATGCAGTTGAGATTGGGTTTAACGTCAGTTATTTACTCGATGTTTTATCAAACCTAAAGAATGAAAAAATTCAAATTAGTTTAGGTGATGCAAACAGTAGCGCTGTGATTACTCTACCTGGCTCAGAGAGTTTTAAGTATGTTGTGATGCCAATGCGTATTTAATTTAGAAAAAAATGACTGAAGAAAAAAAAGTGGTAGAGCAGTATGGTGCATCATCGATTCAAATCCTAGAGGGTCTTGAAGCTGTTCGTAAGCGCCCTGGTATGTACATCGGAGATACGTCTGATGGAACTGGATTACATCATCTTGTTTTTGAAGTTCTAGATAACTCAATTGATGAGGCATTAGCAGGGTACTGCTCTGAGATTACAGTAGTTATTCAAACTGATAACTCTATTTCTATTGTTGACAACGGTCGTGGTGTTCCCACGGGAATTAAATACGACGATAAGCATGAACCAAAACGTAGCGCCGCTGAAATCGTAATGACCGAGTTGCATGCTGGCGGTAAGTTTGACCAAAATAGCTATAAAGTTTCCGGCGGTCTCCATGGTGTGGGTGTTAGCTGTGTAAACGCACTATCTAAATGGTTGAAGCTAACCATTAGAAGAGATGGTAAAGCTCATTACATGGAGTTTGCGCGTGGCGTTATTCAAAACCGCAATATAGTAGATGAGAATGGTGTTTCTGTTTCTCCAATTACAGTTACCGGTGATACAGAGCTTTCAGGAACTGAAGTCCATTTTCTTGCGGATGAGACAATTTTTGGAAATGTAGACTTCCATTATGAAATTCTCGTTAAGCGGATACGCGAACTTTCTTTTTTAAATAACGGCGTCCATATTAAGTTGATTGATCAACGTACGGGGCAAGAAGAAGATTTTGCCTTCTCAGGCGGAGTGACGGGTTTTGTTGAGTACATTAATCAAACCAAAAACGTACTCCATCCCAACATTTTTTATGCTGAAGGTATTCGTCCATCAGACCTGGGTGGAAACATTACCGCTGAAGTTTCAATGCAATGGAATGATAGTTTTAGCGAGCAAGTACTTTGTTTTACTAACAACATTCCCCAGCGAGATGGCGGCACCCACTTAACTGGTTTGCGTGCAGCAATGACGCGGGTCATCAACAAATACATTGATGAGAACGAGGTTGCCAAGAAAGCTAAGGTAGAGATTTCTGGTGAAGATATGCGCGAAGGTTTGGCCTGCGTTCTATCAGTAAAGGTTCCAGAACCAAAATTCTCCAGTCAAACAAAAGATAAGTTGGTTTCTAGCGAAGTTCGTGGCCCAGTAGAGGAAATCGTTGCTGAAGCTTTGGGTGCCTATCTGCAAGAGCGCCCAGGAGATGCGAAGATTCTGTGCGGCAAGATTGTTGATGCAGCACGAGCTCGTGAAGCAGCACGTAAGGCGCGTGATATGACGAGGCGCAAAGGCGTGTTGGATGGGCTTGGTTTGCCTGGCAAGCTGGCTGACTGCCAAGAGAAAGATCCAACCAAGTCTGAGCTGTTCATTGTCGAGGGAGATTCTGCGGGCGGCTCTGCTAAACAAGGCCGTGATCGTCGCTTCCAAGCCATTCTCCCTTTAAAAGGAAAAATTCTGAACGTTGAGAAAGCGCGTTTTGACAAAATGCTCGCCAGCCAAGAGGTGGTTACCTTAATTACGGTTCTGGGTACTGGCATTGGTATTGAAGAATATAAAGCAGACAAACTTCGTTATCACCGCATCATCATCATGACCGATGCGGACGTTGACGGTAGCCACATCCGCACCCTTTTATTAACCTTCTTCTACAGACAGATGCCAGAGCTGATTGAGCGTGGCCATATTTATATTGCTCAGCCACCTCTATATAAGGTGAAGTTTGGAAAAAATGAGCAGTATATTAAAGATGACAACGAACTAAATCAGTTGTTATTAAAAATTGCACTAGAAACAGCCTCATTGCAAACACCATCCGGTGAAGTGATTGAGGGTGAGGCGCTTAATGAACTAGCAAAACACTATCAAGTGATACAGTCGATTGTGGATCGGCTATCTCGCACCATTGATGAAGATGCTTTGCGTGCAATTGCCTCAGGCACACCATTAAATCTGGATACAGAAAAATCAGCGCATGAATCTGCTGATCGATTAAGAGTAGCGCTTGCGGATTCTTTAAACCCTTTAGCCCTGCCACCAGAAATTATTGTGCAAAAAGAAGATCGTACCGAGCGCTTCCGTTTATTGTTGTCGCGCCGAATTCATGGAAACCTAAAACTGTCTTCCATTAATTCAGATTTTGTTCATGGCGATGATTATCAAAGTCTTGCAAATGCTGCGGCTGTTTTATCGGGCAAAGTAGTGGCCGGTTCCAAAGTGCGTCGTGGCGATCCTGACAAGAATCAAAAGGAGCAAACGATTGGCAACTTTAGGGCTGCCTTTGCCTGGTTGTTGTCTGAGGCAGAGCGGGTCTTAAGCCGCCAACGCTACAAGGGTCTTGGCGAGATGAACCCATCCCAACTGTGGGAAACCACTATGGATGCAAACTCAAGAACACTGTTGCAGGTAAGGATTGAAGACGCAATTGCTGCAGACCAAGTCTTTACAACACTAATGGGAGATGAGGTTGAGCCTCGCCGTGCCTTTATTGAAAAAAACGCACTCATTGCACGTAACCTAGACGTTTAATTTATGACATCAAAAAAATTAAAACCACCCAAGGTGGACCGATCTTCCATTGTTGTTAATTCCTCCCCCATTCATGGAAAAGGTGTCTTTGTTGCAAAGCCGATCAAAAAGGGTCAAGCAATTATTGAATATAAGGGTGAGCGTATTAGCTGGAAGCTTGCTGAAAAACGTCATCCTCATGACCCCAAAGACCCTAATCACACCTTTTATTTTTCATTAGAAGATGGTCGTGTGATCGATGCGAAGTATGGCGGTAATGCTGCGCGCTGGATTAATCATTCATGCAAACCCATTTGCGAAACTCGTGAAGACAGCTTTAATGGTGAGCCGCGCGTATTTATTTATGCAAAACGCGACCTCAAAGTTGGTGAAGAGTTGTTTTATGACTATTCACTCGATATTGAGGGAAAGATTACTAATCAAATGAAAAAAGATTATGAGTGTCGCTGTGGCGCAAAAAAATGTCGTGGCACCATGCTTGCAACAAAAGACAAGCAAAAATAATTTTTTTATGTTGTTTGTAACAATTCAAGAACTAGAGGCTGCTATTAACTATTGGCGCAGTCAGTCCCCATCAGAGGGTGATGAGTTGCGACTTTGTTTAGAGGCCTCGGCCCTCGCCAAACCCTATGCATTAATGATTGTCCAAGGGGCACAGAGGATGCCTGTGGATGTCCTGGATGAGCAGGCTCGTTCAGCTATTGAGCGGTTTCAAAAAATCTCTTAGACATTGTTGATTGTGTAACGCATAGTGTTTAGGGTTATTGCTATATAAAGACGGACTATCTTGGGGTATTCTCGTATTCTTGCTCCCAAGTAGGGGGTAGAGGGTATGAGATTGCAAGAAACAATATTAAAAACAATTGGGCTGGGGAAATCTTTTAAGGGATTTTCTGCGGTAACTGACGTGAACCTAGATGTCGCCCGGGGCACCATTCAT
The DNA here is from genome assembly GCA_947380065.1 of Burkholderiaceae bacterium. Classification (GTDB taxonomy): domain Bacteria; phylum Pseudomonadota; class Gammaproteobacteria; order Burkholderiales; family Burkholderiaceae; genus Polynucleobacter. The sequence continues at coordinate 11,227 of CANCPL010000014.1, read as the reverse complement.
GCCTTGATCGGACCCAATGGTGCAGGCAAGACCACCTGCTTCAATTTGTTAACTAAGTTTTTGGAGCCCAGTAGCGGCCAAATCTTATTTAATGGCCTTGACATCACCAATGAGGCTCCCGCACAAATTGCGAGACGGGGCATTATTCGCTCCTTTCAGATTTCAGCCGTATTCCCACATTTAACTGTGATTGAAAATGTTCGTGTTGCACTGCAGCGAGGATTAGGTACCGAGTTCCATTTTTGGAAATCTGGCAGCTCTTTAAATATGCTTAATGAACGCGCCCTAGAGCTTCTCCACGAGGTTGGTTTGGAGGACTTTGCTAACGAGGAAACCTTGAATTTGGCTTATGGCCGCAAAAGGGCGCTTGAAATTGCAACGACCTTGGCCATGGAGCCCGAGCTAATGCTTTTGGATGAGCCTACGCAGGGCATGGGGCACGAGGATGTGGAGCGCGTAACCGAGTTAATTGATCGTGTGGCTAAGGGCCGCACCATTCTAATGGTTGAGCACAACATGAAGGTAGTTTCTTCAATTGCTGACCGCATTACCGTTTTGCAGCGCGGCTCTGTGCTGGCTGAGGGTTCTTATCATGAGGTTTCAAACAACCCGCTGGTTGTTGAGGCCTACATGGGAAGCCATGGGGGAGACAACCTATGAGCAACATGGCTTTAGAGGTTAAGAATTTAGAGTCTTGGTATGGTGAGTCCCATATTTTGCACGGCGTCAATTTTGCTGTGCGTGATGGTGAAGTAGTTACCTTACTTGGTAGAAATGGTGCCGGCAGAAGCACCATTCTTAAAACAATTCTAGGCCTTACCAGCAAAAGAACTGGTTCTATTGAGGTCTATGGCACACAAACCATCTCTATGCCGACCTATAAAATTGCGCGTCTGGGGGTTGGTTTTTGCCCTGAAGAGCGCGGGATTTTTGCAAGCTTAAGCACAGAAGAAAATTTATTGTTGTTGCCAGAGATTGCCCCTGGCGGCATGGGTTTGGATGAGATTTATGAAATGTTTCCAAACCTATATGAGAGAAGAAATAGCCCTGGCACCCGTCTATCTGGTGGGGAGCAGCAAATGCTTGCAATGGCGCGGATCCTAAGGACCGGCGCAAAACTATTGCTATTGGATGAGATTACCGAGGGGTTGGCGCCGGTGATTGTGCAAAAGCTAGGCGAAGTGGTTACCAGCTTGCGCAACAAGGGCTTCACGATTGTGTTGGTTGAGCAAAACTTCCACTTTGCTGCGCCCTTGGCTGATCGTCATTATGTTGTTGAGCACGGAAATGTAGTTGAGGCTGTAAATCAGAACGAGCTTGCTGAGAAAGCGGCTCTATTAAATGAGTATCTTGGTGTTTAGTGGATTTCTATAGGAGACAGCAATGAAGTTAAAGCAAATAACCGCGTGCCTGGTTGCGGCGACCATGTTTGGTTCAAACCCAGTGTTTGCGCAAAGTGGATCAAAAGTAAGTGGCGATGTAGTGAAGATTGGCGTATTAACAGATCTTTCCTCAACCTATTCTGACTTGGCTGGCCCAGGCGCTGTAATCGCGGCGAAGATGGCAATTGCTGATTTTTCCAAAGACGGCACTGTTATTGGAAAGAAGATCGAGCTTGTTAGTGCTGATCACCAAAACAAGGCTGATATTGCGGCAAACAAGGCGCGCGAATGGTATGACAAAGATGGTGTAGACGTTATTGTTGAGCTGGTTTCAACCAACGTAGCGTTGGCCGTGATGGAAGTGGCTGAACAAAAGAACAAGATTACTTTGGTTTCTGGCGCAGCTTCATTACCAATCACCAATGAAAAATGTACTGCTAACAACGTTCATTGGACTTATGACACTTATGCCCTTTCTAATGGCACAGCCAAAGCTGTTGTAAAGCAGGGCAAAAAGAATTGGTACTTTATTACCGCTGATTACGCTTTCGGCGCTGCTTTGGAGAAGGATTCAACCAACGTTGTCACCGCAAACGGCGGCAAGGTTTTGGGAACTAGTAAGCACCCATTCCCAAATAGCGACTTTTCTTCATATCTCCTAAAGGCACAAGCAAGTGGCGCAGATGTTGTTGCTTTGGCAAATGCTGGTCAAGACACCATTAATAGCGTTAAACAGGCCTCAGAGTTTGGTATCAACAAAAAGCAAACCGTTGTTCCTTTGTTGATGTTTATTTCTGATGTGCATTCTTTAGGCCTTCCTGCCGCTCAAGGCATGTACCTCACAGAGGGCTTCTACTGGGATAAGGATGATAAGACGCGTGCGTTTGCTAAGCGCTTCATCTTGCAACATAAGCGTATGCCGACTAGCGTTCAGGCTGGCGTTTATTCATCTGTTCTTGCTTACCTAAGTGCAGTTCAAAAAGCCGGCACTGATGACACTCAGGCCGTGATGAAGGCGCTTAAATCTACCAATATTGATGATGGTCTCTTCAAGGGCAAGATTCGTGCTGACGGCAAGTTTGAGCACGATATGTATTTGCTTGAAGTGAAGAAGCCTTCTGAGTCTACAAGCCCATGGGACTATTACAACGTGCGCGCAGTGATTCCAGCTGCCGAAGCAACCCAACCGCTTTCATTGTCACGATGCAAGCTGGTTACTAACAAGTAATTGATCTCTACTTAGTATGTTTGAACTTCTTGGAATTACCCCTCAAGGGCTGGTAGCCCAGCTCTTGGTGGGGCTTATCAATGGCTCGTTCTATGCCATATTGAGTTTGGGATTGGCCATTATTTTTGGCCTTCTCAACATTATTAATTTTGCCCATGGTGCTCAGTACACCATGGGTGCTTTTGTTGCGTGGATTGGTTTGACGCAAATTAGCCAATGGCTTGGCTTCCCTGATCTGTCTATTAATTATTGGTTTGCTTTAATTGTTGTGCCCCTGGTATTGGCAGGCTTTGGTCTCATACTGGAGCGAACAATGTTGCGTCGCTTGTACCATCTCGATCATTTATACGGCCTATTGCTAACGTTTGGTTTGGCGCTCATTATCGAGGGCATGTTCCGCCATTGGTATGGAATTTCTGGTGAGAGCTATCCAGCCCCAGAGATATTGCAGGGCGCGATTCCCCTTGAGTCTCTTGGCATTATCTTGCCCAAGTATCGTGTATGGGTTGTAGTTATTTCCTTAGCGGTTTGTTTCTCTACTTGGTATGTCATTGAACGAACTAAGTTGGGTGCATATTTGCGTGCCGGCACTGAAAACCCTAAATTGCTACAAGCCTTTGGTATTAATGTTCCGCTGATGATTTCTTTGGCGTACGCCTATGGTGTTGGTCTGGCGGGGTTTGCTGGCGTTTTAGCTGCGCCGATTTTCCAAGTGAATCCACTAATGGGCTCTAACCTCATCATTGTTGTTTTTGCTGTGGTGGTGATTGGCGGCATGGGCTCAATCATGGGTGCCATTCTGACCGGCTTGGGCTTAGGTCTTGTTGAAGGACTTACTAAAGTTTTTTATCCAGAGGCCTCTGGCGTTGTGATTTTTGTGATCATGGCAATTGTTTTGTTGATTCGTCCTGCTGGACTGTTTGGGCGGGAGAAATAAAATGAATCCAAAAATAAAATTGCTATATGGCATCTTGGTTTTAATTGCCCTCCTTTTACCGTTTCAAGACTTTATTTATCTTGTGTTCGCAATGAAGGTGTTGTGCTTCGCCCTTTTTGCCTGTGCATTTAATTTGTTGCTTGGCTTTACGGGCCTTTTATCTTTTGGCCATGCAGCCTTCTTTGGAACTGCCGCTTACATTACGGCGTATTTTTGTAAAGAGGCAGGCCTCTCGCCTGAGCTGGGCATTATCTTGGGGGTTTTGGGCTCTGGCGCCCTAGGCTTCTTAATTGGATCGCTTGCCATTCGCAGACAAGGCATTTATTTTGCGATGGTGACCCTTGCCCTTTCGCAAATGGTTTACTTCTTGGCAGTACAACTTCCCTTCACTGGTGGTGAGGATGGAATTCAGGGAGTGCCTCGCGGATCATTGTTTGGTTTCATTGATTTAAAGAATGACGTCGCCATGTATTACTTTGTTTTGGCCGTTTTCTTGTTTGGTTTTGCCGTGATCATGCGTGCGGTTCATTCGCCATTTGGCCAAGTGCTTAAAGCAATTCGCGAAAATGAGCCTCGCGCGATTTCTTTGGGTTATGACGTTGATCGATTTAAGTTGATGTCATTTGTAATTTCTGCTGCCCTTTCTGGGTTAGCCGGATCAATGAAGTCTTTGGTATTCCAGTTGGCCACATTGACCGACGTTCATTGGCATATGTCAGGCGAGGTTGTGTTGATGACTTTGCTTGGTGGAATGGGAACTATCCTAGGGCCTGTAGTTGGTGCCGGCATTGTTGTTGGCTTGCAGAATTACTTAGCAAACATTGGCTCTTGGAGCACGATCGCAACAGGATTCATTTTTGTAGTTTGCGTATTAGCATTTCGTCGTGGCGTTGTTGGTGAAGTTGCCGCGCACTTCAAAAACAAAAACTAATTCCCTTTTATTATTTGCTTTTAGTGCGGCGCGACTTCCTAAGAGTGCCGTACCCATTTAATTAAAAGAGACTCTCATCGAATTTTCAATTTTCATATGGCCACTGCTTTTGGCCATGGCTTTCTTTGCTGGGCTAGTTGATGCTGTGGCTGGCGGCGGCGGCTTGATTCAGGTGCCCGCTTTATTTGCCGCTTATCCCGATGCTCCTCCAGCAACACTACTTTCTACAAATAAGGTTTCGGCAGTTGGTGGAACTTTAAATGCCGCCAGAAAATACTTGCGTCATGTATCGCTACCTTGGGCAGTTGTGCTGCCTGCAATCATCGCGGGTTTTATTGGCTCTTTGATGGGCGCGAATGCAGTTAGTAATTTTCCTGCGGAGCCCTTGCGTAAAGCTTTGCCATTCGTTTTACTATTTTTGTTGCTGTATACCTGGTTTCAGCCATCACTTGGAGAATCGCATGCGCCGAAAATTCATGGGCGCTTTCAACAAGTCAAAGGGACCATTCTTGGTTTAACGATCGGGTTCTATGATGGATTCTTTGGGCCTGGCACTGGTAGCTTCTTATTGTTTGGTTTCGTGCGCTTGTTTGGCTTTGATTTTTTGCATGCATCTGCGGCAACAAAATTGGTAAATGTGGCTACTAATCTTGCGGCCATTTTGATGTTGGCCAGCCTCGGACAAATTAATTGGCCCCTTGGGTTTGCAATGATGATCGCTAATATTGCAGGTAGTCAGTTCGGGAGTAGATTAGCAATTAAGCACGGCAGCACTTTTGTGAGAAAAGCCTTTCTGCTTATAGTGAGTGTGCTGATATTAAAGTCAGCCTGGAACGCTTATTTCATTAATTAAATCAAATACTTAGAAAAATTTCTTTTCTTTCCCAAGAATTTTGATAGATTTTGTTTCACGTGAAACAAACAAAATGCTATGATCATCGCCCTATCTGAGGCAAATCATGCGTTATTCCAAAAGTTTCGATGTCATTGTGGTTGGGGGCGGACACGCTGGGACTGAAGCCGCCCTTGCGTCGGCGCGCATGGGTTGCGACACGCTATTAATTACACATAGTATTGAAAATCTTGGTGCGATGAGTTGTAATCCCTCCATTGGCGGGATTGGCAAGGGGCATCTAGTCAAAGAAATCGACGCTATGGGCGGCGCAATGGCAGCTGCCGCTGATGAGGCTGGTATCCAGTTCCGCATCTTGAACTCTAGTAAGGGCCCTGCTGTTCGAGCTACTCGTGCTCAAGGGGATCGCGTGCTTTACAAGGCTGCCATTCGTCGCCGACTCGAGAATCAGCCGAACTTAAGCCTTTTTCAGGCTGCGGTTGATGACTTGCTGGTTAAGGGTGATGAGGTCCAGGGCGTAGTTACGCAAATGGGCCTGGAATTCACTGCCAAAAAGGTGGTACTTACAGCTGGAACCTTTTTGGATGGAAAGATCCACGTTGGTTTAAATAACTATGCTGGTGGTCGAGCTGGCGATCCAGCCGCCATTTCTTTATCTGCTAGGTTAAAAGAATTGAAGCTTCCTCAAGGAAGATTGAAGACTGGTACTCCGCCACGAATTGATGGTCGAACTATCGATTTTTCTGTCATGCTGGAACAGCCTGGAGACTTGGATCCTGTGCCGGTGTTCTCTTATTTGGGTCGTCCAGAGCAGCACCCCAAGCAGGTCCCCTGTTGGATTTCTCATACAAATGAAAATACTCATGACATTATTCGGGGCGGCCTGGATCGTTCGCCGATGTATACAGGAGTTATTGAGGGGGTTGGACCACGCTACTGCCCTTCTATCGAAGACAAGATTCATCGTTTTGCATCCAGAAATAGTCATCAGATCTTTTTGGAGCCAGAGGGCTTAACGACTAACGAGTTTTATCCTAATGGAATTTCTACTAGCCTACCTTTTGATGTTCAGTGGGATTTAGTTCGCAGTATTCGCGGCATGGAGTCTGCTGTTATTGTTCGCCCTGGTTATGCAATTGAGTACGACTTCTTTGATCCACGCCAACTTCGCCATAGCCTTGAGACAAGGGCGATTGGCGGGCTTTACTTTGCTGGTCAAATAAATGGCACAACAGGCTATGAAGAGGCTGCTGCGCAGGGTATGTTGGCAGGTATTAATGCTGGATTAGCTGCCAAAGGAAGAGAAGCTTGGTTGCCAAAGCGCAGTGAGTCTTACATTGGTGTTTTGGTTGATGACCTGATTACCCGCGGGGTTCAGGAACCCTATCGTATGTTTACTAGTCGTGCCGAGTACCGCTTAAGTCTGCGGGAAGATAACGCTGATATGCGCTTAACCACCATTGGTCGAGAGCTTGGTTTGGTGGACGACTACCGCTGGGAGGTGTTTTGCAGAAAACAGGAGGCTGTTTCACGTGAAACATCACGTTTGCAAGATATTTGGATTGGTCCAAAACATGAGACGGCCCCTTTGGTTTCCCGGTTACTAAGCCAAGATTTGTCCCATGAATGTAATTTAACTGAGTTATTGAGGCGTCCAGGCGTTACATATGAGGCAATCACCGCCTTGGGTAATGGAATGTGGGCCCCAGAAACCCTAGACGAGGATCTCGGTTTGGCTGCCCAAATTAGGGATCAGGTAGAGATTTCAGTTAAATACCAGGGCTATATCGACCGCCAAGCGACTGAAATCGCCCGTCAAGAACACAACGAGACATTCCCACTGCCAGAACTGCTAGATTATTCGCAGGTTGTTGGTCTATCTAAAGAAGTTCAGCAAAAGCTCAATTTGCATAAACCTGAAACATTGGGTCAGGCTGGCCGTATTTCAGGGGTTACTCCCGCCGCCCTCTCCCTTTTGTTGGTGCACCTTAAAAAAGGTTTGGGTCGCACCCAAGAAGCGCATGAGTGAAGGCCTGCTCGCCTTAGGAATTGAGGATCTTGGGCTTCAATTGAGTCCAATCAACATTGCTAATTTAGAGCTGTTTCTACAGGAAATGGGCCGCTGGAATCAAGTCCATAACCTCACTGCTATTGAGGGCGAGAAAGACTCTATTAGGCTTCATCTTATTGATTCTATTGCGGTTTTACCAGTATTGAGGCAATTTTTAAATGGCCCCTCACCTAGGATTGCAGATCTTGGTTCAGGCGGCGGCTTGCCGGCAATCCCAATTGCTATTGTTCAGCCAGAGTGGCAAATTTCTTTAATAGAGGCCATACGCAAGAAGACGGCATTTTTGCAGCATGTACGCGGAAAGTTAAAACTTAAAAATATTGAAGTGCTCTGTGAGCGAGTAGAAGATGCTGCGCTGCAACAACCGGCGCAATTTGATGCCGTCATTTCACGCGCATTTACTAATCTTGCACGTTTTTTAGATTTGTCATTACCTTTCTTGAGGCCGGGAGGCTTGGTGTTTGCAATGAAAGCTAGGCGCGCTGACGATGAAATGAAAGATGTTTGCATGGACAATTGGCGCTTGGTCGCCGATGAACCTCTTTTTATCCCAAATTTAGCTGTGGAGCGGCGCCTTTTGGTGTTGTCCCCCGTGAGAAAATCCACATCCCCCTCTTAAGTAAACCCAAAAGTAGCCATGGCAAAAATTTTCTGTATTGCAAATCAAAAAGGTGGTGTTGGTAAGACCACTACTGCTATTAATTTAGCTGCAGGTTTAGCGGGACTGCAACAACGTGTTTTGCTAGTAGACCTCGATCCTCAGGGCAATGCGACCATGGGTTCTGGCGTAGAAAAAGCGAACTTAAACACCAGCATATATCAAGTATTAATTGGTATGGCTTCAGTTAAGGAATGTGCGCAGCGTTGTGAAAGTTCTGGCTATGACGTGCTGCCTGCGAATCGAGATTTGGCGGGAGCTGAAATTGAATTGGTAGATTTAGATTTGCGCGAAGTGCGTTTAAAAGAGGCGCTTGCGAAAGTATCGAATGATTACGATTTTATTTTGCTCGATTGCCCGCCCGCCTTGTCATTACTAACGCTCAATGGATTGTGTGCGGCAAACGGCGTGATAGTTCCAATGCAATGTGAATATTTTGCATTGGAAGGCTTATCTGATTTGGTGAACACAATCAAACAAGTGCATGCGAATTTGAATCCTGATTTAGTCATCATTGGTTTATTGCGCGTCATGTTTGATGCACGTATGACTTTGCAACAACAGGTTTCCGATCAACTGCTTGAGCACTTTGGAGACAAGGTATTTAAGACAATTATTCCGCGCAATGTGCGCCTGGCCGAGGCCCCCTCATATGGACTTCCCGGAGTGGCTTTTGATAAATCATCGCGTGGTGCAAAAGCCTATTTAGAGTTTGGCGCTGAAATGCTTGAGCGTATCAAACACATGTAATTCCAATAAAGAAAAATACAAGATCATGGTTGCAATTAAGAAAAAAGGATTAGGCAGGGGGCTCGAAGCCTTGCTTGGAGAAAAGACTCAGCAAGCAAGCCCATCTACCGAAATCAATCGTTTGCCGCTAACAGCTTTGCAGGCCGGCAAGTATCAGCCGCGTCAAAAAATGGAGGCGGGCGCATTACAAGAGCTGGCAGAAAGTATTCGTGAACAAGGCGTCATGCAACCTTTGTTGGTGCGCTTGGTAGCTCCTGGTAAGTATGAAATTATTGCGGGCGAGCGACGCTTTCGAGCGGCAACGATTGCGGGCTTAAAAGAAGTTCCAGTTTTAGTTTCTGGTGCTGATGATCAAGCTGCCGCAGCAATGGCCTTAGTAGAAAACATGCAGCGCGAGGATTTAAATCCTCTCGAAGAATCTCAGGGTTTGGCTAGACTGATTGAAGAGTTTGGCTTTACACATGAGCAAGCAGCAAAAGCCGTTGGCAAGTCTCGTAGTGCTATTACCAACTTATTGCGCTTGGCTCAACTGGCAAAACCAGTGCAAGCCATGCTATTGGCTGGGGACATAGATATGGGGCATGCCCGTGCGCTTTTGCCTCTTCCGAGCTCTAGTCAGGTGGCCTTAGCCCAAAGAATCTCTGCCCAAGGCCTATCCGTTCGTGAAGCAGAGCGCATGACCGCTGCTTTGGTGATTGCTGGTGGTCAGATTGGCGACAAAAAGTCTAAAAATAAGCCTGGGAATAAGTCCCCGAGTGCGGACCCAGACATGCAGCGTTTAACGCAGGAAATAGCCGACTTAATCGGACTAAGTACCGAATTTAAGCTTAAAGGCAAAGGCGGAGAGCTCAGAATACGCTTTAGCCAATTCGATGAGCTTGATTCCTTATTAAAAAAGTTGGGTATTAGTTTTGAATAAGGTGCGCCCTATTAAAGCTGTTGAATGGGACGATTTAGATGAGGGCTCATTCAAGGCACTCAGCAAGGCTGAGATGGATGCTTTGCGAAAGGCAAAGCCTAAAAGCTTTACTTCAATCAATGGATGGCGGGTTGTAGCAAGTCAAATGGCGCTTACCCTGATTATTGCTAGTTTTTGTTATTTTTTTTCTGAGTCGGCAGGAAGAGTCGTTTATACTTACTCGGCTTTAGTGGGTGGCTTGATTGGGTTTTTGCCCTCTGCGTTGTTTTTGGTGCGCTTAGAGGCGGCGAAAAAGAATGTCAAATCAAGCCCTGGCGGATATTTAGCAGCAGTGGTTTCTGGCGAATTTTTAAAAATTCTAGTAACCATTCTCCTGTTTATTGGCTTTGCCCTAAAGCAACCTGATTTGAAATGGATTCCATTGCTTGTCACTTATTTAGCTACGCTCAAGTGTTATTTATTAGCGTGGTTTTGGAGGTAACAAGTGGTAATTATAGAAAAGGACAAGTTCAGAGATGTCTAGCGAAGTCAACGCAGCAGCAGAGGTAGCCCATCATGTGGCTAGCGAACCGCTTACACCTACTGCTTATATTGCTGAGCACTTACAAAACCTGAATAACATTGGTGGGGCACAAACTTCTGTCATTGACTTCAGCGTCATCAATTTAGATACTATCTTTTGGACCTCTTTAATGGGGTTGATCGCTGTTTTTCTTTTAGTTCTTGCTGCTCGCAGAGCATCCCCTGGAGTTCCAGGACGCTTTCAGTGTTTAGTGGAGATGTTAGTTGAGATGGTGGATAACCAAACCAAGAGCATTGTTCATGGCGACCGTTCTTTTATTGCGCCACTTGCCCTATTCGTTTTTTGCTGGATCATTCTGTTGAATACCTTGGACTTGGTGCCGGTAGATTGGATCTACGGCGTCAATCAATTCATTGGTAGCTTTGGGGTTCACGTTCCGCATCACAAGATAGTCCCCACAACCGATCTGAATGCTACCTTTGGCTTATCTTTTTCAGTTCTCCTATTGGTATTCTTCTACAGCTTCAAAGTGAAGGGCTTAGGGGGTTTCTTGCACGAGCTTATCTCTGCTCCGTTTGGTGCAAAGTGGTATTTAGCCCCTTTTAATTTAATTTTGAACATCATTGAATATATTGCTAAGGGCGTTTCCTTGGGTATGCGACTTTTTGGCAATATGTACGCAGGCGAATTACTCTTTTTGCTCATCGCCCTTTTGGGTAGCATGTGGACCTTTAACTTAGATTTGTACATGCTTGGCTTTGTTGGCAATGTTATTGCTGGCTCGGCTTGGGCGATATTCCACATCTTAGTTATTTTGTTACAAGCATTTATTTTTATGATGTTGACCTTGGTTTACATTGGACAAGCCCATAGTCACCATTAACTTTTTTATTTTTAACCTCACTTTCAATACTTAGGAGTAAACATGCAAGCATTCTTAGCCAACATTCAAGGACTAACCGCTATCGGTATTGG
>CANCPL010000013.1:0-37166 GCA_947380065.1 Burkholderiaceae bacterium | reverse complement strand
AACACCTGCCTCGGTGATGGAATTGGTAGACGTGCCGGACTCAAAATCCGGTGCCGCAAGGCGTGGCGGTTCGAGTCCGCCCCGAGGCACCAAGAATTCTTCAAACAACGCCTAGCGTTGACCACGAAACCCCTTATAGGATAAGCCTCCAAGGGGTTTTTTGTTATCTATTGGCAATCACAGCAATTGCCGGTAGGATCTCTAGAAAGCGGGTAGTTTTGCGGGTAATGGTTTCAGCCTACCCACAGTTACTCGTAAACTGAGAAAACAGGGTTTTTGATGAAATTAACCAATACATTTATTAAGAGTATTAAGCCCTCTGACAGGCTTGTTAAATACTCTGATGGTAATTAGCTCAGTCTTTATTGTTGCCCAAATGGTTCTACGCTATGGAGAGTTGGTTATCGATTTAACAATAAAGAAAAGTTGCTGTCATTGGGAAAATATCCTGAGATCAGTTTAAAAAGTGCTCGAGAAAAAACGCTGAAATACGAGCGTTACTAGAACAGGGCGTAGATCTATCTCGAAATGAAGTTGCAGAACTGGCTATAGATTTGGCGCAAAGAAAGTTTATTCCCTCTACCAACCTTTACTGCTACTGGTGCACTAAGAAGTTGGGTATTAAAGCTTGGGAAAGAGGCGGCAAATACTATTGCGATGGGTGCAATACTATGCAGCGAGCAAGTCTTTGAACAGAGTAATTTTCGGTAATATTTTCTTCAGTTTAACTTCTGCTTGCCACAAATCATATTTAGACTGCATCTCAATCCACAGTTGTGGACCATTACCAAGAAAAGCGCCAATGCGTAGGGCTAGTTCTGGGGTAATGGAGCTCTTTTCTGCTAGGACAGAGTGAAGGGTTTGCCTGGAGATACCAAGGTGTTTGGCAAATTCTGTGACAGAGATGCCAAGAGTGGGGAAGACATCCTCTCTGAGGATGGCACCAGGGTGAGTAGGCGATCTTTTGCGCATGATTTTAGTGATAGTTTTCTAGGTTAAGTCGATAAGCATTTTCTTCGCGCCATTCAAAAGTTAGGCACCAAGGACCATTGATGTGAATGCTGTAGCGTTTTGGAACCCCTTCTAATCCATGGAAATTAAATCCAGGCACCTTTAGATCATCAAGTGATTTAGCAGAGTCAATAGCGTCTAAGCGCCGGATGATTCTACTAACTAAAGATTTTTGAATCTTGATACTTTTACCATCTTCGTATAACTCTTTTAAGCCTTTGTGAATATACGATTCAATCATCTATCCATTTTAAAGGCTTATGTTAAAGTGTAAAGTAAAGCCTTACACTTGTAAAGGCTTAAAAGTGTAAGGTTTATTTGTAGGATGTAAATGCCCCCTCATATTGAATTGATTTGTATTTTGCGATGCTTAGATTTCGTAAGTCTCTGATTCATTATTCATTGCTTGCTCAACGATCTTTTTCGTCAGCGTTGGCGAGAAGAGCTCAATAAAGGTGTATACAAAGGAGCGTAAATAAGCGCCTTGTTTTACTCCCAGATGCGTCACATTATTTCCAAATAAATGCCCCGCAGGAATCACCTTGAGATTACGATCTCTGTCAGGGTCATAAGCATGGCCAGCAACAATACCAATTCCCATGCCTGTTTCTACATAAGTCTTAATGACATCGGCATCAATGGCTTCCAAAATAATATCTGGGGTGATGTTTCTTTGGGCGAAGGCCGCATCAATCTTGCTGCGACCTGCGAATGCTTTGTCATAAGTAATGATTGGATACTTGGCGATCTCTTCGAGGGTAAGTGTTGCTTGATTTAGTAGCGGATGACTAAGTGGCACCATCAACACATGCTGCCATTGATAGCCAGGCAAAGCGAGCACACCTGGTGTATTTGCGATGCCTTCTGTAGCAATCGCAATATCAGCGCGATCATGCGTGAGTAATTCAGCGATTTGGCCGGGGCTGCCTTGCTGAATGCTGACCTTGACCTTCGGAAAGCGTTTAGTAAATTCAGTAAGCACTTTTGGTAAAGCGTAACGTGCTTGCGTATGGGTGGTGGCAATCACAAGACTGCCTTGATCTTGGCTTGCAAAATCTTTCCCCACCCTTTTTAGTGTCTCTACTTCATCAAGGATGCGCTCGATTGAGCTCAAAATGCGTTTGCCCGGCTCCGTCATGGAGCGAATGCGTTTGCCGTGACGACGGAAGATCTCTACGCCCAATTCATCTTCCAATTCAATGATTGCTTTAGATACCCCTGGTTGGGAGGTGAAGAGGGCCTTTGCAGCGGTCGTTAAGTTGAAGTTTTGCCTAACCGCTTCCCGCACAAAACGGAATTGATGAAGATTCATGAGGATTCCTATCTATATATCAACAATGATATAGGTATAGGATTCTAAATGATTTTTTGCTATTAAGCCTTAGAAACCCAGCGTAATCCAGCTAACGCCAAGAGGAAATAGAGCAGTGGCGGAGTTAGGGCGGTAAGAAGTGCGGGCCAGGACCCTAATATGCCTACATTGGAGAACAATGAGTTGAATAGTTGAAAACTCATACCTAGCATGATGCCGCCGAATACTTTAATACCAACACTGCCCGCACGAACCTTTAAGTAAGCAAAGGGAAGGGCTAGCGTTAGCATCACAAAAATCGTAAAGGGGTAGATCACTTTTTTCCAAAAGGCGATGGAGTGTCGTTGCGCATCTTGTTTGTTATCGCGCAGGTGAGAGATAAAGCGACCCAAACTCATGATCGACATTTTTTCCGGGTTAATTAACAGCACGCTCAGGATTTGCGGAGTAACTTCAGATTCCAAAGTCAAAATCGGATGTGTAAACGTTTGCGCAGAAAAAACTGGGTTCAGCGGATCGGAGCTCTTGGTTTCTTTGAAGCGGGTCTCTGTTACATCGTTTAGAACCCAGATTCCGGTCTTATCAAATTGACCAGAGACTGCGTTGCGAATAGATAAGAGGTGATAAGTATCATTGAACTCATACATGCGGATATCGCGGATTTCATTATCTTTATCAACCTTGCCAACGTTGACATAGCGTACGCCGGGGCGAACTGGACCGCTGCCGTCTTCATCGCGTAGACGATCCTTGACCCAGACGCCAGTTCTAAATTGAGATGAGTAGGCTGACCCCATGGCTTTCATACGGATCTGATCCGACTTGGCTTCAGTGTATGGGCCCACCCATTCACTCATGACGAGTGTGAGCGCAATTAAAGGTAGTGAAATTTTAGTAAGCGTTATTAATCCGCGTCTTACGTCCAGTCCAGCGATACGTAAAATAGTAAATTCGGATTGGCTGGCAAGCATGGCAAATACATAGATACTACCAATCAAACCTGCAATAGGAATGATTTCTGAGATTCGGCTTGGCGCCTTTAAGAGAACATGAAGCAGTGCCAGAGGAAGGGTGTAGGCGCCTTGAACGGAGCCCAGCTCACTCAAGATATCAAAAAACAAAAACAAGGCAACTAAAGCAAACAAGATAAAACCAAAAGCAGCATAAATCTGTTTGGCTAAATAGCGCTCATAAATGAAGGGAAAGAGCAATTTCATTTAACGGCCATAGAAGCGGGTAATTGACGGCGCCACCATTTTAAGGATGGGTTGATGCGATTACGGATTAGGGCTGTAGCAATCAAAAGGGCAAATAAATGAATTGGCCAGATGGCAACAAAAACACTCACCTTGCCTTGTGAAACGAAATTTTGTGTCAAGTTCAGTAAGTTGCTGTAGATCAAGTACACCAGTACCGCGTAGAACATGGCTGTATAGTTGCCAAGACGTGGATTGACGTAAGCAAGTGGTATGGCAATCAATACCAAACCTAAAGCCATTAAGGGCAGGCCAATGCGCCAGAGTAATTCAGCGCGATTAGGGTTGATAGTTACAGGATTGGGATCGTTTAGAAGCTCCGTAATCGTCTTCTCGCGATCACGCGGTGCTGGGGCTAAGGCATCTTTGCTGCGGATTTTAGTGCTGTATTCGTTAAATTCTAGGATCCTAAAATCAGGCTGAGTGGGTTGCCCCTCATAGCGTCTGCCATTATGAAGAACAATGGATTTTTCACCACCTTCAGCGTTTTGAATAAAGCCGGTTGAAGAAACTGCAATACTCAAACGACCGTTCTTAGAGTCGGCAACAAAGATATTCTTTACTTCACTTTTATCAACATCGAGCTCTTCAATAAAAAAGACTCGATCTGCTTTCGCGGACTCTTTGAATTGCCCCGCGCTGACCATCGATACATCATCACGTTGTTGAAAGCGTTGACTAATTAAAGTCGATTCACGGTTGGCCCATGGCCAGACAAAAAGCGCTAGCAAAGCAATAACGATGATGAGCGGCGTAGCAAATTGCAAGATGGGGCGAATGAGATTGGTAATGCTTAAGCCGCTTGCAAACCAAACAATCATTTCTGAATCTTTGTACCAGCGCACCAAAACAATGAGGGTGGCTACAAATAAGGAAACCGTCAAAAGAACCGCAAGATACCCCAGGGTGGCCAAGGCTATTAAAACGAGCGCATCTTCGGGATTTACTGCGCCATTGGCGGCATAACCCAAAATTCGGATCACCAAGGTGGTCACCATGATGGTGACTAAGACCAAAAAGACCCCGCCAGTCGTAAAACTGAGTTCGCGGCGAAGGGCCTGGTTAAAAATCATGAGATATAAGGGTCTGGATTTATGAGGTTATGAATGGCTGTAAATGGCTTATATTGCTGCTGATAAGGGAGGTGAATCTCATGTCGGAGGATAATGGATAAACGTCCCAAATTAGTAATTACCTTCCCTTTGAATCGACCAAAATACCGTAATAGATTATGACAATTCAATTTAGCATCAAGATTTTCCCTCAAGCCGACCTTCAGAGCCCAAAACTCCAGAAATCTAGCCTTAAATCTCTCCTTGGCCATAGTGCTGACTGTTTGGTCTTGGGGTATTCCAAAGCAGACTTGGATAGCTTCTCAGGCGCTAAGGGCGCCAAAGCAAAAACGGGATTTTTGCCAGAGCTCGATCTTTTACTCGGGGGTTCGGTAACTCACGCCAATATTGTTGGAGATTTAGATTCCAAGCAGGCCTCAGCGTGCATGTTGAGAGCAGAAAAATCGTGGGCCGCAAATGGGGTTAAAGCAAAACGGGTATTACTCGTCAGTTTGGGTGACTTACATCTTGCTAGTGAGCGTAGTCTGACTACGTATTCCAAAGTTGCTCGCTCTGCCCTGAAGGAGCTCAGCGGTGGATCCATTGAAAGCGCTCTCTGGTTTACTCCAAGTTTTGCGCTCGCCCAAAAGGCAGAATTTATAGCGGAAGAGGTTCGGCTCACCATTCAATATGCTGGCGATCAGGCTTACCGTTTTGGCGTGCGTCAGCCTGACATGAAGTTTAAAGTTAAGGATAAAGCGGACACCTTTAAAAGCTTGGTATTTGCTGGTAATAATGGTTGCTCAACAGAGCTGAAGTCTGCTGTAGAGCAGGGCGTATCGATGGTTGAGGGAATGAACTTAGCAAAGGATCTTGGCAACCTTCCGCCCAATATTTGCACTCCAACCTATTTAGGTAAGGCTGCCCAGGGCTTAAGTAAAAAAACTAGCCTCAAAGTTGAAGTGCTCGGACGCAAGCAAATCGAGGCTTTAGGGATGGGTTCATTCTTATCTGTTGCCAAAGGATCTGATACGCCGCCACAATTTATTGTGATGCGGCATCAAGGTGGTAAAGCGGGTGAAGCACCGATTGTCTTGGTAGGTAAAGGCATTACTTTCGACACTGGCGGCATTTCACTGAAGCCAGGTGAAGCCATGGATGAAATGAAGTACGACATGTGTGGCGCAGCTTCCGTAATTGGCACGATGTATTCGGTTGCCTTAATGAAACTGAAGAAGAACGTGATTGGCGTTATACCAACCTGTGAAAATATGCCATCAGGTCAAGCTACTCGACCTGGCGATATTGTCAAGAGCATGTCTGGGCAAACCATTGAGATTCTCAACACCGATGCAGAAGGCCGACTCATTCTTTGTGATGCGCTCACTTATGTGGAGCGTTTTAAGCCCGCAGCAGTTATTGATATTGCCACTTTGACTGGCGCATGTGTGATTGCCTTGGGTCATGTACATAGCGGTTTATTTTCTGAAGATGAGAGCTTGGTAAGTGAGATTACTAAAGCAGGCAATGCTTCTCTGGATACAGTATGGCGTTTGCCTTTAGATGCTGCTTATCATGAGCAGCTTAAATCCAACTTTGCAGATGTTGCCAATATTGGTGGACGCCCAGCTGGAAGTGTGACAGCAGCCTGCTTCCTATCGCGCTTTACAGAGAAATACAAATGGGCTCACTTAGATATTGCTGGAACTGCATGGAAAAGTGGCGTGGCCAAAGGCTCTACCGGTCGTCCTGTGCCGCTCTTGGTGAACTTCTTGCTTGAGCGTAAGTAATAGGCGCTCACTCAGACCGCCGGATAAATATTGAATGGCTCGAATTGATTTCCATAGCAATGTGAGTGACAAGCTGGAATACGCTTGTCGCCTCACGCGCAAAATTTGGAGTGCTACCCCAGAAGGTGAGCCTGTTCGAAATATTGTGATGGTGGGTGAAAAAGATGATCTGCAAAAGTTAAACGAACTTCTTTGGTCATTTAGTAGCGCTGATTTTTTACCGCACTGTTTTATTGATGATGAAGCAGCAGCAGAAACCCCCATTGTCCTAACGGATGACTTTGCCTCTTCTGCTTTAAATAGTATCCCCCATGCCGATGTCATGATTCATTTGGGAATGCGTATGCCTGCTGATGTGCCCGCTCTAGTTACGCGTTTTCCCAGAATTGTTGAAGTTGTCACGGTCAATGAGGCTGAGCGTCTGGCTGGGCGCGAGCGCTATAAAGCTTATCGAGAATTAGGTCATGAGTTACATAACTTTGATCAATCCAAAAGTTAATATCCATGTTGATTCATCCTCAGTTTGACCCTGCAGTAATTCGGATTGGTTCATTTGCAATTCATTGGTATGGCTTGATGTACCTCATGGCCTTTGTCCAATTCTTGCTTTTAGGCCGCTTGCGCATTCGATCCCCACGCTATCAAGCTCTAGGTTGGACCTATAAGGATCTTGAGGACTTACTCTTTGTTGGTGTTCTTGGAGTAGTACTTGGCGGCCGCCTGGGTTATACCCTCTTTTATATGCCTAGTTTTTACTTATCTCACCCTTTGAGTATTTTCAAAATTTGGGAAGGCGGCATGTCTTTTCATGGCGGCTTACTGGGGGTGTTGGTTGCACTGTATTGGTTTGCTAGAAAACGTCAAACTACTTTTTTTGTGGTGAGTGATTTGGTGGCACCACTAGTTCCCTTTGGTTTGGCATTTGGGCGATTGGGGAATTTTATTAATGGCGAATTATGGGGCAGGCCTACTGATTTGCCTTGGGCCATGGTTTTTCCTTTAGTAGATTCAGTGCCACGTCATCCATCTCAGATTTACCAACTGCTTGGCGAGGGTATTTTGCTTGGTGTTGCTTTGTGGATTTATGCAGGTAAGCCTAGAAAGGTTGGTCAAGTATCTGGATTCTTCTTATTGGGATACGGCGTTTGTCGCTTCTTGGCTGAATATGCACGCGAACCAGATTCTTTCTTGGGTCTTCTAGGTTTAGGGCTTTCTATGGGTCAATGGTTATGTGTGCCGATGATATTGTTCGGCACTTACCTGATGACAGCATTTAAATCTAAGAGTACTTAAAGAGTACTTCATCAGCCAATAAGCGCCTCTATGCTCAATGAAGAACTGACACTACGAAAGTTAGAAATTCTGTGTTCTTTTGTGCGCACTGGAAGTCTTTCCAGAACAGCAGAGGAATTGCATTTAAGTTCAGTCAGCATTCATAAAGCCTTGCATTCCCTAGAATCAGGGATTGGTTGCCCACTCTTTGTAAAAGAAGGGCGGCAACTAAAGTCTTTGCCAGCCGCCATTTACTTGGCAGAGGCCAGCGCAGATTTATTGGCGGATGTAGATCGCATTCTGAAAAAGACGCGAGCTAAATCAGGGGTTGAGATTGGGCAAATCCGCTTAGGCTCAATGTACTCTTTAACTGCCAATATTATTCCGCGGATCATTATGGGTACCAAAATTCGCAGGCCTGACTTAGATATTGATTTATATCTGGGATCTAATGAGGATTTGATGAAGAGACTCGGCGAGGGAAATGTAGACGCAGTAGTCATGGCAGTTCCCATCAGAGATCTTCCGGAGGGTGTCCAGGTAGTCCCTCTTTTAGAGGACCAGTTGTTTTTAGCCTCTTCAAAAAACAATAAGCCAGCTGAAGCCAATATTGATTTATCCCAATACCAAAATGAGAAATTTTTGACCCTGCAAGATGGTTTTGCCACCACCTCAGGGTTTTATGAGGCTTTCCAGCTGGCTGGATTTAGCCCCAATGTTGTAATGAAGGTGGGGGATATCTTTTCTCTTATGAATATGGTCTCAGGTGACCTGGGGAGATCTTTGCTGCCTGGTCGGGTGATGGCTTTGATGGGCGATGCCATTGAATTTACCCCCTTATTGCCAAAATATCAGGTGACACAACGTATTGGCTTAATGTACCTCCAGGCTAATGAATCTAACCCCAATATCCTCGCTCTAGCGGCTGAAACCCGCATGTTGCATCGCAATACTAGTTAAGCAGCCCGAGATAAGTTGGTTTAATAATTAACTTAAAGTTAATGAAAATGCACTTTAATTAATTGATTTGGTGTTTACTCGGCTATACATTAAGCTTGAATCCTTCTTCCTTTGGGGTGAATTCTTTGAGAGATCTACATGCTTGAAAAGCTAGCAAAAGCCCGTTACTTTTCCCGCGTTACAGGCGCGGTCAACCGACTCATTTCTGAGCGTGGTGAATCCAACGCCGTCAGCATGGCTGATGATGTAATCCACAACTATCGCAAACTCTCCAAAGACCAGCACGCCAAATTTTTTAATTTTCTATTTGAAAAGCTCAATCCTGATGCTGCTGCAGTAATGGCCGCTGCACAAAATTTCTCGGCAGAAGCTAGCGCTCGCAACTACATTAAATTGCAACGTGTGACTGAGCCCCCAAGGCAAGAATTGTTTCGTCGTCTTAATCGTGCAACCAATGGAACAGCTGCGCTTGTAGGTATGCGCCGCGATCTTTTGCAATTGCTTGATAAACAGCCTGAGCTTACTGCGGTTGATTTTGACTTGCGTCACCTCTTATCCTCTTGGTTTAACCCAGGATTTTTGAAGATGCATCGGGTGGATTGGAAATCGCCTGCGGAGGTTTTAGAAAAGCTCATTCAACACGAAGCTGTGCATGCAATTGATGGCTGGGATGACCTGCGCCGCCGCTTACAGCCTGATCGTAGATGTTTTGCATTTTTTCATCCGCAACTTCCAAATGAGCCATTGATATTCGTTGAAGTAGCGCTTTTGCCAGAAATCCCCGCTGTGATTACTCCTTTGGTGGATAAGAAGGCGGAGACCGTTCATCAAACTTCACAATATAAAGTGGCTGCTTTTTATTCTATTAGCAACTGCGAGCCAGGCTTGCGTGGTGTTTCCATGGGTAACTTCCTGATTAAGCGAGTTGCCGAACAGTTGCATGCTGAGTTTCCTAGCCTCAAAACCTTTGTAACCTTGTCACCAATCCCAGGATTTATTGATTGGATCGCCGCTGGTGCTGATATTGGCGGAGAAAAGACGGGGACCCAACTGAAGCCTGCAGTACGCACTGCTCGTGATCATTCCTTGGAGGTCCTTGGATTGGCCAAACGTTCGTGGACCGAGCGCTTAAGTTCTGGCTGGCATCCTGACAACGCTACCGAAAAAGAAAAGACTGCATTAATGTGCTTGGCAAGTATTTATCTAGGATTAGGCTCTGCTGGTCGTAACGGCAATCCAGTTGCGAAGTTTCATCTAGGTAACGGCGCTAAATTGCATCAAATTAATTGGGCTGGAGACCTCTCTCGCAAGGGTTTAAGGCAGTCAGCCTGCTTGATGGTCAACTATTTATATGATCTTTCCTCCGTTGAGGAAAACCATGAGCGCTTTACTCAGGGGGAAATTGATTATTCACGAGCTGTTGGCAGATTAATGCAGGCCTAGCAATATATTTGGGAGGAGATGCCTTAAAGCAGAATCCAAAGAGATTCACTTTAGGGTCTAATGTATGACTGGGCGCTAAGATCCAGGCAGTAATTTGATCGATAAGTAGCATTAAATAATTAATATTAATAATGAATTTAAAGCCATGAATATTGGCTAGTGGAGGAGACAATGATGTTTAATCAATTAAGCCTGTCAGCAATCATTAAGAGAGCTGCCTTTCTGTTTTTCGCCGTACCTTTGGTGGTGATGGCTCAAGAATGGCCAAATAAGCCGATCACAGTAGTTGTGCCATTTCCAGCTGGAGGTGGAACAGATGCCTTCGCCAGACCTTTGGCTGCACAACTGACCAAGCAACTCGGTAAACAAATCATTATTGATAACCGTGGCGGTGCTGGCGGTACGCTAGGTGCTTCTATTGCAGCTAAGGCTGCGCCAGATGGCTACACATTCTTTATGGGTGCTGCGCATCATGCAATCGCGCCGGCGATGTATCCAAACTTAGATTACGACATAGAAAAAAGTTTTATCCCTGTTGCTATGGTGGCGAATCCACCCCAGGTGATTGTTGTTAATCCTAAAAATGTGCAGGTGAAAAACTTAAAAGAATTTATCGAGCTTCTCAAAAAGAATCCAGGTAAGTTTAATTACGCAAGTGCTGGTAATGGTTCCTCGCATCATTTGGCTGCAGAGCAGTTCAAGATGCTGACAAAAACGTTTATCACCCACATTCCCTATCGTGGAGCTGGCCCGGCTATGCAAGACCTTATTGCGGGCCAGGTAGATGTCGAGTTTGACGGTTTGGGTTCATCTGCTGCGCAAATCAAAAACGGTTCTATCGTAGCAATCGCAGTAGCTTCTCAAAAGCGCGCCCCTGGATTTCCGGATGTGCCTACTGCTGCAGAATCTGGTTTAGTAGGTTATGAGGTTTCTACTTGGTATGGATTGTTTGCCCCCAAAGGAACTCCACAACCGATCATTGATAGGATGATTGTAGAAGTTCAAAAAGCAATTAACACTCCAGAGTTAAAAACGATTTGGACTAACAATGGTTCAGATACGCCTAATTTATCGGGTCCTGCTTTCGGCAAATTTGTAAATGCGGATATCAAGCGTTGGGCTGCTGTTGCCAAGGCTTCTGGCGCTAAATTAGATTAATTTTTTTATTAAACATTACCCCTTGGGTTTGAGGTTCGAATGAATTTATATTCACTATTGGAAAAAGGTTTTCCAAAAGACAAAAAAGCGTGTGCTCTTGAGACGCATGATGGTCTCTATTACTCCTGGGGTGATCTAGAAGCTGCAACAGCCAAGCTTTCAAATTTACTTGCCAGTCTTAAGCTTCCTAGAGGAGCTAGGGTTGCAGTACAGGTTGAGAAGTCTCCTGAAGCGCTTTTTCTTTATCTGGCCACCATTCGTGCGGGCTATGTATATTTGCCGCTCAATACCGCTTATCAATCTGCCGAAATCCAGTACTTTTTAGAAAATGCTGAGCCAGCAGTGGTTGTATGCAGTAGCAAGAATCTCTCCTGGTTATCTGCAGTAGCTTCCAAAGCGGGTACGAAGCATGTCTTTACCTTGGATGAGAACCGGACAGGCACTTTATTGGACCGCGCAGCTAACCTGAGCGATAAATTCAAAACAGTCCCTGCAAAAGACGATGATCTTGCAGCAATTCTGTATACCTCTGGTACAACTGGTCGTAGTAAAGGTGCAATGCTGACCCATAAAAACTTGGGTAGCAATGCACAAGTGTTGCAAAAGTTCTGGGGTTGGAAAAAAGGCGATGTCCTATTACATGCTTTGCCGATATTCCACGTTCATGGACTGTTTGTGGCAGCGCATGGCGCATTGATTAATGGCAGCAAAATGATTTGGTTGCCGCGTTTAGATACAGCGCAGCTTCTCAAGCATATGCCACAGTCCACAGTGATGATGGGTGTACCTACATTCTATGTACGTCTATTGGCTGACAAAGGATTTACTAAAAAAGTAGCAAGCAATATGCGCCTATTTGTTTCTGGCTCAGCTCCTCTACTGACGGAAACATTTAACACTTTCAAAGAAGTGATTGGCCAACCGATTCTTGAGCGTTATGGCATGAGTGAGACGGTAATGTTGGTGTCCAATCCATACAAAGGTAAGCGCGTAGG
The DNA here is from genome assembly GCA_947380065.1 of Burkholderiaceae bacterium. Lineage (GTDB taxonomy): Bacteria > Pseudomonadota > Gammaproteobacteria > Burkholderiales > Burkholderiaceae > Polynucleobacter. Next base: position 24,917 of record CANCPL010000013.1, on the reverse strand, counting down.
CGGGTCTGTTGGTCTGCCATTGCCTGGCGTTAAGGTGCGTGTAGTTAATGAAGATAACAAGCCATGCAAAGTAAACGAGATTGGCAGTATTCAAGTGAAGGGTCCGAATATATTTGCAGGCTACTGGCGTATGCCTGAGAAGACTGCCGAAGAATTTACAAAAGACGGCTGGTTTAAAACTGGTGATGTCGGCCGTTGGGGTGGGGATGCCAATGGCGGCAAGGCTCCCAAGGATTACTTGTGCATTGTTGGTCGTAGCAAGGATTTAATTATCTCGGGTGGCTACAACGTCTATCCTAAAGAAATCGAGAGTTTTATCGATGACATGCCAGGCGTGGATGAGAGTGCCGTGATTGGTATTCCGCATCCTGACTTTGGTGAGGCAGTGATGGCAGTGGTAGTGCCAAAGGCCGGAGCGAAGTTAAATGCAGAGGGGATGATCGCTACTCTGAAAACACAGATTGCGAACTTTAAGATTCCTAAGCGTGTCGAGATTGTTACTGATTTGCCTCGTAATGCCATGGGTAAGGTGCAAAAGAATATTTTGCGTCAGCAGTACACCGCTTAATTAAAAACCAAATGCCTTGCGGCTTTCATTAAACATGAAGGCTGCAAGGAAAAACAGCAGGATGCCAAAAACGCGTTTGAGTTGTGCAATATTGAGTTTTCTGGCCATCTTGGCACCTAAGGGTGCAGTAAAGATGCTTACCGACACAATACAAGCGACCGCTGGTAAATAAATAAACCCTAAAGAACCTGCTGGTAGATTCGGGTTACCCCAACTGCCATACATATAGCCAATCGTTGCAGCAGCAGCAATTGGAAAGCCTAAGCCTGATGAGGTAGCCATTGCTGTGTGAGGCTTAACATTGCACCAAAGCATAAAGGGTACGGTAATAAAGGCTCCGCCCGCTCCGACTAAACTTGCCAGCGCCCCCGAAAATGTTCCAAAAGAAAATAATCCAACTGCATTTGGTAATTCTCTGCCTGCCTTGGGTTTCTTATTGAGCAGCATCTGAATTGATGTGTAGACAATGAAAACAGCAAAGAAGAGCGACAACCAGGAAGTTTTTAGTGCTTCGAATAATTCACTGCCACCTATCAGCCCGCCAAAAACCATTCCCGGACTTAAGGATGCAACTAGCTTCCAATCAATTGAGCCGTGTTTGTGATGCGCCCAAATTGCAGAGGTCGTAGTAAATAAAATCGTGGCCATTCCGGTGGCGATCGCCATATGGACGATGACTTCTTGACTAAAGCCGAGATGATTAAACACCAGAATCATGAAGGGAACCAAGATCATCCCGCCACCGATACCCAATAGACCAGCTAAGTAACCGGAGATGCCACCACACAACATGAGCATCAAGATATCACTTAGTAACATGAATTCCCCGCCTTGGCCGCTAGGCCGTCATCCTGAACCCTAAGGTTCAAGGTGGAACGGCTACTCTGCTTTGGGTGCATTAAGAGGTTCAGGGAGTGACCAAGTCTAAGTTGGCACTGTGAACTTGCAAAACGCTCACGCCCGCAAGGTAAAGATCGTTCCTGATGCTTGCGCATCGGTTCAAGGAACTATTGGCCTTGGCGAACCAGGCAGGGAAAGGGTTTGCATCAAGGCATCTACTTGATCCTCGAGCGCGCGAATTTCACCCTGTAGACGAGTGACTTCATCGGAGCTCATATTAGATGAGGTGCCTTGTTGTGATTGATTTTTTTGCAAAGTAATGAGGTCGCCAGCAATTTTGAGGGCTGCCATCATGCTCGCTCTCTCAATGCTGCGGTTACCACCATTGATAGCCAGTTGAATCTGTTCGTCTACCAAGACGCATGCTGCCCTTAATAGCGGCTCATGCTCAGCACTAGTCGCTAAGGTGATTTTTTGGCCGGCGATACTTACTTCAATGCGTTGTTGGCTCATTATCATCTTCTAGAGTATTTGGCGGAACAACTTCGCCAAGTAGATTTAATTGTCGACCATCACTCTGTTCTGGCAGGCGACTTAAGATATGTTGAATACGCTTTTGCGCATCTTCAATCTTATTTTCTTGTAATGCGCGATCTTGGGCAAGATTTTTTACGGCGTCCTGAATCAAGGAAATTTTTTCAGATAGTCTAGCAACAGAAATTCTGAGCGAATCTAGGTCGCTAGCATCTTCGCTTGAGAGAGGGGGGTTTAATTCACTCATATAGGCATTGTAGCCTTGAGATTAGCCCAAGTTTCTCAATTTTGGAGACCTCTCATAGAGGAGACTCCTCCAAAAAGAGAAAATCAGCCTTAGAAGGTGTATTTGGAGGTTAAATAAAACGCTCTTCTGTCACTGGGATAGTAGTAGTAGCTATTGTTGAAGCTACCATTAGCACCCATAAGGCTGGTATATCCCCCCGTTGTCGCATAGGAAGTATTGCCTACGTTTTTAATGGTGAATTTAGTATCAAAATTCCCAGTCTTATAGTTTAGGTAAATATCTCCAACTGTGTACGAGGGCATTTGATTGAGGGTGTTGTAGTAGGTCGGACTTGCATCGTAATGTTGATTGCTAACATAGTTGATGACTCCTCCAAATGACCAGTTCATATCGATCAAATAATTGGCTCTTGCATTTAGTAGTAAGTTTGGCGAGAGTGGAATAGCATTGCCAGCGAAGGGGCCATCCGCATAATAAGAATTTTGAACCTTTCCTCCGCCAGCAACCATGAGTTTACTCGTTATATTTGATGATGAATCTACAACAATTCCTCGTCTATTTACGCTGTACTGAGAGTTGTAGTTAAAGCCTGAGGATGGGTCATACATGATTTCATTTTGAGATGTAGATGAAAAAATAGAGCCATTTATTCTGAGGCTACTAAACATCCAGTTGCCACCAATCTCGTAGGTTTGGGCTGTCTGAGGTCTGAGGATGCCATTAAAAACTTGAGTAGATGTATTGATGTCATACCCCCAGAATTCATCAATGTTTGGAAAGCGATACGACTGATTCCATTTGATGTAGACCTTTTGATTGTTTGCGTAGTTAAAATTGAGTGCAGCATCGCCTGCATTTGCTGAGTATGTTTTATTAGCGTTAGCTGGACCACTTGCCGAGTAAATATTGGTGTCGTAAGTGCTGGCTTGCTGTGCTTGATGTCTAGCACCACCATCAAGACTTAATCCCTTGATGATGGGTAGTTTTAAAATTCCATAGATAGATTGATTTAGTAATGATGCATTTTGTGCGTTATAGGTCAGTCCATTTGGGTTGGTAATGTAACCATTGGGGATCATCACATTATTTAATACCTCAGAGCCATATGTGTTGTTGGATCCTTGACTTGCTTTGTTGAGCTCATAACCCAAAATCCCTGTACCAAAGGATTCAAGGTTAGCTTTGATGCGTGGGGATAGATTGAGCTGCCAACCTGATAGCGTCGTGTTACTCGCGCCAACAATCGGGTAGGGAATTACATTGAGAGCTTCGCCACTGTCATAAAAGGGATTGCGATAGAAAACATTTCTATTGGTGTAGGAAGCATCAAGCTCTCCAATGTAGCCTTCCGCCAATCCTTTGGTGCCGCCAAATCTTACGCCAGTATTATTCGTCGTTGTATTCGAGCCAATATTATTGAATTTGGCTGCTTGCGGATCACCAGAGCCAACCTGCCCTATAACGCCACCGGGATTTTGGGCATTGGTGTATCCATAAAATATATCTGTATAGATTCTGTCGATTCCGCCAAACTTCTGAATCACTTTTGCATCAAAAGCATATGCATTCGCCGCTGAATTCTGTCTCCAGCCATTGGTGTTTGAGGTATTTGCGGTTATTTGATAAGTGGTGTCTTGGTAGGTATCGCGAAAAATTGCATTGTTAACTAGAGTGTTGTAACTGCCATAGCTTACGCTAGCTTGATTTAACTTTGAGGTATTTCCATTGGTAATGATATTGATCACGCCGCCAACTGCGCCATTACCGTACTGAACGCTTGCGCCACCCTGTAAAACTTCTATCCGCTCGATTGAGTCTAGTGGGATTGAGCCCCAGCTAACAGTAGAAGAGTCAATGGGATTGATTCTCTGGCCATCAATCAATATTAATGTTGTGCTATTGGCGGTAGCACCATAGCCACCCATATCCACGGTAGCGTCTAGGTTCAGTTGCCCTGGATTGAGACTTCGCACGTTTAGGCCGCCAATTTGAGATAGAACATCTGGGATATTGTTTGATGTTGAGTTTGCTATCTCATCGCGTGTGATGACTTTGACATTGGCTGGAACTTCATTAAGATTTTCCTCAAAGCGTGAACCGGTAACAATGACTGTGTTTTGGTTGCTTTGCGCAAAGACTGAAGGGGTAAGGTATAGCGTGAAAAGGGCGCCGCAAACGAGGGCGATCCTCTGCTGTTTTGACTGCTGCTTCATGATTCACTTTCTGTTATCGAATGCCTAGTTAACTTCCCCGTTAACTGGGTCGAACAGAATTTCCCGTGCAGGAGTTCAGGCGTCAATAAAGCGCGGGTTGCGCATAATTGGCGCGCGAAGATCCCCGTCCGCAAAATTCCACCTGTCTTGGCCGGTATCCGGGCTAGTAAATATCAGAATCTGGCCTTCCCATGCGATTGACGCGCACAGTGGCTTTGTCAGATTCCTGACGTCTTAGACAGTTAGTAAAGACGCATTTACCTACCGTTGCGGGGGCAGCACACGTTTAGTGTTTCCCGTTTAACTTTATTGCACTGCAATAAAGCACCACGACTCCCAGATTCTAGTGGATTTGCGCCAATCTAAGTCGGAAATAAGGGTTTTCGAGAGTAAAAAAGCCTACAATAGATGGTCTTGGAGTAAGGATTCATGACCGTATTAGATAAGCACCCCGAAAAAAACCTGATTCGTCTGCAACTGAGTCAAAACTCGGTTTTAAAAAGCCTAGACCCCTCAGCAATGGCTGATTTAGAGCGTCATTTAGAAATCGATGAGCTTAAAAAATCCGAAATCTTGCTGCACCAAGGTGACCACCAAATGGAGCAGTACTTTGTTTTGGATGGAATTCTGAAGCGCATTGTCTCTAGTGCGGATGCAAAAGAGATGATTTTGCGTTTTGCTATCGAAAAAGATATTGAAACTAGCTATGCCGCCTGGCGCCTTAAAACCGCTGCCCCCTACAGTATTGCGTGCGTTACTAAGGCCCGCGTAGCTCGGATGCCGATGAAGAAATGGGCAGAATTTCTGGAGCAGCATAAGCCCTTGAAGGAGAATTTCGAGTTTGAGGTCATGCGCCTCATGAGTGAAATCATGGCTCACACCATTACCCTGCATATGCTCGATGCCCCAGGTCGGGTAGAGCGTTTCTTGCGTAAATACGAGGACTTATTTGAGCTGCTTCCTAAAAAAGAGCTGGCCGCCTACCTAAATCTTTCTCCCGAGACTTTGAGTCGGCTCAAAACGAAGCACAAAGAGCTTTTTGTCTAATCAGCAGAACTGCCTGTAATTACAGGATTTGGAGGGAAATTGACCGAAGTCAATGATGAACCCTCTCCCCAAGCCTAATATTCATCTCAGCCTAAGCGGGATACAAAACCCGTTGTGCGATTAATAACTACATTGGAGACGTTAGCGAAAGCTAAATTGCCTTGGCTCTACAAGAGCGGAACCGCAATTTTTATATAAATTTCTATGACAACAGATAATCAAAACACACAATTAACCGATGGCTTTCATCTCGTCATTGACGCTTTGAAAGCAAATGACCTCGATACAATTTTTGGTCTCGTTGGTATTCCAATTACTGACTTATGTCGTTTAGCGCAGGCCGAAGGTTTGCGTTTTATTGGCTTCCGTCACGAGCAGCACGCTGGCAATGCTGCCGCGATTGCTGGCTACATGACTCAAAAGCCTGGCATTTGCATGACCGTTTCTGCTCCAGGATTCTTAAATGGTTTGACAGCGTTAGCAAACGCTACCGTGAACTGCTTTCCAATGATTTTGATCTCTGGTTCAAGCGAGCGTGAAATCGTTGACTTGCAACAAGGTGACTACGAAGAGATGGATCAGCTCAATGCTGCTAAGCCTTATTGCAAAGCAGCCTATCGTATTAATCACATTGAAGATATCGGCATCGGTTTTGCTCGTGCAATCCGCGCTGCAGTTTCTGGTCGTCCAGGCGGCGTGTATTTAGACTTGCCAGCCCAGTTACTTGCCCAAACCATGCCTGCTGAAGAAGCCAAGAAATCGATCTTCAAGGTAATCGATCCAGTTCCACGTCAAATCCCCGCAGCTGATGCAGTTGCTCGTGCATTAGATGTGTTGAAGGGCGCTAAGCGTCCGTTGATTCTCTTGGGTAAGGGCGCTGCTTATGCTCAGGCTGATAAAGAGATTCGTGACTTAATCGAAACATCTGGTATCCCATACTTGCCGATGTCGATGGCTAAAGGTTTATTGCCAGACAATCATCCGCAATCTGCTTCTGCGGCCCGTTCATTTGTATTGGCTGAAGCTGATGCGGTGTTATTGGTTGGCGCACGTTTGAATTGGTTGCTTGCGCATGGTAAAGGTAAAACTTGGGGCAAGGATCCTAAGAAATTTATTCAGATCGACATTCAGGCAAACGAAGTGGATAGCAACGTACAAATCGCTGCTCCATTGATTGGCGATATCGGTTCATGCGTTGGCGAATTGTTAAAAGGTATCTCTGCTGTTCCTAAGCCAAGCGCTGAGTGGATCGCTGCGATTACCGAGAAGAAAGACAAGAACACCGCGAAGATGGCAGAGACATTGGCTAAAGAGGCGCATCCAATGAACTTCCATGGTGCGTTGCGTGTCATTCGTGATGTGATCAAAAAGAATCCAGATGTGAACTTGGTAAACGAAGGTGCAAATACATTGGACTATTGCCGTGCAATCGTCGATATGTACAAGCCGCGCAAGCGTTTTGACTCAGGCACTTGGGGGATTATGGGTATCGGTATGGGTTATGCCATTGGTGCTGCTGTAACTAGCGGCTTGCCTACTATCGCCGTTGAAGGCGATAGCGCGTTTGGTTTTAGCGGCATGGAATTAGAGACTGTTTGCCGTTATAACTTGCCAATTACTACAGTTATTTTCAATAACAACGGTGTTTACCGTGGTACTGACGTGAATCCAACGGGCGGTGCTGATGTTGCACCAACAGTGTTTGTTAAAGATGCTCGTTATGACAAGATGATTGAAGCGTTTGGCGGCATTGGTTACTACGTAACTACCCCAGCAGAATTAGAAGCAGCGTTAACAGAAGCGATTGCTGCCGGTAAACCAGCCCTCATCAATGCTGTTATTGATGAAACTGCGGGTACTGAGAGTGGACGTTTAACAAACTTAAACCCATCTACAGCAGGCGCGAAGAAATAAGATATTTAAAACGGTAATAAAAAGTTAATATTTTTAGGCTAAATTAAGCAACAAACAAGAAAGACTTAAGGAGAAACAAACATGACAAAACCATTAGACGGTATTCGCATTATTGACTTCACGCACGTACAAGCAGGCCCTGCATGTACTCAGTTGTTGGCTTGGTATGGTGCTGACGTAATTAAAGTAGAGCGCCCAGGTTCTGGCGATGTAACACGTAGCCAATTGCGCGATATTCCAGGTGCAGATGCTTTGTACTTCACAATGCTCAACGGTAATAAGCGTTCTTTAACTTTGGATACTAAGACTCAAGAAGGTAAAGAAGTTTTAGAGAAGATGATCCAGACTTCTGATGTGATGGTTGAGAACTTTGGTCCTGGTGCCTTGGATCGTATGGGATTCTCTTGGAAGCGTATCCAAGAATTGAACCCAAAAATGATTATGGCTTCTGTAAAAGGCTTTAGCGATGGCCACTCATACGAAGACTTAAAAGTGTATGAGAACGTTGCTCAGTGTGCTGGCGGTGCTGCTTCAACAACTGGTTTCTGGGATGGTCCTCCTACAGTTTCTGCTGCTGCTTTGGGTGACTCTAATACTGGTATGCACTTGGCAATTGGTATTTTGACTGCATTGATGCAGCGTCAAAAAACTGGCAAAGGTCAAAAAGTATCTTGCTCAATGCAAGACGCAGTGTTGAACTTGTGCCGCGTGAAGTTGCGCGATCAACAACGTTTGGACAAGATCGGTTACTTGGAAGAGTATCCACAGTACCCACACGGTTCATTCACGGACGTAGTTCCACGTGGAGGTAACGCTGGTGGTGGCGGTCAGCCTGGTTGGGTATTGAAGTGTAAGGGTTGGGAAACAGATCCAAACGCCTATATCTACTTCACTATTCAAGGACACGCTTGGGAGCCAATCACTCGTGCGATTGGTAAGCCAGAGTGGGCAACCGATCCAGCCTATATGACTGCTGAAGCTCGTCAAGATAAGATTTTTGACATTTTCGCAACGATTGAAGACTGGCTCAAAGACAAGACTAAGTACGAAGCTGTGGACATCCTCCGCAAGTTCGATATTCCATGTGCTCCAGTTCTCTCGATGAAAGAATTGGCTGCTTCTCCAGACTTGCGTAAGAGTGGTTCTATTGTTGAAGTTGACCACAAAGTTCGTGGCAAGTATTTGACTATCGGCAGCCCAATCAAGTTCTCTGATTTGGAAATCGAAGTTGGTCCATCACCAGTATTGGGTGAGCACACTGATGAAGTATTGGCTGACCTTGGCTACAACGCTGATGACATTGCTAAGTTGCACGCAGCAAAAGCGGTTTAATAAAAATACGTTTTTGTATTAAAGTAGTTTCTTTAAGGCGCTCCTAGTGAGCGCCTTTTTTCTTTCTAGCAACCAAGGTACAAAAAATCACTAGTGAAGCAAAATTTCTACAGACTACTTATATGAAGACAAGTATTGATTTGCGCCAATTGGTAGGGTATGGGGGTGACGCAATGATTGTGGCTGATGCACATGAAAAAATTGTGCTGTGGAACCCTGCCGCCACTCGCATCTTCGGCTAGTCCGAAGAAGAGGCGTTAGGTAAGGCCTTAATTTAATGGTTCCTGATCGTCAGCGCCATAAACATAATGAGGGCTACAGCCATTCTATGGAAAGCGGTACAACCCGTTATGGCGGCTCCTTATTCCTTATTAAAGGTGCCTGCCAAGCACAAGGATGGCGGCGATCATTCGGGATGAAACTGAACGTTTTGCCCAAGAGAGCCCTTAAAAAGCGCATCTCTGAGCTTGAAAACCCTCAGGTTTAACCGCATATAGCCCTATGGTGACGCCAATATAGGCTTAGATAGGATCTGTGCCCAAAAATTGGGCAAGCCCCTATTTTTCTTATTTCCCGCTGGTAAAATTGTCTCAATTCAAAATTTTATTCTTATTAGGACTTAAATCATGGCAAAAGCACTAGAAGGGGTCAAAATCCTCGACTTCACGCACGTTCAATCAGGGCCAACTTGTACTCAGTTGCTTGCTTGGTTTGGTGCAGATGTAATTAAGGTAGAAAAATCAGGCGAGGGTGATGCAACTCGTGGTCAATTGCGCGATATTCCTGACGCAGATAGTTTGTATTTCACGATGCTCAACCACAACAAGCGTTCGATCACCGTGAATACTAAAACTCAAAAAGGCAAAGAGATTCTCGAGCGCCTGATTAAAGAGTGCGACGTATTGGTTGAGAATTTCGCGCCAGGCGCACTTGATCGTATGGGTTTTTCTTGGGAACGTATTCAAGAACTCAACCCAATGATGATCATGGCTTCTGTTAAAGGCTTTGGCCCTGGACCATACGAAGATTGCAAAGTGTATGAGAACGTAGCGCAATGTGCAGGCGGCTCTGCATCAACTACTGGTTTTGATGATGGTCCTCCCATGGTGACTGGCGCGCAAATTGGCGACAGTGGAACGGGCTTACATTTGGCATTAGGCATTGTTACTGCTTTATATCAACGTACTCACTCTGGCCGTGGTCAGAAAGTATTAGCAGCTATGCAAGACGCTGTATTGAACTTGTGTCGTGTGAAGTTGCGCGACCAGCAACGCCTTGAGCGCGTTGGCCTGATGCAAGAGTATCCACAGTTCCCGAACGGTGAGTTTGGCGACTCTGTACCCCGCGCGGGCAATGCTTCTGGTGGCGGTCAACCGGGTTGGATTGTGAAGTGTAAGGGCTGGGAAACCGATCCAAATGCTTACATATATGTAGTGGTACAAGCCCCAGTATGGGAGGCGATTTGTAAAGTGATTGGCCATGAAGATTGGATTACAGATGTCCGTTTCGCATCACCAATGGCGCGCTTGCCACACCTCATGGAAATTTTCGGTGAGATCGAAAAGTGGACTATGACTCTGTCTAAGTTTGAAGTCATGGATATTTTGAATAAGTACGATGTTCCATGCGGCCCAATTCTCTCTATGAAAGAAATTGCTGAAGAGCCTGCATTGCGTGCTACAGGTACTGTTGTTGAAGTGGATCATCCAATTCGTGGCAAGTATTTAACTGTCGGCAACCCAATTAAGATGTCTGATAGCCCAACAGATGTGACACGTTCACCATTGCTCGGCGAACATACCGATGAGATTCTCAGTGAGTTAGGTTACTCAACTGATGAGTTGATTGCATTACGTCACGATAAGGTGATCTAAGATGCGGGTTGCTTTGATTGGAAGTGCGGATTTTGGTAAAGCGGCTTTAGATGCTTTTTTAGATCGTGGTGATGAAGTGGTTGCTGTTTTTTGCCCACCCGATAATCCCAAATCAAGTAAACCTGAAGTCTTAAAAGAAGCTGCTCTAGCAAGGGGCTTGAGCCCTTTGCAGTTTGCTTCCCTGAAGGGTCCTGAGGCTGCTCAGGCCATGATTGATAGCAATGCCGACATCTGTGTCATGGCATATGTATTGCAATTTGTACCACAAGAGCTCTGTAAGATTCCTAAGCACGGCACTATTCAATATCACCCATCCTTGCTTCCTAAATATCGGGGACCAAGCGCCATTAATTGGGCAATTGCATTGGGCGAAGAGAAGACCGGTTTAACCATCTTCCGCCCATCCGATGGCTTGGATGAAGGCGAAGTGATTTTGCAAAAAGAAGTACCGATTGGCCCTAACGATACGCTCGGTAAGATTTACTTTGATCATCTATTTCCAGTCGGTGTTAAGGCTCTGCTAGAAGCCGCTGATTTGGTAGTCGCAGGCAAGCATCAAGAGTTAGTGCAAGATGAATCACAGGCTAACTACGAAGGTTGGTTTGATGCCAACGCTGCTCAGATTCATTGGGCAACCCACATCAGTCAAATCCACAATCTCATTCGGGCGTGCAATCCTGCGCCGGGTGCGTGGACTAAGTTTGGTGAGCAAAAGGTGCAGATCTACGATTGTCACAAGCATGTGGCTGCTACTTTCGGTGCCGTGAAAGGCAAACCAGGCGAAGTTACTCAAATTACGCTAGACTCTTTTTTCATTGCCTGTCACGGTGGGCAAATTGAAGTACTTAAAGCTAAAGGTGCCGCTGGTAAGGTATCTGGCGCAGAGTTGGCTAAGGAATTAAACCTAGAAATAGGGCAGTTTTTCGCAATTTAAATCGCTCTTTAATCTACGCTATGCGGTAAATTAATATCTGAGTGCGTCTCGCGTGATACAAGCCCAAAGCCTAGGGTTGTAATGAGGTAGGTTCCGGCAATTAAACCTACACCCACTAGCGTTCCCAGTGAGACTGCAACCCCAAAAACAGCTGGCCCCGAAAATTGGCCAACCTTTTTCATAGCGCTATAAAAACTCAGGGCCTTACCGTGCCCGATCTTTTCAGCAGCGGGCATGGACATGAAATAGCTATTTTGAGAAACCAGGCCCACTGAATCAGAAATTCCTAAAATGACTATCGCTATTAGTGCGCCTATAAAAGTAGGGGCTGACCAAAATGTACTAAGCGACAGCACGCCAATCAGGCAGGATCCCAGCATTAAATGCTTGGTGTTTACTTTTTTGCCCGCAAGGAATTTTACCAAGAGGGGTCCAATGAAAACCATGCAAATTCCATAGAGCAAAAATCCACGACCAATATCGCCTTGGCTGACATCAACCGAGCTGGCAAAGACTGGGAAAAAATAGGTCAAAAATGATGTGGTGATTGCAGAAGGAATCGTAATTAATAAAAAGAAAAAGAAGGTATCTTTATGCAGGAAGAAGTTGCGCAGTCCCGCCAAAGTCAGTTTGTTATTGCCGGTGATAGCTGGCTTAGAATTTACCGTCAGGGAGAAAGTAAATGGCAGCGCTACAGCAATCATTAACGAGGCAAGTATCATCACAGCAGAAAAGCCAATTCGTTGAGCTAAGAGCGCCCCAATCACTGCCCCACAATTCATCCCCGCAAATATTCCTGCATTCAAAATAGAGAAGCCATGAGTCCGCTCATGACTCGATTTTCCGGTTGCTACTAAGCCGCGTAGGCCCATCCAAGCTGCGCCATAGCCAATACCGACAAAGCAGCGAATGGCAATAAACTTCACTGCATCATCTGTTAATGCTGAAAATACGGTGGCAATCGAAAGCAGTATGAAGCCACAAACGAAGACCGGTCTCCAGCCATAGCGATCAATAAAATATCCTGCCATCAGAGATGATAAAAAGGCGCCAAACATTTCAGAGGCGATTGGTAGACCCACAATCACATTAAATGATAGACCCCAAAGCGGTCTATAGATATCTTTCATCAGAATTGGAATGAAAGATATGGACATGTAGCTACATAGGAGTAGCAAAAACGCTAAAACTCTGACGCAATTCTCGTGCTGAGTAATCACTAAAGCAGATTCTTCTCTTTTAGTCATCCCATGGGCATGAGATGGATCAGTATTTTCTGCCTCTTGTAAATTGGTGAGAGTGACCTTATTAGAGAGCACAATAATAATAAACACTAGCATCTCAACTAGAAAGAAGATGGATGTCACGAACATGGTGACGGCATCAAGCGCTAATGCAAATACTTTTTGATCAACGTAGCTTTTTGATGCTGCAATGACTAATGATGCCTCTAGCCCGTCATTATCTTTACCAAGCAAGCGTGAAACTTGCGGTACTTCATTCGTGTTTTGCTGACTTTCTTGGTTTAGCACTGCATTGCTTGGGGATTGCTTAGTCTCGATGGACGAAGAAAATAAGGTGCTTCCATTGGGGCCGTTAAGATTAACGTAGTTAATTTCTTTGACCGGTCCTACCAAGTTCTTTAGCCAATCATCCACGCCATCTAGCTCTTCATAGCTAAAACCAAAGCCCACTACTCGATTGATCCGTTTACTAATCATATCGGCAGCAATATTTAAATTATTAGTAACTACCTCAAGGTAAGCGGAGCGAAATGTAACCACGTTAAGCACTCCAAAAGAGGCTTGGGCGGTTGCCAGAATGAGCGTCATGGCAATCATGAGCCCGCGCTTATTTAATTGACCATTCTTGAGAAAAAGATTGATTCGATAAACTACCAAAACAATACATAAAATAGTGGCAAGAGCTATGGACACCATGATCTTGAGAGTGTCATTTAGATAGGCCGTCATTTTTTCGGAGACGGCATTCTCGTTAAAAACAATGTCGATTGTTCCGATCCAATTTTGATTGGCATCTCTTAGAGGGATTAATGCATGGTATTTATCACCCGACAATAGCCATGACAAATTATTTTTCTTTTTAGGGTCAGAAAAATTAATTTTCGTCAGAAGCTTTTCTGGTAAAGCTTCGACATCAGTAGGCCCTGAAATATCGTACAGAGTGTCGCCATTGGGCAGCATTACAAAAACATTTTCTACTGTGGGCGCTTGTTTCTTAATGTCCGATAAGATTTCGCCCATACCAGCAAAATTATTCAGGGGCTTGTGATACTTAACGGAGTATTCAATGGTGCGTCGTGCTTCGCTGCCGGTTACTCCATAGGAAGATACTAAGGAGTCGATATAGCTTTTTTGAAAAGAGCCAATATTCAGAAAGCCTGTGAGCGAAAGCACCATGATGATTAGGAGTGAGGCTAATGCCGCTACATAAAACCGCATACCCTGATGGGTTCCCGTCCATTGTGAGAAGGTCTGCTTCATTTGGCGCCCTTTACAATTTGATCCGCACCAAGCAATAACTCAAAACGAGGGCGATAGCCAATGGCCTTCGCAACATCCAAATTGATGATGATGTTAGGGCTGTTTTCATATATTTGAGAAATTTGACTTGGAAGCTCGCCCTTCAAAATCCGAACCATCGCTTTTGCCCCAAAGTTTCCTACGCCGCCAAAGTTTTGACGGGCTAGGCTCATTAGCGCGCCATTATTGACATCATTTGCTTGTTGAGCAAATACAGGAATTTTATTATTCACTAGCGGGGATAAGACTGTAGAAAGTTGCTTTGGATCACTGCCAATAAAAAGCCCAACATAGACCGCGTCCACTTTGGAGGCTAAGCGGGCATTAGCTGCCTCCATATCAATTGCAAATTGTTTTTGGTTTTTACTGTATTTTTCTGGCTGACCTACATTTTCAATGACCACTTGAAAATTGCGTTGTTTGGCCACTTCTAGTACATCATCAATTGCAGCAAAGCTTCGACCTGCCACATCATCATCGACGACTATTCCTAAGGTTTTGAACTTGAAAATATCGTAAAAAATATCTACTTGGCGCTTGTAGCGATAGGGATCCATGTGAGCCCAAACCAAATCATTTCCTGAATATTCTGCGCCTTTAACTATTCCAGCTTGTAAGGCATTGCTCGTAGACATGGATAGTGCTGGCACATTCAGCCCATACTTTAAGATCTCTTTGGCTGACTCTGTACCCATGATAAGGACAAGATCAGTATTTTTAGATTGATTAATTTTCTGGGTAATTTTTTCTGCATGCGCCCCATATTCAGGGCTCTTGAGTTTGTCGAAAGTATAGAAATCATTTTCTCCAAATTTCAGATAGGGCTCATCTGTTTTCTGAGCCAACCAGTCCCAGATGATTTTTGAATCTACTTGTCCTTTTGTGTAAGGAAGGCCTTCAATCGATTTAATCCAACCCATGCGATGGAGTGCGGTAACTAAGTTGGCTAGGGTGGCAGCATAGTTAGCAAAAGGTCGCGTTTCAATATAAGAGATGCGCCATGGAGTACCTGATGCAGTTGTAACAGGGCTTAATACTGTTGGACTTGCTGTCTGGGCAATGGCATGAGAGACGAGGGGCCCATGAATCAATCCAAGCCATAGAAAGATGCTAAGGACTGTAGTCCTAAGCAAACATTTAAAACAATGCATGTTCAATTTTTGCATATCCCACCTGCATTGCATCAGCATTTCGTTGCTGCAAGCAACCAACCATCAAATCACTTTGCTTCAAGAGATTTACTTGTGCATCAATATCCTCCCCATCCGCAAGTACCAGCGAGGAGGGGTTTAAATTCACTGTAATCGGTTTTAAGACATCTTGGAAAAATATATAACGATAGTAATCCTCATATTTTTTTACCAACTTCAAAATCAGCATGTCAGCTAGAAATTTATCTTGCATGCTGGCGTAATTCATCGGGGCTACCGTCGAAAAAAGATAGCGGAAGCTACTGTTCTGTTTTGCTAGATTAATTGCATGACGGGTCATGCGCATTTGCAGACGATTGCCAGTGAACTCTGGAATAACGC
The DNA here is from genome assembly GCA_947380065.1 of Burkholderiaceae bacterium. Classification (GTDB taxonomy): domain Bacteria; phylum Pseudomonadota; class Gammaproteobacteria; order Burkholderiales; family Burkholderiaceae; genus Polynucleobacter. Next base: position 9,339 of record CANCPL010000013.1, on the reverse strand, counting down.
AGGCTCGTTCCAGATGGGCGACTTGAGATAGCTGATTAGGGTCTTGCATACCAATATCTAGCCCCAGATTTTCTGGGCGGGAGCGCGGGAACCAAATTGATCTGAATCCAACTAGTCGTTGATCAACGAAACAGCCAATAATTAAGCCATGCCCGGAGAGGGATGCCTCAAAGACTTCACGGGTATCGGGATAGTAAAGGGAGGAGTCTTTAATGTGGCGAACAGTTTCATCTTGAACGTTTAGAACCGCATCTATATCGCTGATATTTAGTACATTAATACTACATTGATAAGGCTTGCCATCCGCTCGAGAAATGACCTCAAATCCCTCTAGGATAGGGTTGGAAGATGTATGCATGGCGTTAACCCCCGGTGCACTGGAGGATGAGGTATTTGAGTTGGCCATGATTTCTTATATTTCAGCCCGCTGGCCTAGGATTGAATAACTTAGTCTAAATAATGATGCTTCTTGAGGAATGCCAGTTAATCTCAAGAATTGCCAAAATTGCTCCAAGTCATAATGTACAGTATGTCTAAAGAAAATATTGATTTATCTAAGAAAGATTGTGAATGACCAAGAAACACCAACATGACTACCCAAATGTAGAGGGATACTTTCTCCAAAGTGCAAAAGATGAGATACATGCGCTAGGGATGTTTTTTCGGTATCAGTGGTACGTTGCAATTGCAGTGGTCATCGGCATTTTTCTCCTGCTACATTTTCTAAAACCATTGCCTCCGAGCGAGGTGCGTATTTCTAGGGGGCAGCCTAACTCATCGTTAGAGGTTGAGGCTCTCAATTTTCAAAAAGTCCTAGAAAAAGAGGGGATTACGGTTGAGTTAGTTCCCTCAAAAGGCACTCTGGATAGTCTTGAGCTACTCAGGCAAAAGAAGGTGGATATTGCCCTTACGCAGTCGGGGCAACCTATTTCAGACACGGAGGGTCTCGTGTCATTAGGCAGTGTTGGTTATCAAGCTTTTTGGTACTTTTATACTGGCCCAGAATTCCATGATCCTCACATTTTCCAGTTATTTAAAGACAAGCGGATTTATGTGAATCAGCCAGGTAGCGGAACTCGTTACATGGTGGATAACTTGCTGAAGATATCTGGTCACCTAGATAAGCCACCATTTACGATGGTGGGGAATTTAAGCCCAAAAGCTGCCGTGGAAGCATTAAAGGCAAAGCAATTAGATGGACTCTTTCTAATTGCAGGTTACGACTCCTTAAATGTCAAGGCGCTATTAGCTGATCCGCAGGTCAATGTATTAAGCTTCCCGGTTACTGATGCCCTTAATCTGCAATTAAAGGGTGTTGATGTTGTTACGCTGCCATTGGGCGCTTATTCCTTAAGTCCCTTAATTCCAAAGCGGGATACAAAAATGATAGCTGTTGCCACTACTATCGTTGCAGAAAAAACGCTGCATCCAGATATTCAATACCTTCTATTGGAAGCAAGCCGTGATATGAATCAGCGTAACGAAGTTGTTTTTGACTACCCAGGCGGATTTCCGGCTTTTACCGAAAAAGGTATCCCCCGTAGCGATGTTGCTGTGAAGTTTTATGAAAAAGGACCGCCATCGCTTAAACAAGAATTACCGCATTGGCTAGCCAGTTTTTTAGAGGTTGCTTGGTTTGCCATTGTGGCTATATTTGCGGTTATCTATCCGCTATTCCAATTGATACCGGGTTATCGTAAAACTATCTTTGATATGCATGCTAGCCATTTATATTCCGAGCTCTTTGATTTAAATCGAGAGTGCGAGAGCGCCAAGACCTTGGCGGAAATAAATGTCTGTATAGCAAAAGTAAATGAAATCAACGAAGTGATTCTGACGACTTGGGTGCCTAAAGGCGCTAAAGAGTCCTACGGTAATTTGCTAAATGTAATGAATATTCTCATCAATCAGTCTAGGGATAAGAAAGCGCTTTTTGAATCCACTTTATGATTGATTTTCAACTTTCTCTTCACACACGAATTGGTCGGCGTAATGTAGCTATTGTCATAGCGGCTATATTTCTTTTATTGACATGTTTTATTGGGATTTCGACGTATTACTTGTTTCCCAAGACCAATATAGTCATAGCGGCTGGACCCAAGGGGAGTGATTTCTATAGACTTGCTGAGTCTTATGCAGATGAGCTCCAGAGGAAGGGTGATGTTAAGGCGGAAATCCTTGAAACTTCTGGAGTGTTGGAAAACCTAGCATTACTAAATGATTCATCGAAAAATATTGATTTCGGTATCTTGCAGGGCGGCATCACTAATTCAAAAGAGTCTCCTCAACTTTATTCTTTGGGCAGCATTTTTTATGATCCCATTTGGATTGTTTATCGAGCTGGCTTAGGCGAGATTGACCAACTTAGCCAACTCAAGGGAAAACGAATTGCTATTGGCTCTAAGCAAGATGCTAGCCAACCAATTGCAAAAAAACTGTTTAAGTCTGCAGGCCTTGATTCATCGAATGTAACTTTTGAAGATCAGGACGTTGGGTCTGCTGTGAAGGGGTTGCTTGCAGGTAATTTAGATGCATTGGTTTTTCTTGCTCCTCCAGAAGATTCGGTACTAAGGGGGATTTTTAATGACCCAGCACTCAGGGTTATGAACATGTCTCAATCAGAGGGCATTCATCGCAATTTAAGATCCTTCACCGTGATTACACTCCCCTTTGCAACGGTTGATCTGGCTACCTCTAAACCTGCTAACAGTATGAAGGTGATGGCAACGACAGTGACAATTGCCACTCGCAAAGATGTTCATTCAGCCCTGATTTATCTCATGATGGGTGTAATAGATAGCATTCATGAGTCACCATCCCTCATTAGCGATGAGAATGAGTTTCCTTCAGATAAAGACGTGGATTTACCCTTAAGCCCTACTGCGGAGACTTATTACAAAAGTGGCAAGCCATTTTTGCAGCATTACCTACCATTTTGGTTGGCAAGCTTTGTGGAGAAGATGATATTTCTATTGGTCTCTACTGCTGCCATTTCCTATCCTTTATTAAGTATTTATCCAGCCTACCAATGGGTGGTTAATCGTCAAATTGATGAGCTCTATAAAACACTTCACACGTTAGAGCGCGAATTATCACTTGGCAAGATCGATCGGTCTGCATTTAACGAAAAGTTAACGCATTTGGATGAGAGAGCTAATACCCTTCTCGGACATTTTGATATGCCCATTGCCTTTTATCATCGGCTTTACACCATTCGCGATCATATTAAGAAGGTGCTGAAGTGGAGTGATAAAGGTGCTGCTTAGGCGTTTTCCCTTGTTAATCAATTAATGTCAGCCTTGTCACACGTTAGTCAATAATCTTCGGTAGACTCAAAATTGTTCATTGCAATCCTGCAATGGCCATCACAAAGAAGGGGTATGAAATGGCACATGTAGGACATAGCTGGTTAAAAACTAAACCAGGAAGTTACAAGAAGGTATGCGATCGTTTTCATCAATTTGCTACGGAAGTAATGGCTCATAATGTGGACCTTCACGATGTCATTATTGTTGGCAACCAAGCTCAAAATACGATTGAAGGCTTTGGTATTTGGGAAAACGCAAGTCATGCTGCTGCATTAGAAGACACTCAAGATTTTGCAAAATTTATGGCTGATGTTGCTGATGATTTGGCTGAGCCAGTTCATCGTAATGATCTAGATTTGCTTTATCGTATGAACCCTAAGCCTTAAATAGTTTTTAACTATTTATGCACTGACCTGCTGCGGCAGGTCATCTATTTCCCCTGTAGCTGTTGTAGCGGGGATATTAAATCTCGAGGTTATCAATCAAGCGAGTATTGCCAAGCTTAGCCGCTGTCAAAATGACCAGTGGTTCGCCAGCCAGTAGTTGCTCATTAGACGCAGGAGCTAAATCGCTTTGTTGGCGAATGGCGATGTAATCAGGTTGCCAGCCTCGAGCAGCAAGAGAGGCAACAGCCAACTTTTCAATTTCAGAGACAGTCTTGACATCGCGCACCTTTAAATCAAGTACGCGTTGACGCACTTCTTTTAAAGCCTTCATCAGCTCAGGAGCCTCTGCGCGTTCTTCAGTCGATAAATAGCTATTGCGAGAGGAGAGGGCAAGACCGTCTTCCGCGCGAATGGTTTCTGCTGGGATGATGTCGACAGGCAAAGCAAATTGCTTAGCCATCTGACGAATAATCATCAGTTGTTGGTAATCTTTTTTACCAAATACGGCAACCTTAGGCTGCACGCAAGAAAAGAGTTTGAGAACAACGGTGCAAACGCCTTTAAAGAAACCAGGGCGGAACTCGCCTTCAAGAATGTCACCTAACTGTTGCGGAGGGTCCACTCGATATTCTTGAGGCTGTGGATAGAGATCCCGCTCGGTAGGTGCAAACAAGATATAGACACCTTCTTTTTCAAGCTTTTCGATATCTGCTTGCATGGTGCGAGGATAGCTATCAAAATCTTCATTAGGACCAAATTGCAGACGATTCACAAAGATGCTCGCTACGACAGGGTCCCCATGTTGCCTTGCTAGGCGCATGAGCGAAAGGTGTCCTTCATGGAGGTTGCCCATTGTCGGAACAAATGAAGCACGGTTTTGACCTCTCAAATGGTCGCGTAATTCTTGAATGTCGCTAATAATTTTCATGCAACAGGCGTGTAGGCGAGGCGCACGTAAATCGGTGCATAGGGCTCGGCCTGGGTAATTTCTACTAAGGCTTCACGTGAGAGCTCAAGCATAGCAATGAAGTTCACAATCACTACAGGAATGCCTTTGCCAGACTTAATGGCATCTTCAAATAACTCACTAAACTCTACAAATTTAGTGCTCTGCAAGCGGCGTAAGATGCGCGTCATAAAGTCACGCACAGATAATTCTTCACGAGTAATGGTGTGATGTTGGGTGAGCTTGGCACGGTGTAGAACATCACGCCAAGCCATTTGCAAGTCCTCTACATTGACATCTGGCCAAGCAATCGCAATGGTGGTGTCCACATAGCCATGCGCCACCTGAAAGTCGCGACCTTGTTGTGGAATTTGATCGAGCTCTTGCGCGGCAAGTTTCATGCGCTCGTACTCTAAGAGGCGACGTACTAATTCTGCGCGGGGATCATCCACTTCTTCTTCACTGTCAGCCTTCTTCATTGGTAGAAGCATGCGTGACTTAATTTCAATCAACATTGCAGCCATGAGCAAATACTCAGCAGCAAGCTCAAGATTGTGGTGACGAATTTGATCGATGTAGCTCAGGTATTGTTGTGTAACCTGTGCCATTGGAATATCAAGAACGTTGAAATTCTGTTTGCGAATGAGGTATAGCAATAGATCTAAAGGGCCCTCAAATGCCTCGAGAAAAACTTCCAGAGCATCTGGTGGTATGTATAGGTCAGTAGGGAGCTTAAAAAGCGGTTCGCCATATAGTTTGGCGAAGGCGGCCGACATGCCATCGGTAACCGATGGAGTACTGTCGAGCAAATCAGATATTGGCTGAGTACTTGGCTCAGTCATTCGAATACACGTAGGCGCGTTGCTTGAGTTTTGCAGCTTTTGAGCGGCGCTGATCTTCAACGCTCAATGGCTCTTTATCCCACAGGAGCGCGCGACCAGCTTGCTGTTCAGCCTCAAGCTGTGGATTCTCGGTTTTGAGTTCATTTAAGAACTGGGTGAATTCGGATTGATATCTTGCCATAGCATTTCCTAAAATACTTAATAAATTCAATAACTTATGAAATTAATTCAAAAAGTTACTTGGGGACTACAAACGCCATTATAGGTGCTTTTAAGAGGACTTTTTACAAGTTTGCGGCCAGCAAAGTCTCAATTTGTGGGGCTTCCACTCGAGTCATCAGGTGCTTATAAGGCTTGATTGGGTTTTTACTGGAAAGAGGCGTATTGATATCAACCCAAGAAAGAGAGGGGAGGGATAAAAACTCTTCAACACCTAAGACCACCTGTGGAATCACTGGCTTAAGGTAAAGGCTGAGCATACGAAATGCCTCTAGAGTAATGCTGCAGATTCGTTGCAGATCTGCTTCACGCGCTGGGTCTTTGGCAATATCCCATGGCTTGTTTTCATCGACAAAGCCATTTACTTTATCTGCTAGCTCCATCACTGTGCGTAGTGCTTTGGCATATTCGCGTGCTTCATAAAGCTGCGCAATTTTTTCGCTAGCAGAAGCAATTTCTTTCAGCAATGGATCGCCCATTGCATCGTCAGAAACAATGCCACCAAATCGCTTCACCAAGAACCCTGCGCTACGACTTGCAATGTTGATGTACTTGCCCAATAAGTCACTGTTTACACGCGCCACAAAGTCTTGAAGATTTAAATCTAAATCTTCCATGCTGTCATTGAGCTTAGTCGCAAAGTAGTAGCGGAACCACTCTGGATTAAATCCACATTCGATCACGCTATTTGCAGAAATCAAAGTGCCGCGTGACTTACTCATCTTCTCGCCATCAACGGTTAAAAACCCATGCGCAAATACATTGGTGGGCGTGCGATAACCGGCAAACTTTAAGGTGGCAGGCCAGAACAAGGTATGGAAATACAGAATGTCTTTCCCGATGAAATGGTATTGCTCAGTAGTGGTATCTGGCTTAACCCACTCATCAAAATTGAGGCCTTTAGCCTGGCAATAATTGAGGAAGCTGGCGTAGTAACCAATCGGGGCATCAAGCCATACATAGAAGTATTTGCCTGGCGCATCGGGGATTTCAAAGCCGAAATACGGAGCATCGCGGGAGATATCCCAATCGCCCAACTTGCTTTCTCCTGGTTCACCAACCCATTCTTTCATCTTGTTGCGAGCTTCGGGCTGCAAAGGTGTTTTTACTTGGGTCCAATCGCGTAAGAATTCTTCGCAACGGGGATCGGATAACTTAAAGAAGTAATGATCGGAAACTTTTTTTATTGGTGTTGCACCACTGACTACTGAAAAAGGATTTTTCAGATCGGTAGGTGCATATGTCGCACCACATTTTTCACAGTTGTCACCGTATTGATCTTTAGCGCCGCACTTTGGGCACTCACCTTTGATAAAGCGATCCGGTAAGAACATTTCCTTTACTGGATCATAGGCTTGCTCAATTGCACGCTTTTCAATCAAGCCAGCATCACGTAGCTTGAGATAAATACTTTGTGCCAGCTTCTCATTCTCAGGGCTATCCGTAGTGTAGTAGTTATCAAATGAGATTAGGAAGTTATCAAAATCGCGCTTATGCTCTTTCCAAACATTAGCGATGAGTTCTTTTGGGGTAATACCTTCTTTTTCGGCGCGCAACATGATGGGGGTGCCGTGAGTATCATCGGCGCCAACGTAGTGCACCTCATGACCCCGCATCCTTTGATACCGCACCCAAATATCGGTCTGTACGTATTCCACTAAATGACCGATATGGATCTGACCATTGGCGTACGGTAGGGCGGAGGTGACAAGAAGGCGGCGTTGGGAACTACTCATGTAATGCGGTCTTTAATAAGAGGGTTAATTTGGCTGCAGCAATCAATTATGCTTGCTTATGCAGTGATTTTAGTCTGCGGTTAAAGTAAGGCACCTTGAAGTGTTCAGAAACACCGATAAATTTCAGTTCAGCCCGACCTTAGAGAGTATTTTATGGCAGTAAAACCGACCATTCAGATGTCTTGTGCCTCCGTGCCCTTAGTGCATGAGGTTGAGGTTATGGATGAGTTGGGACGCCTCAAAACCACCCACATTCCCGGGGAGCGACCTTTAACTATTTATTTGGATAAACGAGAGGTCGTTACGCTCATGACTTTGGGAAGCGCCCCAGAGGCTTTGGTCTTGGGCTATTTGCGTAATCAACGTCTAGTGGAGTCGCCTGACGATATAGAGAGCATTCAGGTGGATTGGGAGACAGATTCTGCTGCTGTTAAAACCCATCGGAGTACGGTCGATATTGATGCTTTGACGAGTAAGCGGGTGGTAACTACTGGCTGTGGTCAAGGCACCATGTTTGGTGGCCTGATTGAGGAGATGTCTGAGATTCAGCTGCCCGAAGGCCCAACCTTATCCCAGGAGGCAATTGTGGCTCTGATTGACTCTATTCGGAGCCATGACACGATCTACAAGAAATCAGGATCAGTTCATGCCTGCGCAGTTTATGAGCGGGATGGTAATGACGGAGTGCGTCTGCTGCATTTCATCGAGGACGTTGGCCGTCATAATGCGGTTGATTCTATTTCTGGGTTGATGTGGTTGGTGAATAAGCCAGGTAAGGACTTAATCTTCTTTACCACTGGACGCCTAACCTCTGAGATGGTCATCAAGGGAGCTCAGATGGGCATTCCTTTCCTTCTAACCCGCTCAGGGGTGACCTTGATGGGTCTCGAGCTGGCACGCAAAACCCATCTCACAATCCTTTCACGCTGCTCTGGAAAACACTTCGAGATCTATAACGCCCCGGAGAGGGTCGTTTTTACCCAAAAACCCAATTAAATTCGTGGGCAGGTGAGGGCGATGGTTTTACAATTCGCCCATGACTATTAAATCAGACCACTGGATCCGCCGCATGGGCGAGCAAGGCATGATCAGCCCATTTGAACCTGGGCAAGTTCGCCAAGATGCCGCCGGCAACAAAATCGTAAGTTATGGCACTTCAAGCTATGGCTATGACATTCGTTGTGCAGACGAATTCAAGATTTTTACCAATATCAATAGCACCATCGTTGATCCGAAGAACTTTGATGAACAATCTTTCGTCGACTTCAAGGGTGATGTTTGTATCATTCCACCAAATTCTTTTGCATTAGCAAGAACTGTCGAGTACTTCAAGATACCACGCAGCGTATTAACTGTTTGCGTTGGCAAGAGTACTTATGCGCGTTGTGGAATTATTGTGAACGTGACTCCATTCGAACCTGAGTGGGAAGGTTATGTCACCTTAGAGTTCTCAAACACGACACCATTGCCTGCTAAGATTTATGCAGGTGAAGGTTGTGCGCAAGTGCTCTTCTTTGAGAGCGATGAAGTCTGTGGCACATCCTATAAAGATCGTGGTGGTAAGTATCAAGGTCAGCGGGGCGTTACCCTGCCTAAGACCTAAGTCATTACGGCAGTGCGCAAATTTCTATTTAGTCGCCGTCCAACGCGAATTAATCTAGAGGAATATCGCGCCACACTTTCGCGCTCCGAAATAGCGCGCCCTGAGAATAATTTTTACCATTGGTTGTTAGGCACTAGCTGGGGCAGCTTCTTGCTGCTAGTGGTCTTGGTTTATTTGGGCACAAACCTCCTATTTGCTTTTGCTTATTTAGCATGTGGTGATAGTGCCATTACCCATGCTCAACCAGGTTCTTTGCTTGATGTCTTTTTCTTCAGCGTTCAAACAATGGCAACTATTGG
>CANCPL010000012.1:0-37342 GCA_947380065.1 Burkholderiaceae bacterium | reverse complement strand
TGCCGCATTAGAAGAAATCGCTATGGGTAGTGACAAGCTATTTGATGCTGATGTCGTTAACGCTTGCTTAAAAGTATTTAAAGTTGATGGGTATACATTCCCGCCGCTAATTTAAGGAAGCCACTTGAAATGTCGTTTAAAACGACATTTATAGACGCTATGTTGATTGACTGGAAGGATATGGCAACACAATCTGTGCCCACTGAAAAATTGCCCCTCGCAAGATTCTGATTTCATTGCCAAATTTGACCGGCACAAGGACACACAATTTTTAGATAAGTCGAGACTGGTGACTCAAGTCCTTGAAATGCTTGCGAAAGCGGTCTATCGGAGGATATTTGAAAATCCTTGTGTCGGTGGTTCGATTCCGCCCCGGGCCACCAAACTCAAATAATGCCCTGCTTCGTGCGGGGCATTTTCTTTTGGTCAGGCGGACTTGCTCCTTCTAATAAACATATGTACAATGTACATATGACTTCGTTACGATTTGAATGGGAACCCAGAAAAGCTTCAGCCAATCTAAAGAAACACGGTATTTCTTTTGAAGAGGCGAAATCTGTGTTTTATGATGAAAGTGCTAAGTTAATTTCCGACCCCGATCATTCGGAGGATGAAGACAGATTTATTTTGCTGGGAGTGAGCTATTCTCTTCGTGTGATTTTGGTTTGCCATTGTTATCGAAGCGAGGGTAATGTCGTTCGTATTATTTCGGCTCGTAAGGCAACCCCTAAAGAGTCAAAAGCTTATTAAAGGTGATGAATATGCGTAAAGAATATGATTTCTCAAAAGCTCGTAAAAATCCATATGCCTCTATGCTCAAGAAGCCTATAACCATTAGATTGGATGAGGATTCAGTGAGCTACTTCAAGTCTGTTTCAGAAGAAGTGGGTATTCCTTATCAAAGCCTCATTAATCTTTATTTGAGAGATTGCGCCGCTTCGCATAAAAAATTGAACCTTATCTGGAAGTAGTCTAGAGATAGGATGAGAGTCTCCTGAGGTCTTGGTCGATTCCGCCCCGGGCCACCAAGAAACACCAAAACCACCTTCGGGTGGTTTTTTCATTGCTGATGCTCATGATGTCGTTTTTAACGACAAAAGATAGGGGGCAATTTCTACCCCCTTATTTTGGTAGGCCTAGCTCTTAAAGAGATTTGCTAAGAATGTGTCAATTTCACGAGTTGCCTTTTGAGTAGCATCATCATCTTTGCCTACGTGAGGGTTTAACTCAACGCAAGCATCAGAGTATTTGAACTCTTGATTTGTTTGAGCATTAATCAAATTGCCTGCTGTCTTTTCAACAATCCTACAAGACCTAACAGTTTGTGCGTCTTTTGAAACTACAGGGGGCATTGCCCCCAGCGGAGAATCAAAAGCGTGCGGGCCAAAATCATATTCAAACATCTCTACATTTTGGTTGGCTGCTTTTAATTTACCCACGTACTCCCTACAGGCGGTTACAGGGTTGTAGTCATCTGTGATGCCGTGATGAAGCTGAATAGGTTTGCCAGTAGTCTTTGTGTCACTGATGTAGCTTGTCACACAATCAGCATAAAACGGAATGTGTGCGGCAAATACAGTCCCGCTCTTATTCCACATCTTATTAAATCGCTCTACGCTGGCAAATAGGGTTGCTTGGCCACCCCTGGAAAAGCCCATCATGACAAATTTATTGGAATCTAGGCGTGGATGCGTAGCCAAAATTTCCATTGCCTTATAACTATCAAGAGCAAGATTCAACCTACCTAGCAGGGCTTGATTGGGGCCCACAACAGTTAGGCCCCTTCCTGTAAAGCCATCCATACTAAATGTGGCATAGCCCTGCCCTAAGAAGTGATTGGACCAATAGTCTATGTTTGCTCCCATACCGCTTGAGCCGTGTATCAAGAAGATGACCGGAATTTTTTGACTAACAGGCTTTGGTGGAAAGCGAAGAATGCCATTGACAGTTACCTCTTTGCCATTCTTGTCCCCCAGTAAAAACTGTTTATCGGAGATTGTTAGGCTTGGAATGGAGTAGATTTCTGAGCGAGGTGGATACACGATGTCAGTCCCCGCCTTAGAGCAGAGAGATACAGTCGCCAAAATGGCTATGAGTAAGTACTTCATTTGATTGTGTCCCCAATATTTTGATTAAATTATGTTGCCGAAAAAATAGTAGCAGAATCCATGGGGAAGATCCTTAGCGAAAAGCCTCGTGTCGGTGATTCGATTCCGCTCTGGGCTATCAAGAATCACTAAAACCACCTTCCAGGGGGGGCATATTTAAACCCCAATTTGCCATATATTTAAAAACAGCATAATTAACATAGAATTCTCGAATGCCTGTTAGCATATATATCAAATATAGTGAAAACAAAATGAGCTGACTTTAACTAGAAGTTTGCTTGAGCCGAACAAAAAATCTAGAAGGGGATAAAAATGAAATTAATCAACTGCTTGCTGATATGTGCTGCACTAATGCCGGTGGCCGCCTTTGCTCAAAGTCCTGCCCCGAAAATCGTAGCTATATCGAATTTAGATAGCAATAACGATCAGGTTATTAGCAAAGACGAAGCGCTAAAAGCGGGAATGCCAGACGCTACTTTCAAAAAAATTGATAAAGATAACAGCGGCCAAATTAGTAAGGCCGAGCTCAATGCCTATAGACTTCAAAACAATTCCATCAGCACTATAGATGCTGACAAAGATGGAAAAATTAGCAAAGCTGAAGCCATGAAAATGGGTATGTCAGCTCAAGAGTTTCGAATTTTAGATAAAGACAACAGCGGATACATTACACAAGCTGAGTGGGACGCGGGAGACTGGATTATTTGGTAAGCCAGCTTAACTAAAGAGAAAAGAAATCCTCACTTTTTAGCCTTACAACTGCTATAAAAGATCGTCTGGAGCCCAGGTGGCCCCCATAGAGTTAGGCATTTTAGGATCTGGCCGATTCCACCCCGGGCCATCAAGAAACACCAAAACCACCTTAGGGTGGTTTTTTATTTGTCACTGCCTGTGCTGATTGAGATAATTCTATATATTGGATGGATATGACCCAATTAATCGAATTAACCTATGTGAGTGAGCCTGCCCAAGAGATGTCTTTTCTAGGCTTGATGCGTTTGCTTTACCACTCTTATTTAAGAAATACGAGCATGGGGATTACAGGCGCCCTAATTTTTGAAAACAATCGCTTTGGTCAAGTCATTGAAGGACCAAGGACCCAGATTGAAGATTTATGGGAAAGAATTCAAAAAGATACTAGGCATAAAAATATTCACCTCGTAGATTCAAGGCCAATTGAGCATAGAAGCTTTAGTAAGTGGACTATGGTTTTTCAGGGCAGCGAAGAAGTGGCTAAAAAATTACCTGAAATAGCTATGGCCGTAGAGGATGTGAATTTTCCTGCCGGGCACCCACTCTTGATCGCTTTGAGGGATTTGAAATAATCCAAGGCTTTCATTTGGTACTTACTGAGAGGGTAGGATTAAACATTCTCGGTCCTGGTTGATTCCCCCGTGGGTCACCAAGAAACACCAAAACCACCTTCGGATGGTTTTCTCATATATAGGGCGTAGAATGAAATTATGAGAAGGATATGCATCGCCCTTTGCTTTAGTCTATTTGCCAGCTTGATTCATGCGGCGGTAATGCCTGTTGAGCCATTGATGGACCAGACCCAGCATCCAATTACAACTATAGATAACTCAGTCCATCATTGTGATGACGTAGTCAGCAATTTTCAAGACGCCAATATTAGCCATCAATGTCATGGCTATAGCTATCAATGCTGTTTAGGTTTGGTAGTTATTCCCATGCTGAGCATCGAATTATCGGCTGCCTCAAGCCAAGCCATACCTTCAGTTGGCTCATCATTGGCTCTTCAGCCAATGATCAACTTCATCTACAAGCCTCCAAAAGTCTAAGCTAGTTTTTAGTACAAGTCAGCTTTATTTGTGGCACCTAGTCACACTTATATTTTGGAGAAACACAATGAACATGACTCACTACATGGAGTTATTGGCTGTTAATCAGCCTTGGAATTTAATTATCTTTATGGCCATACCAATCATCTTGGCAGAGACTTTGGCTATCACCGAGTTATATCTACTCTTTACTCGTAAGTTTGATGGGGCCGTTTATTATCTCAACCGTTTTTCTGGGATTGCTGTCGGTATTTACTTTGTAGGCATCATTTATTACATCGTCACTAACGCCATCATTCCAATTACAAAGGCAGGTGAGTGGAGAACGGTGATTGATGTGATTGCTGTGGGTAGTTATGTGATTGCTGGCTTGCCATTAATTTGGATTGCTTTACAAGAGTTCGATTTAGTCAATCGATCTCTAGACCAAATGGGTAAGTTAAAGATTCATGCTATTTGCGTGGCCTTGTTCCTAGTATTTGGTCATGTGGCAATGATTTCAGGGATGCTAGATCCTGCGATATTGGGATATCAAGCCCCGCATTCAATGGAGATAAATCATGACATGCCGATTCAGCACATTGATCATTTGAAATAAGTTTTCGAGAAAAAATAGCCCACTTGTTGGGCTATTTTCTTTAATGGAGTCTAGAATGGCCAATGTTATATTTCATATTAAGGCTCTTTAGCTCGCTTCCATTGGCGGTCATTCAAATTATTGGGGCTGGCATGGGTGTATTGGTTTACTTGTTTTCTCCTAGGTACCGACGACGCCTATATAAAAATCATCAGAGCGCAGCCCATTATTCTGGATTCAAATCAACCCCGTGGAAGGTGGCCGCCGAATCTGGAATAATGTTTGCTGACACATTATGGATTTGGAGGCATCCAAAATCCTCCATTAATAAAGTAGCCATTGAAAACTTGGATCAAGTGATTGAGCTATCCAAAAATGGAAAAGGCTTAATTATTCTTGCCTCACATTTTGGAGGGTTTGAAATAGTTCCTCGTATTTTTGCTGAGCATACAAGAGCAACAGTGATGTATAGGCCAGCCCGAAAAAGATGGGTGAATGAGCTTATGCTTAAATCACGAAAACATACAGAGATTGAGTTTGTAGAAGCAAATATTGGCGGGGTTCGTCAGATTAAGCGAGCTTTAGTAAAAGGTGAGGTAGTTGGTCTATTAGCGGATCAGGTGCCTAGCGTTGGTGATGGAGTGTGGGCTAAATTTTTTAATCAATATGCCTATACAACGTCATTTCCAATTAAATTGGCTCGCCAAGCTAACGTGGCAATCCTTTTTGTTGGGGCAGAGCGACTGGGATTGGGTAAGGGCTGGCTAATTAAGAGTCGATTGATGAAAGACGCATTTCCAGATTGTCTAGTTGATGCCTGTACAGAAATGAATCACTATTTTGAAGAGATGATAGTTTTAAAGCCACATCAATATATGTGGTCATATAACCGCTATAAAAGACCAGCTGGAGCAGAGATGGCCCCCATAGAGTAAGGTCCTCTGACTTGATTCGATTCCGCCCTAGGCGACCAAGAAACACCAAAACCACCTTCGGGTGGTTTTTTATGTATGAAGGATTGAGCTTGATAGGTTCAACAAGCCACCATCTGCTAGTTGGCGGGTCTCATGGTGAAATCACCATTATCACTACTAGTCGCAGTTTTATTGAGCTCATAGTATGCGATTTCAGCTATACCGAAGTCCGTCTCATAGTTTGTAATCATCTCAGATCTATTTGGAATAATCACAAAGCGATAGGTCTTGCCGCTGTCAAATTGATAGCCTTGAGAAAATACGCCGAAAGAGCCGGAGAAAGTGCTATCTACCTTAAGAACATGTTTCCCTGAGGGTATATTTACTATGCAATTGCCTGCATTGGGGATGACGCAGACTTTAAGGTCATCCACATACACTTGGGCGCTCCTCACAATTCCAAACCAAGCTGTACTTGTACGGTTGAAGATTAGAGTGACGTCTCCGCCAGGATTAACAGGGGCCGCACCTTCTTGAGGCATCATGCCTTGACAGCCAGCCACTAAAACAAGAAGACTCAAGCAGAGCAATTTTATATATCTCATCCTCAGGTCCTTAAGCCTAAATAGTATTTGGCAATATTACTTCAACATGAATCTGCTAGTTACCTCGATTAAAGACAGTTTGATATGGGATCAAGCGGAGGCCGCATAACTCTTGAGGGTTGCCAGTTGTGGGCTAAAAATATGATGCAATGGATTTTTTGCGTGATTAAAAGAAAAAGTATTCGGCAGAGTCAGGCATCCTAGGCCCTAGTTCGATTCCGCCCGGAGCCACCAAGAAACACCAAAACCACCTTCGGAGGCTTTATTTTCAAACCCAGAAGACTATTTATAAAGATTGATGTAATCTAGATCAAGTTCCATAAAAGATTGTATTGGGATAACATTAACGAGATTAGAGGTCTTGCAGACTTGGGGGTGAAAGATGAGCTATAGCAAAGCAATTGAAGTCAAAAATAAATTGGCAAAAATATACCTAAACATGGCCGTTGTCTTTATTGCCATATTTTCAACGATTACGATTTTGCATCTGTTTATTTCGGCCCTAAATTTTTAGTTATGTGTGTCTTGGGTGGCTTTAATTCTGGCCTCAGTGCACATACTAGCTGCTGATCAACGTCACTTCTGAGCATTAAGAAATACTCAAACCACCTTCGGGTGGTTTTTTATTTATGGGGCTTGGCAGGGTTATTGCCCATTTAAGATTGACGATTAAAAGAACAAACTGACCTTAGTTTTCTTTGATATTTTTAAGGGTTAGGGGGATGGGTGAGTTTAGATGATCCGAATCAATTGGTTGAGCTTAGCTATATCAGTAAAGCAACCCATGACATGGGCCTGTCAAGCTTAGTCCATCTATTTGATGTTGCGCAAAAATGGAATTCAGATCATGAGCTCACGGGCGCCCTGTTCTACGAAAATGGTCATTTCGCTCAGATTCTCGAAGGTAGGCGAAAAGATGTTTTGTTCATTTGGGGAAAAATTCAGAAAGACTATCGCCATAAGGTTCTTCATCGAATTGAGCTTGATGAGATTGACCAAAGATTGTTTCCCAATTGGGCCTTAAGGTTTTATGGGGGCGATCAAATTGCTAGGGATGTTCCACATCTAGTAGGTCTGCTTGACGGCCTCCCAAGTCATGATGTCGAATTGTTGAGAATCATGCGTTCAGTAGCCAAAGGTAACCAAGACTAGAATTCCGCATCTTTGGTTTTGGCCGATTCCGCCCCAGGCCACTATGAATTACGATAGCCCGCTTGTTGGGTGCTATTAGTCTCTTGGGCACACTTATCAAGAAGCGTCCCTAAAAGGACACATCAATTAGACCTTTTATTCAGCCGGTGTCGTTTAACTACACTTATGATTTTGATGACTTTTTGCTAATTCGCTTGTTAATATCCTTGAGCATTGCTTCATCAGGCTCGCTCCAATTGGCGCCTGCTTGATTTGCCATGTAAACAACCGCAGAGGCGAACTCAGCAATAGTTAAGTCTGGCTTTCCGCCTTTTGGGGGCATCGCCCTTACACCGTAATAACCATCAGAAGTGATATGTGCTTGACCCTCTTTGATTAACTTACCCCATTGCCTTTTATCGCCCACAATAGGAGCCTTGTTAAGACCAGAGGCATGACAGTTAGAGCAAACTGCCTTATATATATCTTCGCCGTTGGCCATGCTCAATGGGCTGAGAAAAGACAAACTGAGAAATAGGAAATATTTCATTTTTAAGGTAAATAGTAGGGTTAGTAGAGTTTATATTTGAATCATCATTTTTGCTGAGAGAGGGAGTTCTCGAACGAGTGACGCACCCTTGCATTCGTTGCTGCAGTGCCGGGCAACCAAGCAATACCAAATTCACTTTCGGGTGGTTTTTATTTTGTGTTGAATAAATTCGTTAAGATTCAGTAATGCCTATTCCATCGAACATCTTCGGCCCACTTTCTTTTATTGGGCTTTTAGCCCTTTCCAATGTTTTTATGACATTTGCTTGGTATGCCCACCTCAAGAATCTATCTTCTAAGCCCTGGTGGATTGCCGTGTTCGCAAGTTGGGCAATTGCTTTGCTTGAGTATGCATTTCAGGTTCCAGCCAATCGAATTGGATTTCAATACTTTTCTCTGGGGCAGCTCAAAATTACCCAAGAGGTTATTACGCTCAGCGTATTTGTGCCATTTGCCGTTTTCTATATGGGCGAACCTTTTAAGACTGATTACATTTGGGCTGGCCTTTGCCTATTGGGTGCAGTTTATTTTATGTTTAGGGGGTAAGGATTAGACATCCCCCGTCCATTCCCCTTGCTTTTAATGGTGCCGCACGATAAATATCAATTAGGGTTAAAGTATTCGGGTAACTTTAAAAGGAGACTTAAATGAATCAAATTAAAAGTATATTGTTTGGCTTGATCGCTGCTGTCACATTGGCCGCATGTTCGTCGATGATGGGTGGATCAATGGCGCCGTACACCAAAGTAAATGATGGCATGTTAGTGGGCAGTAACAATATGACTTTGTATACCTTTGCCAAAGATACTGCCGGCTCAGGTAAGTCTATGTGTAATGGCCCGTGTGCCGCCAATTGGCCGCCATTATTGGTGGATGGTAGTCCAGCAGTATCAGGTGATTACTCAGTTATCACTCGTGATGATGGCAAAAAGCAATTAGCATTCAAAGGCATGCCTTTATATTTCTGGGTTAAGGACACGAAGCCAGGAGATAAAACAGGAGACGGCTTCTTAAATGGAGCTTGGCAAATTGTAAAGATGTAATAGTAGCTAAGCAGGATTAACATCCTGAGCTATGGTCGATTCCGACCTAGGTCGCTAAGAAAGATCAAAACCACCTTCGGGTGGTTTTTTATTTACAGAAGATTAATTCCAAAGCTTTTCATCAGCAAGGCAAATAAGCCAAAGCAAATAACGGTTGTCACTATGCACATGCCGATGGTCATCCAGAACCCAATTCTTGGAAGCAGGTATTGAAATAATAGAAACATAGGCAATGTTGGGATCACATACCAGAATGTGTATTAAGCATGATTGGAGATCTTATCTTCTGGCTGCTTTTCTACATACAGCCAGAAAAGCGTTAAAAGAGTCATGAGCGGTAATGCCGCAATAAAGCCGCCCAATCGATCGCTTCTCTTGGCTACCTCAGAAATGAATACCACCATACCTGCGGTTAATAAATATTTGGTAATGATCCAGGCCATATAAACCTTTGATGTAAGGGGGTTGCCCCATTATAGGAATGTCGTTTTAAACGACGGCAAAAGAGGCTATGGTGCTAAATTGAGTCTGTAATGCTTAAAACAATCCTTTCTCTTCCTCGCACCGTTTGGCTCATCGGGCTCATTAGCTTAGTAAATGATTCTGCGAGTGAAATGCTCTACCCATTAATGCCTTTGTACTTAGCGTCAGTTTTAATGGCAGGCCCAAAAGCACTTGGCATTATTGAAGGTATTGCCGAGGCAACATCTAGTATTTTTAAGTTAGTTTCAGGCGTCATTGTTGATCGCACTAAAAAAGCCAAGCCTTGGATAGTCTTGGGTTATACCCTTGCTGGCATTGGAAGGCCTCTGATTGCAATTGCGAATTCATGGCTATGGGTTTTAGCAATCCGCTTTACAGATCGTATGGGAAAGGGGTTGAGAAGCTCACCTAGAGATGCTTTGCTGGCTGAGACTGTGAAAGAGAATCAGCGAGGCGTTACTTTTGGTTTACATCGTTCGATGGATAACGCTGGGGCAGTGATTGGCCCATTGCTGGCCGCCATGTTTTTATCCATGGGCGTTCCTCTCAAAGATATTTTTTTCTGGGCAATAGTGCCGGCGTTCATCACCATCGCTCTTGCTTTATGTATTAAGGAACCACATAGAGAGGCCGTTCCACAAGCCAGTAAATTTAGTTGGTCTCTTGAAGGCATGCCAGATCAATTTAAAAGATATCTTGTAGTGGCCGGGATCTTTGCTTTGGCTAATTCATCAGACATGTTTTTGTTACTTAGAGCAAGAGAAGCGGGAGTCCCACAAGAGCAGATTCCATTGCTATGGGCAGCAATCTCGTTGATTACTACGTTGTTCGGTACACCCCTATCAGCACTATCAGATACCTTTGGTCGTAAGCGATTTATTTTGATTGCTTGGGCCGCTTTTGCATTCTTTTATATTGCTATGGGTTTGCCAGGTATTTCTATTTATCAAATATTTGGTCTGTTTGGAATCTATGGATTGTTTAAGGCGGCAACTGAGGGCGTAGAGAAAGCATTGGTAGCGGACATGGCGCCTAAGGGATTGGCGGGTACAGCATTTGGCTGGTTTAATTTAATTACGGGACTAATGTTATTTCCAGCCTCATTCATCTTTGGATGGGTATACGAATCAATAGCGCCACTATATGCTTTTCTGTTCTCTGGCAGTTGTGCGCTGGTCGCATTGGTATTGATGGCTACCTGGGTATATCGTACCGAAAGTTCTTAAGACTTGGTCTCGAGCGATATTAAACAATATTGCAGCCTATCTTTTGACCTATATCAAAGCCCACAGCATTTTTTTCTAAATGTCGTTACTTAGTCATTTAATGAGCTCATACTGAAAAAGTAAGTTAAGTGAGGTACGGCATCATGAACAAAAAATTATTTGTAGGTTTAGTATTTCTCGGCTTTATAGGAACGGCTGTTTCAGCGACCCCTCAAGAGCTATTAAAGGGATATGAAGCCCAGTCTGGTAAAGCCTCTCCAGCCCGCGGTGAGCAGTTCTTTAATGCTAAGCATGGCAAAGAATGGAGCTGTGCCTCATGCCATGAAAATCCTCCTAATCACGACACTAAACATATCGTTACGGGTAAGGTGATTAAACCTTTATCGCCTAATGTCAATGCTGAGCGATTTGTTGATCAAGCCAAAGTTGAAAAGTGGTTCAAGCGAAACTGTAATGATGTGCTTGGCCGCGAATGTTCTGCCCAAGAAAAAGCGGATGTGCTTTCTTGGTTGATGACAGTTAAATGAGGCGCTGATGAAAATTTATTTCTTATTCCCTTTGCTGGCTTTATTGGCAGCGCCAGTGTCTGCGGCAAAGATGGGCGTACCAGCTGATGTACCCAAGTCTTATGAGGCCGAGTGCGCTAGTTGTCACATGGCGTATCCGCCTGGGTTATTAGGGCAAAAGAGTTGGCAAAATATCATGTCGGGTCTTGATAAACACTTCGGTACAGATGCGAGCCTTGATCCAAAAGCACAAGCTGAAATCACACAGTGGCTAATTAAAAATGCTGCCACTAAAGAAAAGTATTCAGCGTTAGCACCAGAAAATCGCATCACTAAAACATCTTGGTTTATTCGCAAGCATGATGAAGTGAGGGCTGATGTATGGAAAAGGGCGGGAGTAAAGAGTCCTGCCAATTGCTCTGCTTGTCATGCGGATGCCGCTAAAGGAAACTTTGATGAAGATCGCGTTCGGATACCGGCAAAATGAATATCACCAATAAAAAGCAGGCTGTTCTAATTTGGGATTTTCCGGTCAGAGTTTTTCATTGGCTTTTGGTGGTTTCATTTGCAGGGGCCTGGATTACTTCTGAGAGTGAGGCACAGCAAATGGTGCACTACGCTTTTGGATACTCAGCTGTCGCATTAGTTCTATTTAGAATCATTTGGGGAATCGTTGGCACTAGGTATGCCCGATTTAGCCAGTTCATAAAAGGGCCGACAGAAACGATTCAACACATTAAGTCACTATTGACTGGCACTCAGCACCCTGGGCTTGGCCATAATCCCGCTGGCGCATTGGCCATGATTACTTTAATGGGCTTGATTCTTCTTATTGGCTTAACAGGCTATTGGAGCGTTAAAGAAATTCTGGGCGATATCATGGGTGAGGCTCATGAATCTATAGCCAGCATTGCAATGGCTGTTGTTGTTATTCATGTGGCCGCCGCAATCATCATGAGCTTTATGCAAAAAGAAAATCTCATTCGGTCTATGGTGACAGGAAAAAAACTGGGCGATCCAGGGCAAGCAATTCGGTATCCAATGTATCTTATTGGGATTGGTTTGGCGGTTACATGGGCATATACTTTTTATCTAGTGTTTAGCGGTTCTTTGCCGGCATTAACGCAATAATTTTTACCGCTTTGAGGAAGCAAGTTAGATGAAGATGCAATCTGCTCTACTACTAATTTTTGGGATAGCGCTTTTTAGATCTGCTTTTGCTGATGAAAAAAATGCCAGTGGATCCCATATCTATAAAGAAGTCTGTGTCGTTTGCCATAGCTCAGGAGTCGCAAATGCACCAAAGCTGGGTGATCGAGATGCTTGGAAAAAACTAATTAGTGAGGGTCAGGTCATTATTACTGCTCATGGCTATGTCGGCGTAAGAGCAATGCCGGCAAAAGGTGGCAATGAAGATCTCTCAGTTGAACAATTTGCTGAAGCCTTAAATTACATGGTGAATAAATCAGGCGGAAATTGGGGTGCACCCGATAAAGCCATGCTTGAAGAAATTAACAAAGAAATTACTAATCGTAAAAAGACCCCGTAAGTTAGCATTAATGACGGTCTTATTGATTTGATAGTATGGGCTTATGGACAATGAAATAGAAGATCACGAATCACAAACGCCCGTTAAGCAAGCGGCCGCGAAGAAGAGCACATTAGTTAGCGTCCTTGTTAACATCGGCTTAACAGTTTCTCAAGTATTTGCAGGGATTGTGTCTGGTTCCCAGGGCTTGATTGCAGATGGTATTCATTCTGCGACAGATCTAGTTGCTGATTTTGTAGTGCTCTTTGCTAATCACCATAGTGCAAAAGGTGCAGATGAAGATCACCATTACGGACATCAGAGATACGAAACTGCCGCATCTTTATTTTTAGGAATTTCTTTATTGGCCGTTGGTGCCGGGATGCTCTTTAAGGCCGGAGAAAAGATTGTCAATCCAGTGCCGGCCGGACAAATTCAAATCCTTGCTTTGTATGTAGCATTGGCCTCTTTGATTGCCAAAGAATTGCTTTTTAGATACATGTTGGCAGTGGCTAAGCGAGTACGCTCTTCAATGCTAGTAGCCAATGCTTGGCACGCGAGATCAGACGCGGCCTCTTCATTGGTAGTTTCTATTGGTATTGTTGGCGCTTTATTGGGGCACCCCATCTTTGATGCTATTGGCGCTTTAGTCGTTGGCTTAATGGTGGCAAAAATGGGTTGGAAGTTTGGCTGGGATGCCCTGCATGACTTGATGGACAGGGCGGTCTCGGAAGAAGAGCTTCGTCAAATAGAAGAAATTATTCAATCTACCGAAGGTGTTAGAGGTTTTCATGACCTAAGAACGCGCAAGATGGGCGACATGATTCTAGTGGATGTTCATATTGATGTGGATGCAAATGCCACCGTAAAAGTTGGGCATGATATTGCTCTAAATGCTGGCAACCAAATCAAAAAACAATTACCGGTCTTGAGCGTTATGACTCATATTGACCCTGTTTAGAAAAAGACCCCTCATACAATTTAGAGAAGTGAACAATGCCTAAGCCCATCTTGAATGAGCTTGTGACAGCCTCTAGATGGCACCCCAACTGCCAAGAAGCGCTAAAACTGGGGTCGGATGTTTTTTATTTTCCCCTTTCAAGCGAGACTTATCAAATCGGTATATAAAAGACAGATCCCTAACTAAAGACCCTCAAATGAAAAAAATACTTCTAGTGGCCATATTGTTCCTTTCAATGGCTGGGTTATCTCACGGAGCGGATAGCTCTCCCGCCAAGCAAGATCCAGCTTGGCTAACTCAAGCAAGGGCAAGTATTAAAGCTGAAAAATACGATCAGGCAATACAGCAATTACGGTCCGCTAATGAAGTAAGTTCAGCCGATTGGAATAATTTACTTGGCTATAGTCTTCGTAAAAAACAACCGCCGGACTTAGCCGGAGCAGAAAAATATTATCAAGCCGCATTAAAAATAGACCCAGATCATCGCGGGGCTCTTGAATATTATGGAATGCTAAAGTTAATGAATAATGACTTGCCAGGAGCGGAGGCCTTATTAGCCAGGCTAGACAAGCTATGTACCTTTGGATGCGAGGAATATTCGGATCTAAAAGAGGCTGTACGCAAATATAAGGCTAAAAAGTAGGATCGAGAGGTCCTTGGCTCCGGTTTATTCTGCGCTCCACCACTAAAAAATACCAAGACCACCTTTGGACTTTTTATTTACTCCCCAAGCAATTTGCGGGTTTTGTTTTGTATAGTAGTTATCTATGACAAATCTCAATCAACTCCCCACAGACCTGCCCATTCCACAAGACGATGGTTCGACCAATCATTTGAAGGGAGTGCGCTTACCCAACGTCTCTTTAAATGCTACCAATGGTCAGGTTATTAATTTTGGCGACATCAGGGGCAAATTGGTTATCTACTGCTATCCGATGACAGGGCAACCTAATATTGCTCTGCCCGATGGCTGGGATCAAATTCCTGGGGCAAGAGGCTGCACCCCTCAAAGTTGTTCATTTAGAGATCACTATCAAGAGCTTCAAGCGTTGAATGCTGAAGTTATCGGCTTAAGTGTTCAATCCACCGAATATCAAAAAGAGATGGCCGATAGACTACACCTGCCATTTCCTGTTGTCAGTGATGAGGGCTATCAATTTCAAAAGGCGTTGAATATGCCAACCTTTGTGGCAGCCGGGATGACTTTATTAAAGCGAGTCACGCTAATCGCCAATAATGGTGTGATTGAGGCAGTTCACTATCCCATCTTCCCAAGTGATAGTGACCCAGCTTGGGTACTTGATTGTTTGAGGCGTCACCAGAGTTAGGCACGCTTAGCCCCGGAGCTACTAACTAGAATGGAGCGGCGAAAATAATTTCGAATAACAATACAAATTTTATCAACGAGTTGGGAGCCTTATGTACAAGCTAATCGCTTTTGATGCCTATGGAACATTATTTGATGTGTATTCCATGGGACAGTTAGCAGAAGAATTATTTCCAGGGCATGGACAGGCTTTCGCTTTAATGTGGCGAGATCGCCAAATTGAATACACCCGACTTGTGACCATGAGCGACCCCAACCCAAATGGTAGTAAGTATTACCTGCCGTTTTGGGAGCTCACCATTCGCTCATTGCACTATGTTTGCAAGCGGATGGGGTTAGATCTCAATACCGAATACGAAAAGCGTCTCATGGATCAGTATGCCAAGCTCACTGGCTTTGATGACAGCCTCGATGTTCTTAAGGCTATCAACGGCAAAGGAATCTCTACTGCTATATTGTCCAATGGCAGCAGAGAGATGCTGGCTACAGTAGTGGAGAGTAATGGCTTAAGTCCTTACTTAGATAAAGTGGTCACTATTGAGGATGTGCATTTATTTAAAACAGCCCCACAGGCCTACGAATTGCTGTTAAAGGCATTTCCGGTTAAGAAAGAAGAAATACTATTTGTGTCGAGCAATGCTTGGGATGCTCTAGCTGCTAAGTGGTATGGCTTCGATGTTTTTTGGGTTAACCGTCTTGGGCACCCCTTTGAAGAGATTGGTGAAAAACCAAATTACGAGGGCAATTGTTTAAGTAAGGTACTAGAAGTTATCTAAGGAATAATCAATGTTATTGGTCACTTCAATCATTGCTTCTTTGCTGACAATGATCTTGATCCAGCTTTCTTTTGCCATCATTATTGGGCGTTTGATACATGCAAAGGGCATCAATACTCCTCCACCAGATTTCAGTAAGCGCGTACTGGGAATGAAATTTACTTTTTTCACGCTCATTGCGTTAGTTTTTTTAAACTTAGGATGGGTCGCGTATAAGTTCGCTGGTTGATCATTCAGTGCATTAACCGGCATCTATAAAACATTAATTTAATTGAGATAAAACAACATGAAAAAAACATTCATTACATTGGCTGTATCCTTATTTGCTTTGATCTTAAGTGGTTGCCAAGCAAGCACTACCTCTCCAGTTGGCGTTAATTGCAATTACAGTGGCAAGCCTATGTGGGAGATGCCTGTAGATTGTCAGGGACGCTAAGCAATTTTCAAAAATTGAATCGAGATAACCGGCTTGTCTGATCTGATTATTCAGGCCTTGGTCCTGGGCTTACTAGGCCTAGGTGCAGGGGTTTTGGGTGGAGTTATTGGTTTTGGGACCACCATCATATTGATGCCGGCCTTGGTTTATTTCTATGGGCCAATCCAGGCGATACCTGTAATCGCATTGGTGGCCACAGTAGCAAATCTCTCGCGTATTTTTTTGTGGTGGAGCGTGATTCAATGGCGAGTTTGCTTAGTCTATAGTCTGACAGCAATTCCATTCACAGTGCTAGGTGTCAATACTCTAGTGCAGCTTGATGAGCGCTTCATTGAAATTACTCTAGGAATATTTTTAATCTTACTCATCCCGATTCGTCGTTGGATGCGTAAAAAGAATTTTTATTTAAAGCTTTGGCAGATGGGCCTAGTGGGCGCTGGCATTGGGTATTTGACAGGCCTTGTAGCAACAACAGGCGCCATCAACACACCTTTCTTTTTGGCATATGGCCTAAGCAAAGGAGCCTTTTTGGGTACAGAGGCTGCCAGCACTTTGTCAATTCTATTTACTAAGGGCATAACTTTTCACCAGCTAGGTTTTTTGAATACGGCCGCAATTATTCAAGGACTTCTGATAGGTAGTTTCGTCTTAGTTGGCTCTATTTTCTCCAAGAGAATTGTGCTCGCATTGCCAGAAAAGAAATTTCTATTACTGATGGAGTTGGTAATGCTCATCTCGGGCCTCTCTATTCTCGCAATGTCTTTTTAAGCAAATATTGGTATAAATCATTAGTTTGATAAAAGTATCATCAGATTATAATTTTCATAAGCAGGAGAGCGAGGGGCTTCCCTCCACCGAAGGCGCAAACTCCCATGAACGCTCAGGTATCCACCAGGAAGGTACTGCTTATCCTAAATAGCCGTCTGGAGAGCCACCATCTTTATGGTGCACCGAAGGAGCAAGCACTAAGCAAGGCTTGGTGTGAATCTCTCAGGTATCAAGGACAGGGGGAGCGGCATCCATCTATGTGGCATGGCCATGTGTTGATGGGCTGCTTTGGGGGAATCTTTATGCAAATTCTGATCGAATAGTTCGCTTATTTTTATCGCACCGCTATTACGGTTTTATTTCACCAGTATTCCCCGAAATGATTTATTTTGAGGCGCTAACTAATTAAGGTAAACGTATGACAAACAAATTTGTTGAAGAGGCTCCATATCATCCTGGCTACGAAGATGCTAGCTTCAAGGGTGTTGCATCCCCATTAGCTGCTGAGATTGATCGCTTTAGAAAAAGCAATTCTCGCTATTTAAGTTTTGCCGATGTGATCGTAGATTTTTGCGTATCAGATCAAAATAAATTACAAGCTGCTAAGTAATGGTAAGCAATTAATAAGCGACCTACGTGTGGCTTATTAATTGCTGTTTACTTAAAGCGATAAGCGAGAGCCATAAAAATATTATCTTGGAATG
Organism: Burkholderiaceae bacterium; assembly: GCA_947380065.1. Lineage (GTDB taxonomy): Bacteria > Pseudomonadota > Gammaproteobacteria > Burkholderiales > Burkholderiaceae > Polynucleobacter. Next base: position 19,898 of record CANCPL010000012.1, on the reverse strand, counting down.
AACGATTCATGACTGGGCTGTTATTGATCCCACTACCCATCCATTTGCGTTTGCCATAAATATTGATGTACCAGTTATCCACTACCGGAATTTCCACCATCAGGCCTGCCAAAAGATTATTGGTTGCGGCGGCCGTATAGGCTGTGTAGCCAGTAAGCGTCGACTCTCCAGGGTTAATGCCATAGTAATAATTAGCGTATTGACTTGACTGTCGCTCTACGCCAACTTGGGGATAGATCACAACCTTTTTATAGGTTTCAATTTCGGCGAAGTATAAAAATTCATACAGAGCGCCTTTGGATTTTCCAAAATCATGATACGCATTTACAAAAAATCCACCAATGGGTGTTTCTTGAAAAGTCCCCAAGCCCAGAGGAATGGGATCGCTTCGATTAATTGAATTTCCATTGATTGAAGACTTCACTTTATAGCTGTCTAAGTTTATTTTTCCAATTACCTCAAAGTAGCCATAGCCCAGCTTAAAAGTTTTAATACCTACTTCATCTATGCGGGCAAAGAAACGCTGATAGTCAAAAAAAGCATAAGGGAGTACTAAGGATTGAGTGCCTTCGGTTCCAATATGTAAGTTAGAGGTATAAACAGCTGCGCCGATATCTCCAACAATGCGATCAGGAAGTTCATCAGGAACGTCGGTGATTGCATAGGATGAGCATGGCATTAAAAGCCCAAATACGAGGGCTGCGGCTAAGGCAAAGTAGGATTGCATTGCATCATCATAAGCCCATGCCGGCTTATTAAAGGTCTAAATTATCTAGGGCCGAATCTACTAGATGGCTGGTATCGGCCCAGCCGTCAACTTTCCAGGCTAGCTCATCGTGGCTGATCCAGTTGAGTGAGGCATTGGGCACTGCAACAGTCTTCTCGGCATCTAGGGGTTGATTGCTTGCAATTCTATACATCATGTCTAATGTGCCACCATGGCTTACCAACAAAATGGTTTTACCTAAATGCTGAGCCCGAATTTCCTCAAGTACATTTTTGATGCGATCCGAAAATTGTTGAATGCTTTCGCCGTTACGTAAATTCTCTTGAATATTTCTACTCAGATGGGATTTCCAGAGCTCTGGCTCACGCACTGGAGCTTCATTAGTGGTTAAGCCTTGTAACGCGCCAAGGTGGCGTTCTCTCAGTGCGACATTGCGGATTGCAGATGTTTTAAATAATTGCTCTATTGCTTCTGCAGTCTTGACTGCGCGTTGGAGGTCGCTTGTATATAAAACATCAAATTGCAGATTGATTCGCTTAAGTACACACGCCATTTGTTCTGCTTGGGCGAGGCCTCTAGCATTTAGGTCAATATCTGTATGGCCTTGAAGACGGCGCGCTGCATTCCAGTCGGTCTCACCATGGCGAACTAAGCAAAATCGAGTGATAGTCATGCAGCAATGATAAAGATTTAATTATTTTTTGAGCGTCCAGGCACGTGGATTGTGCTCAAAGCCAATATGTTCGTAGTATTCGTTTGCCTTGGGCGCCGCCAAAAGAACGATCATGCATTCGGGGCCAAGTCGCACTTTAGTTTCCTCGATCAGCTGTTTGCCAATGCCGGAGCGTTGGTATTGTTGATCAACCGCTAAATCCGCAAGATAAGCCACATAGGCAAAGTCGGTTAGTGATCGAGAAATGCCCACCAACGATTCCCCATCCCATGCGGTAATTGTGAGGTTAGCGTTTTTGACCATGGCGTCAAAAGTCTGAACGTTATGAATGGGGCGTCGCTCTCCAAGTGTGGAGCGTTTGTAAAGATCGATGGCTTGCTCAGCAGTAATGGTGGCGTTATCTCGGTATTCAATCATCTTATTTCTTGTTCTCTTTAAATAGTTTGTCACCAACAGCAAGGGATCCAGAATTAAGAATCTCTGCCCGAAGCCCGCCACGCCCCTCAAATGCATCCATGAAGCTTGGCCTATTCAGTAGTTGGGCGGGCCTTTCACATGGGGTGCACAGTTCTGTGCCTAGCAGCTGAATATTGCCCAACTGAAATCGCTGTCCGACTAAGTCATTAAGCTCCGACGCAGAAATTCCTTCGAGCACAATATTGCGGCGTGTTTCGGCTCCATCAAAAGGGGGTTCATCGCCAGCTAATAGCCAGTCATTTGCTGTCTCAATGCCTGATAAGGCTATTAGGCTGATATGACGTACTTTTATTGGTTCAACGGTTGAGTATGCGCCCGTATTCATGGCATAGCGGTCACCCTCCAAGCCATGGTCGGCAATGATCTTGGCGTGACTGACCGATTTCATCTGCGCACCAGCGGAGGGGGCAAGATAGATGGCCTGAATATGAGCGTTTAATTTCATAAGGAGTACTTGCATATTACAGCCCACGCCCGACCTATTGTTAATACAATCAACTCAATACTAAAAAAGGGCGAAGGTGAATAAAGAAAGCAAAGGAATGCTGATTGGTTTTATCGGCATCCTCATATTTAGCTTAACGCTACCGGTTAGTAAAATTGCCGTCTTAAGTTTCAGTCCTTATTTCATTGCTTTTGGCAGGGCGACTTTGGCTGGGCTGGTAGCGCTAGCTTATCTAGTCTATAAAAAAGAGGCTACACCTAGCAAAGTGGATTTTGTGAAGTTTGTAGTTATTGCTTTAGGCGTTGTATTTGGATTTCCCATCTTTACTACTGTGGCAATGACCCAGGGGTCATCGTCTCATGGAGCGGTAATCTTGGGAATGATGCCACTGGCTACAACGGTGATTGGCGTTCTACGCTTTAAAGAGCGCCCTTCTCTGGGGTTTTGGCTAGTATCACTTTTAGGGGCTGGCTTAGTTATTATTTACGCCTTGCTCAAGAGTTCCGGAAGCTTTACTTATATTGATGGCCTTCTAGTGCTTGGCGGAATTAGCGCCTGTATTGGATATGTAGAGGGCGGCGAGCTCTCCAGAAGAATGAATCCACGCGCCGTCATTTCCTGGGCCTTAGTTATTTCATTGCCACTAAATATTGTGATGAGCTGGTTAACATACAGTCCAGGGTATATAGATGCCGGAGTTGTTGCCTGGACTAGTTTTACCTACCTGAGTTTATTTCCAATGTTTCTTGGCTTTTTCTTTTGGTACGAAGGGCTTGCGATTGGCGGTATTGCAAGGGTCAGTCAGGTGCAATTAATTCAACCTTTTTGCACTCTGGTGGCGGCTAGCTTTTTACTTGGTGATTCGCTGACTGTGATGAACTTAATATTCGCAGTATTGGTTGTATCGACTGTAATGCTGGGAAAAAGAATGCTGGTGAAAAGGGCATAGTTTTCAAATACGCTGCGAAAGTAAAAAGCCCCGTTTAGCGGGGCTTTTTAATTATGCGACAACAACTTTATGTTTGCTAAGAGCTCGCAATATTTTGCCCTTCTCTTTGGGTTTAGTGCTTGACTCTAATAACTTGGTAAGTTGTGCTGTATTCAAGGGGCCTAAACGGGCTTTTCCTGTTTTAGTGAGCATAGAGTCATTTTTTCTGGTTCTTTGATTTTGGCCAACAGCCATGGAATTTTCCTAGAGTAATGGAATGATGAATCTCATAGACTTTCTCAAGAGATTCCCCTGTCTAGGGCGCACAATAGTGATCACAGTCCAGAATAACAGTTAACAAGCTCAGACGCTATGATGTGATCATGATCAATTTACCTAATCTTGTTTTTGCCTTAGTAATGGGCTTCTTAATGTCTGCAACGATTACATTTGCCACTACATTTGCGCGTGTTAGCTTCGCAGAAAATTTCTTTTGGGTTTGGTTTGAGGTATGGTTGGTGGCTTACCCGGTTGCGATAGCTGGCATCGTGTTATACAGACCACTTGCTAGCAAGATCACTGTAAAACTTATAAAAAAGTTAAGGCTTAATGAATTCTAAATTACATCCAAAGGATTTGTGATGAATGCGTTATTAAGATTTTCTACGTTCAGCATATTGTGTATATTTTTGTTGGGCGGTTGTGCTGCGGTATATACCGATGCATCAGATTCTAACCACGTCACCTTTCTAAATAGTAGTGGTGAGTCAATTGAGCAATTAACAAAGAAGGCGAATGCCTATTGTGAGCAGTACGGCAAGGTTGCTTCATTCAGAAGCAGCGATACCCAGCTAGTCGCTGTATTTGACTGTAAAGCAATAAAATAATTCAATGAAGGGTCCGAGTTTTTAGCCGGCTAGGTCTGATTGATAAATTAGACCGGCGTGCTCTCTGAGGGCGTGGAATTGAATAGACTCCCAGCGCTGTTGCGCTACATCTAATTCTGACTTGTGTGATGCTAAGAATACAGATGCACCCACCACATCTTCTGCCATGCGGTGAATATTTTCTTGAGTAAACTTTTTCAGAGCGACAGGATCATCAGAGCTAACCCAACGAGCTAAGCTGTAACGCGCTGGTAAAAGACGTACCTCTGCACCATATTCAGTCTGCAGGCGATGGCTTACCACCTCGAATTGCAGCTGGCCAAATGCACCAAGTAACATGATGCCGCCGGCCATTGGCCTAAAGACCTGTATTGCCCCTTCCTCTCCCAACTGCATTAGTCCAGTGCGCAGCTGTTTCGAGCGCAACGGATCGGCAGACTCAACCATGCGGAATATTTCTGGAGCAAAAAATGGCAGGCCTGTGAATTGCAGTTGCTCGCCCTCGGTTAGTGTGTCACCTAAGCGAAGTAGTCCGTGATTGGGCAGGCCAATGATGTCACCCGGAAAGGCTTCATCTAAAATATCGCGTCGTTGCGACAGAAAAGAGAGCGCATTATTTGTCCGCACCTCTTTGCCATTACGACAAATCTTTAATTTCATACCACGCTGAAAGTGCCCAGAGCAAATCCGTAAAAATGCAACGCGATCACGATGCGCTGGATCCATGTTTGCCTGAATCTTAAATACCACGGCTGTGAACTTGTTTTCTGCGGGGCTAACTTCTCTCTGCAATGCTTTACGCGATCCTGGTGATGGGGCAAGCTCAACCAATGTATTGAGAATCTCACGCACGCCAAAGTTATTTATAGCCGATCCAAAAAAGACTGGCGACTGACGCCCTGCTAAAAAGGCTTCGAGATCAAATGCTGGCATTGCTTCTTTAATTAACTCTACTTCAGTTAAGGCGATTTCTAGGTCAGTGCCAAGACGTTCTTTAAGGGCTGGATCATTTATATCAACCACCGCATGTGAGTCTTCAGTAACGCGATCTTCGCCCGCCTTGAACATGCGCATGCGAGAGTTGGCAATGTCAATCACGCCAGCAAAAGATTTGCCCATGCCAACCGGCCATGTAAATGGAACAACTTCAATGCCGAGCGCTGTTTCAATCTCATCCATTAATTCCATCGGAGGTTTTACCTCGCGATCCATCTTGTTGATGAATGTCACGATAGGTGTGTTACGTGCTCGGCAAACTTCAAGCAAGCGTAAAGTTTGAGATTCAACACCATTCGCAGCATCAATCACCATGAGGGCAGAGTCAACAGCTGTCAGCACTCGATAGGTATCTTCCGAGAAATCTTGGTGTCCAGGAGTATCTAATAAGTTAATGATGCAGTCGCGGTATTCCATCTGCATTACCGAGCTTGCTACAGAAATACCGCGTTGCTTTTCAATTTCCATCCAGTCAGATGTTGCATGACGACTCGCTTTACGAGCTTTAACACTGCCTGCAATTTGAATGGCTCCTGCGTAAAGCAATAATTTTTCTGTAAGCGTTGTTTTACCTGCATCTGGGTGAGAGATGATGGCAAAACTGCGGCGTCTGAGTACTTCTGCGCCTGGAGTGCTGGAGTTAGGGGTTTCGATGGTAATTCTGCGTTGATTAATCTAGGTTCGGACGCAATTATAAGCGTGCAAAGCCTTTCAGAACTGCTCTTCAGGCCTTACAAAGCGCCATTGGCCTGGAGGAAGCGGGCCCAGTGAGATCCGACCCATTCTGACGCGTTTGAGGCCTAACACTTTGAGGCCTACCATTTCACACATACGGCGTATCTGACGCTTGCGACCCTCGCGCAATACAAAGCGAAGTTGATCTTCATTTTGCCAACTAACTTGTGCGGGCTTTAGCTCTACACCATCAAGAGATAGGCCATGTTTTAGGCGATCTAAATCTTCGAAAGAAAGCATACCCTCGACGCGTACTAAATATTCCTTTTCAATCGGGCTATTTTCACCAATCAATAATTTAGCGATGCGACCATCTTGAGTGAGAACTAGCATGCCTGTGGAGTCTATATCTAGGCGACCTGCGGGCGCCAATCCCTTAGTATTAAAACGAGGGCTTCTGCCCTTATCTAGTGGACTAGCAAAGTAGTTTTCTGCAGTAATTAATGAGGCTGCAGGTTGATATTCTTGTTCGTCATCATAGTGAGAAATATAGCCAACGGGCTTATTCAGGATGACAGTGATACGAGATGCCTGTTGCGCTTTGGCGCCGGATTGTAGTTCTATTTTTTGGTGGCGAAATGCGCGTGTACCGAGCTCATTAACGACTTCACCGTCTACGGTCACTAATCCTTGCTCAATATAGGAGTCTGCTTCTCGACGTGAGCAAAGACCAAGCTCTGAGAGTAATTTTGAGACACGAACTTTTTCTTCCATCCCTGCATTATCCGGCATCTAGGTTATTTTCTAGCCTAGAGTTAATATGGGCTCAGCTCAGATGAAAAAATGCCTGACAATAATTCAATAAAGGATAAAGAAATGACTGTTTCATTAAAAAAACCACCTATCTATAAAATCCTTTATTTTCAGGTACTTACAGCAGTTGTAATTGGTGTGTTGTTGGGACATTTTTACCCAAGCTTGGGTACGGAAATGAAGCCTTTAGGTGATGCCTTTATTAAAGGCATCAAGATGTTAATTGCCCCCATTATTTTCTGTACGGTAGTTATCGGTATTGCTGGCATGGAAGATATGAAGAAGGTTGGCAAAACGGGCGGACTAGCCCTTTTGTATTTTGAGATTGTGAGCAGCATTGCTTTGGTAGTGGGGCTAGTTGTGGTTAATGTACTCCAGCCTGGTTCAGGCATGAACATCGATCCAGCAAGCTTAGACACCAAAGGAATTGCGGCATATACCGGACCCGGAAAGATGGGTACCACCACTGATTTCTTAATGAATATCATTCCGAGCAGTGCTGTAGATGCATTTGCTAAAGGTGAAATTTTACAGGTCCTTTTCTTGGCAATATTGTTTGGATTTGCATTACATAAGTTCGGCGGTCGCGGAACGATGGTGTTCGACTTAATTGAAAAGACATCACACGTTCTTTTTGACATGATTGGCGTCATCATGAAGTTTGCGCCTATTGGTGCATTTGGCGCGATGTCATTCACTATTGGTAAATACGGCATAGGCTCTTTGTTTTCTTTGGGTAAATTAATGGGTTCGTTTTATTTAACCTGTTTTCTTTTTGTATTTATTGTCTTAGGGATCATTGCGAAAATTAATGGATTCAATATTTTTAAATTTGTTCGCTACATCAAAGAAGAGTTGTTGATTGTTTTGGGGACTTCATCATCGGAATCCGTCTTGCCGCGCATGATGGAAAAAATGGAACTTTTGGGCGCCAAGAAAACCTGTGTTGGTCTTGTCATCCCAACAGGCTATTCATTCAATCTGGATGGCACTTCTATTTATCTAACTATGGCCGCAGTATTTATTGCGCAAGCAACTAATACACCCATGACTCTCATGCAGGAAATTACCCTTTTATTGGTGCTATTGCTCACGTCTAAAGGCGCAGCAGGTGTAACTGGTAGTGGATTTATTGTTTTAGCGGCCACCCTTTCTGCTGTCGGAGATGTTCCAGTTGCGGGGTTAGCGATTATCTTAGGCATCGATCGGTTTATGTCCGAGGCCAGGGCATTAACGAATTTGGTTGGCAATGGCGTGGCCACTATTGTGGTTGCTAAGTGGACTGGTGAACTAGATCACAAACAATTAACTAGCGTGCTCAATCGCGATAACTGGATTGAGGCACAAGAGCCGGAGCTCATCTTGGATCAAAAGCAAGACAAAATGCGCTGAGCTTAAGCTCTCACAATATGAACGCTGCAGGGAGCCTCTTCGACAATCTTGGTCATAGAGGTTCTCCAAGGGGTTACCTTATTAGGTAGCTTATGTGATGCTCCGATCAGAATAAGAGAAGCATCATTGTCTTTGGCGAAGTCTACGATGCGGGAGGCAGGATCGAGTGCCTCCAGTACGTGATAAGAAATTCTCTCTGGCGGCAGCTTAAGTGGTTTAGCCCAATCCATCAACTGCACTAAATGACCGCGAACGATTCCACTCGCCGTTTCATTTTCTTGATTGCCCTCGAAGGTGGGTGTGCTACTAATGGTACTCAAGCAAACCAAGCGACTTTCAGGGTAGGCCTGTAATAAATTCTTCGCGGTAATTTGCATACGCTCACGCAAGTCTTCATCTGACTGGCGTGTATCGATCGCGGCAATCATCAGGGGTGCATCAAAGTTACCCATGCTAGGGCGCGGGCTTGGTGAGGGCTCATAGCCTGCAGCCTTGAACATGCCCTTGAGGTTTTGCCAAAAGCTAGGCGGCTCAACTCGGTCAGCGCGCTCAGTCAGCGTAACGCCCTCAGGATCTCGCAACACTTGCCGTAAGCGCGAAGCACTTTGATAGCGATCTGCAGCGCGAGGCTCTAGGCATCTGAGTACTACCTCTTGTAGCCAGCGAGGAATTTCTCTGCGAATAGAGCGCGGGGGGAATGGTTCGGCCCACATTCTTCTGCGCAGACCACTCATGGTTTGCGGATTGCCAAATGGTAGTTCACCAGTTAGCAATTCATACATGATTGCGCCGATTGAATAAATATCACTACGAGAATCCGAACGAACTCCGGCCACTTGTTCTGGTGAAATATAGGGCGCAGACCCAACACCTTTGCGCATTTCTTCTGCAAGCAAGTCTGGATATCGGGCGTGGTGTGATAAACCAAAATCAATGAGCGTTAGCTTTCCTTGGTCATCGATCAAAATATTTTCAGGCTTGATATCCAAGTGGATAGCGTCTTGTGAGTGCAGCGACTGAACCGCTTGTGCCAGATCAGCGCCAATGCGGACGACCTCATCAATCGTAAATACTTTGCCTTCCTTAATGAAGTCCTCTAGCGGCCTGCCTTCGACTCTTTCCATTGCAATGTAAGGGCGTGTCGCCATATTGCCGGATCCTAAATATTTAGGAACATATGGACTTTTTAGGGAGCGCAAAATAGTGAGCTCGGTTTCAAAGCCGATCAAGCTTTCTACTGGCTGATCTCTACCAACTCGCGGAATCTTAAGCAGAATAGGTATATCTATACCTTCCTTGGTCGCTGAAAAAAGGCTCGCCATTCCACCGCGATGCACTTCCTTGCCTATGAGAAAGCCGTCTACTACCCTTCCTTCTTGAAATATATCGTCTACCGCTTCAATATCAGCGTTGATTGCCATTGATTTTATTTGCCAGTAATAAGGCGATTTGCCAGCTCTTCCGGCAGGCCGGCGCGACGCACCTTATCCGCAGCTGTAAAGTAATCATAGGCTACGCGATGAAAAGTAAGCACTTCAGATTCAGGTTCGAACACTGCAAAGCAAGCCTCAGGATTTCCATCCCTAGGCTGACCAAGTGAACCTACAACACCCACCCATTGACGATGATGAAGTACTGGAATTTCATCTCCTGGATGTGGTGCGAAGCGAATTAACTTTCCAACAGCGCTTTGATAAAAAAGCGCTTGTTCATGCGCATGACCTACAAAGGTATAACTTTTCCCAGAGTTTTGTACGCAACGCCAGGCACTCATGCTGTCAGTAATGTAATTCCAGTCAGCTGGATTATGTGCAGAAGCATGCACAAAACAGACATTTTCTTCTTGAACGATGAGAGGAAGATTTTTAAGGAAATCTACATGGCTATTTTTTAGTTGAGACTTAGTCCACTCAATGGCTGCGTTAGCGCTAGCATTCATTTGATCGCGGCAATCTTTAAAAACCGCTTCATCGTGATTGCCAAGAATGGCAATGGCTTTTTTGGCCTCTACGAGGGTCGCAATGCGATCAAGAATAGCTGCTGGGTCAGCGTTATAGCCCACGAGGTCGCCTAGAAATACCATGCGAGTAACGCCAAGTTCTTCAGCGCGAGCCATACAGGCTTCAAAGGCCTCTAAATTACTATGGAGATCGGCAAATAGCCCAATACGTTCGCTCATCCCTTAATGATAGGGTAAATAACCTCTATTTAGAAGGGTTATAGGGGCTTGGGCCACTGTCTGGCGGGTTTTTGAAGCGCTTGTGCACCCAATAGTACTCAGCCGGTCGTAGTCGAATCTCAGCTTCAAAATATTGGTTTAGGCGCGCAGTGTCTGACTTGGGATCTGTTCCAGGAAAGTTTTCTAAGGGTTTGCCAATTTTGCAAAGATAGCCAGATTCATCGGCCTTTAATATGGTGGTCATCAAGCATACGTCAGCACCAGTAATTCTTGCTAAACGAGAGATGGTAGTGATGGTGTTTGTTTGAATGCCAAAAAATGGCACAAATTCAGAATCCTTAAGGCCTAGATCGATGTCAGGCGCAATGATGATGAAGTCCCCATTACGAATTTCTCGAATGATTGCTTTAGCATTACCCTGCCGATCAATCGAGTTGCCACCAAAACGATTGCGCCATTCCACAATCCTCTTATTAAAAAAGGGACTCTTCATCCTTTGGAAAAATCCTGAAGTACGTGGCCAATGCTTTTCTTTGGAGAGCGCACTCAAAATAATGCTGCCCTCAATTCCTGTGAAATGCATATTTACCAAGATGCGTGGCTCTTTGCTAGAAAGATCGACTGCCGACTTCACTTCAATCATGTTGCTTAACTGCTTTGCACTTCCGCACCAGATAATACTTTTCTCTACTAAGCTGCGCCCTAGCAATCGCCAATGTTTTTTAGCAAGACTATCGATTTCAGCCGAGCTTAAATTCGGAAAACATAAATGCAGATTTGTTTTGACTACTCGATTTCTATCGCTCGGAATGTGTGCAGCTATATAGCCTAGACCGTAGCCAATAGAAACTAACAGCTTATATGGGAGTATTGAAAGGAGCTCAAGAAAAGCAACTCCTAGATAGTTCAAAAATGTCTTAAGCAACTTAGTTGTGTTCTGATTCGTAGCGCTTTACCGATTTAGCATAGCGTTCAGTCATCTCTTCAATGGAGCTACTGGACATTCCCAAATCGTTTACTAAGCCAGTTTCTAGGCGGTAAGCCCAGCCATGCACAGTTAAGTCTTGCCCGCGTGCCCAAGCATCCTGCACGATGGTTGTTTCACATACGTTAACCACTTGCTCAATGACATTGAGTTCACATAGCCGATCTTGACGTTTGGGGGTTGGAATCGCGTCACCTAAATAACGCTCATGTTTTTGATGTACATCCTTCACATGACGCAACCAGTTGTCAGCTAGACCTACTCGTCTATCGGTTAACGCTGCATGGACACCGGAGCAACCGTAGTGACCCACCACCAGGATGTGTTTTACTTTAAGTAAATCAATGGCAAATTGAATAACTGATAAGCAATTCAAATCAGTGTGCACAACTACGTTTGCAACATTTCGGTGAACAAATAATTCACCGGGTAATAAATTCACAATGTCATTTGCTGGTACTCGGCTATCGGAGCAGCCAATCCATAGATACTCGGGGGCTTGCTGCGAGACAAGGCGCTTAAAGAAATTAGCGTCTTCGGCCACCATGCTTTCAGCCCAGGCACGATTATTGGCAAATAGCTGTTCTAGGGCTTGAGAATTCTTCATCGTCATGCTTTCAGTTTAAAGTACTTTGATGACACCTATTTGGTTAAAACAAACCCCCACCGGAATTACCTTAAACCTACATTGCCAACCAGGGGCAAAGGTGACTAAGGTCGTTGGCCTACATGATGGCTGCTTAAAAATTTCTCTACAGGCACCAGCCCTTGAAAATAAAGCCAACGAGCTTTTATTGGCTTGGCTTTCAAAGCAACTAAGGGTGCCCCAAAAGCAGATTCAATTTGTTTCTGGTCAAAATAGTCGCAAGAAACGAGTGGAAATTTGGGGCCCTATTAGTCCCGAGCAAATCGTTCAGTTATTAAGCCCCTAAAACCCATCTTTGGACTTACCAAAATATAGCCCATAAAATTCCCAGAATGAGAACCCACTTGCCTACGTAATAAATAGAGCGATGTTTTGCTTTCAACTTTTTGGCTTGTGCACGAAGTTGATAAAAATAGGTAAACAGAACATTTACAAAACCTACTTTTTCACCCTCAACATTTTGGGATGAGGCAGCGCTCATGACATAGCGCCCAAACCAGCGATTAAATAGTTCCACTACTTTGGTGTAAACCGGGCGCTCGACATCGCAAAACAAGATAATTCTTTGTTGATCGGTTTCATTGGCAGCGAAATGAATATAAGTTTCATCAAACATCACTGCTTCACCATCTTTCCAGAAATAGCGCTCCCCATCCACATCAATAAAGCATTTAGGGTCATTGGGCGTTACTAAGCCAATGTGATAGCGCAAGGAGCCAGCATAGGGGTCACGATGGCGCACCAGCGTTGCTCCAGGAGGGAGAGAGGCAAACATGGCCGCCTTGACCGAAGGGATTGATTTAAGCAATGCAACCGTTTTCGGACATCTTGCCTGAGCTGAAGGCACCTCTTTTCCATACCAGCACAGATGAAAACGCTTCCAGCCTGTGCGAAAGAAAGAGTTAAAGCCAATATCGTTATATCCAGTCGCCGCTGCAATTGAGCCCCCCTCTTGCAAGGAGAGCGCCTCTTGGCGAATAGTTTCCCAATTATCTTGAATAGGCTGCATCTCAGGAAATTGGTTAACTGGAATAAAGGCGCCAGGCTTCACTTTTGAGAATAAATATAAAAGTGCGTTTACTGGGGCCAAAAGCACCTGGTAGTCGGTCAGAGATCTGACAACCCCGAAACGAACTTTCCCCCTGAAATAAACATAGACCGCTGATGCTACAAAAATAAAAAAGATGATGTGGCGAATTTCCATGGGTTTTGTCTAAGTGAGGTTATTGACCATATTTTAATTTGTATGTTGCCGCTAAATAGACTATTTCTTCTGCTGGGAAGCCCATATACTTCAGATAGAAGATATAAGGGCCTGCTAAGGGTTTGTGTGGAGATTTACTAAGGAAATTCTTATGAATAGCTTTATAAGGTGGCTCTTAAGCCTTGTTTTAATAGGGTTAGTGGGTATTTCAGCCTATACATGGGGAATGCTAAATTGGAGCTATGGCAGCGGTGAGCGCGCAGGATATGTACAGAAATTCTCATATCGAGGCTACATATGCAAAACCTGGGAGGGTGAATTAGCTATGGTTTCTATGCCTGGCACTATGTCGGAAAAATTCCTGTTCACGGTGCGCGAAGATGCTGTGGCGCAAAAAATAAATGCTAATCTGGGTAAAAAAGTTGCTCTAAAGTATGAGCAACATATTGGTTTACCAACTACCTGTTTTGGCGATACCGAGTATTTTGTTTCTGATATCACCGTTTTGGATGAGTAATTTGTAGGCATAGTAAAAAATTGCTGTAGCGCAACTTTATTTTTATAATTTTTTGTGGTTAAAATCATGTAAGCGTAATGTGCGCTGACATCAATATCTATAAGGAGCTTCACTTGAACAAAGCCGAACTAATCGCAGCGATTGCTGACGACGCGGAGATCTCAAAAGCCAAAGCTGAATTCGCATTGAATTCTGCAATCGACACAATCATCAAAGCTGTTACTAAAGGTGACTCAGTACAACTGATCGGCTTTGGTACATTTGCATCTGGTAAACGTGCTGCACGTATGGGTCGTAACCCAAAAACTGGCGAGCCACTCAAAATTGCTGCTGCTAAAACTGTTAAGTTTTCTGCTGGTAAAGCATTTAAAGATTCAGTTAACAAGCGTAAGAAGTAATCTTTCCCTTGTTGATAAAAAAGCCCGGTATGCCGGGCTTTTTTATTTCCTCAAAAATCTAGGCAATGAAAATTACTGTACATCATTGGGTTAGCTTTGAACTAAACGGCGGTGACGATGAATGCTCATGAGTATTCCGGCCCCAAACCCTAGCGTCACAAGTGCGGTACCTCCATAGCTAATAAAGGGAAGTGGCACTCCAACAACCGGCAATAAGCCGCTCACCATGCCGATATTCACAAACGCATAGGTAAAGAAAATTAAAGTAACTGCTGCACCGAGTAATCGTGTGAATAAATTTGGCGCACTTGCAGAGATGGCGAGACCTCTTTTAATGAGCGCAAAGAAAAGTGCGAGAAGAACCAAATTACCCAGCAGACCAAACTCCTCCGAGAAAACGGCAAAGACAAAGTCAGTATGTTTTTCTGGAATAAATTCCAAGTGTGCCTGAGTTCCCTGAAACCAGCCCTTGCCAAAAAATCCACCAGACCCAATCGCGATCATTGATTGAATAGTATGGAATCCTTTTCCAAGAGGGTCACTCGTAGGATCCAATAAAGTACAGATGCGATGTTTTTGATAGTCATGTACAAATGGCCACACAATATCGCGCGCGCAAATGGTATTACCAAAAATAACAATTAGCAGAATGCCTACAGCCCCAAGACCAACAAATGGCAGAATCCATTTCCAGGGTAGACCGGCCAAAATAATGACATAAAGTCCTGCAGCAAAAACAAGTAGCGCAGTTCCCAGGTCTGGTTGGCGCGCAATTAAAAGGACGGGAATTGCTAAAATGATTGCAGCAACACCATAGTCCCAAGATTTTTTTATGCCTTCACGCTTTTGAAAGTACCAAGCAAGCATTAGTGGCATTGCGATCTTCATAATCTCGGATGGTTGAATCACAATGCCGATATTGAGCCAACGGCGCGCGCCTTTTTTAATTAATCCAAAAACAGCCACTGCAATTAAAAGTGCAATGCCAAATCCATAAATCCAAACCGCACCCATCTCTAACCACTTTGGTGGAATGCGTGAGACAAGCCACATCACTAAAAATGACAGCGCGAGGTTGCGCAGTTCATCTGCAATTTGCACGGGAGTATTTTGACTTGCAGATAAAAAGGTAAAAAAGCCAACAACCGCCAATCCAAGCAGGATAAGGCCTAGCTGGCGGTCTAGGCCAGCAAAGATAGCAAAGAAAAATCCTTTGAATTTAGTTAAGGGGCTCTTTTCCACTCAGGAATCTCCTTAGGCCACTTGCCCTCTATGTAGTAGTCCAGTGCTTGGCGTGCAATTGGTGCTGCGTACTGTGCACCAAAGCCTGCATTCTCCACAACCATCGCAATCACAATGGTTGGTTTATCAGCAGGGGCAAATGCAATATACAAAGCATGGTCACGTAAAAATTCTGCAGTTGAGCCATGCTTATATTCTTTTGAATTCAAACTAAAGACTTGGGCGGTGCCAGTTTTTCCGCCAACCTGATATCCAGTTCCTCTGAATGCAGTTGCAGAGGTGCCAGTGTTATTTACTTCGACCATGGCCTTTTTAATTACCTCGATATTTTCAGCATTGAGATCAATGCGATAACTTTCTTTCGGTGTCGTGAGCACCCGATTGCGAGTAAATGGATCTTCAATTGCTTTAACTAAGTGTGGCTTCATGACGATACCGTTATTAGCAACGTTTGCCATAGCATGAGCTAACTGCAGAATAGTGAAAGCGTTATAACCTTGGCCAATACCAAGTGAAATGGTTTCACCTTCGTACCACTTTTGTTGCTCTGGTTTTTTGAAAGTATTTTTCTTCCATTCGGTAGATGGTAATACGCCTCTCGACTCTCCCTGTAAATCAATTCCAGTAATTTGTCCAAAACCAAGTGGCTTCATAAAATCAGCAATCATGTTTACACCCATATCACGTGCAAGCATGTAGTAGTAGGTATCACAGGACTCAACAATAGACTTTTGCATATCTACAGTGCCATGACCACCCTTTTTATCATCGCGGAAAGTGTGATTGCCAAAGTCGAAGTAGCCC
Organism: Burkholderiaceae bacterium; assembly: GCA_947380065.1. GTDB lineage: Bacteria > Pseudomonadota > Gammaproteobacteria > Burkholderiales > Burkholderiaceae > Polynucleobacter. The sequence goes on along the minus strand of CANCPL010000012.1, from coordinate 3,910 downwards.
GGATCAGAAATAGTTTGCGATGGTGTGCGCTTTTTGTTTTCTAAAGCCGCAAGCGCCATGAAGGGTTTATAAGTTGATCCTGGTGGATAGATGCCTTTCAGGGGGCGGTTGTAGAGCGGCTTCTGGGGGGAGTCATTGAGCTCTTTCCAGGTAACTGAATCAATTCCCTCAACAAAGTCATTCGGATTGAAGTTGGGCTTAGATACAAATGCCAATACGTCACCCGTCTCTGGTTCAATTGCGACAAATGCGCCACGGAAATTGCCATACAGTTGCTCAACTAAATATTGCAACTTGATATCCACTGAGAGAACAACGTTTTTGCCGGGAACAGATGCCGAGCTAGAAAGTGTGCGCACGGGTTTGCCGCCCGCAGTAATTTCTACTTGATCGTATCCAGGCACGCCGCGTAAAACAGTTTCATAGCTTTGCTCCAAACCAATCTTGCCCACGTACTGAATGCCTGGCAAAAAAGAAGCCTGTAATGCATCAGGATCATCTGCTTTGGCGCCTTCAATTTCAGACTGCATGCGTTCCTTATCTTTTTGGGAAACACGGCCAATGTATCCAATCAGATGGGAGGCTAATTCGTTATATGGGTACTCCCGAAAACTTCTGGCGCGGATTTCTACTCCCGGGAAGCGGTAGCGATTAGCCATAAAACGTGCTGTTTCGGTCTCGTTGAGCATCGAGCGCAGCGGGAATGTTCCCATATTGCGGGAATCTTCAAGCGAGCGCTTGAAATTACGACGATCTCTGGGGGAGATATCGATAATTTCAGAAAGATCATTAATGAGCTGGTCTACATTCCCTTTTACTTCTTCAGCATTTACATCCAAGGTAAGCGCAGAATAATTACGACCAATAACGATGCCATTGCGGTCAATTAAAAGACCGCGATTTGCAGGCGCAGGGACTAAGGCAATCCGGTTGCTCTCAGCCAATAGCGCATATTTTCCATGGCTAACAAGTTGTAGCCATACAAGACGAGTGATCAGCAGCAAAAAACAAAAGGTGACAAATAGAGTCGCAATATGAATACGCTCTTGAAATGAGTCGAGATCCGGTTTTTTAAAAGAAACCATACTGCTTCTTACAGGGGTCGATTGTGATCAACATCTATGGGGCGGCGCTGCGGCGCAAGCAAGATGCGAGTGGCTAGGGGCCAAAGTATTGCCTCAACCAAGGCCTGGATGATGCCCGTTAAAGCCCACCAATAAAGTTCGCCGCTGAGCAGCCAATGAGCGAGCACAGGAAATAGCGATACCAATAAAAAAATAGGCAGTAGGTGTAATGCTTGTGACAGCACTGTAAGGGCCACAATCCGCCGATGCCATGAGATGGCCAAGTAAGCAACAAGTGAATAACTAAATGCATGTAGGCCCAATAAATCTGAGTTGTGGACATCCATCATCAAGCCGAGAATGAAGGCGGTAATTACGCTGACATAACGATGCTGATGAATATTCCAAAACACAATGCACAGAATTAACCAGTCCGGTACCCAACCATAATTACCTATCGGCAATAGGTTGAGTAGCAGCGCACAAAATAGGCTGAAATAAATAAAGACCGGATTTACCGGACGCAGAATATAGCCGCTCTGGAAGTCGATCATTGCATTCCTCGCGCCCGAGTTTGACGTCTGCCTGGTGTATTGGTTAAGGGTGCACCAGAAGCGGGTTTGCTGTTTAAGGTTGGCGCCTTCGCATCAAACTGTGGGTCATACAAAAAGGCAAGTGCCTGACGATAACGATTAACTGCGGCAACTGGCACGCAAAATACATTGGAAGAGTTCTTGTCGGCGTTGCGTTCAATTTTACTAATGACAGCTACGGCAAAGCCTGGCGGGTAAACACCATCAATTCCGGATGTCAGCAAAATATCGCCCACCTCAAGATCGCTCGCAACAGGTAAATAGCGTAATTCCAGAGGGTTACCCCGTCCCGCCCCAAAAACCGCTGCTCGCAAGCCATTGCGGGCAACTTGGACTGGAACTGCAAAGTCACGATCTTCTAATAGCGATACTTCGGCAGAGCGTTCATAAAGTCGTACCACTTGGCCAAGAATCCCGGCATCATTTGCAATTGGGTTGCCAAGCTTAAGGCCGTCATTGCTGCCGCGATTAATCACGATGCGCTGTGAAATCGCATTGGGCGGATTAAACAGAATTTCTACAGGCAATGTTTTAAATGGAACCTGTTTTTGCAAAGTCATTAGCTCGCGTAGGTTTTGGTTTTCGACCATCAAAAATTCTGATTGATTTGCTAGCAATGAAAGTTCTGCCTGACGTACTTTCATTACCTGGTTTTCTTGATCGAGAGTTGATCTTGTTGTGAAATATTCAGATGTTGCTTCGAATGCATTTCGTGGCGCCATCATGACATACTCAAGCGGACGCAAAATCAAATTGATATTGTTACGAATTGGATCGAGTGCTTTGAAGCGAAAATCGATCAGCATCAGAGCGATGCTGATCGACAGACAGACAATCAGTTTAAGTAAGGCCGGAATGCCCTGTCTGAAAAGTGGTGGAGCGCTATGTTGCAATTCCCTGTTCGACGTGTATGTCGCTTACTCGTGCGAGAACACTCCGCCTAACTTATCCATACGCTCAAGTGCAATACCGCAACCTCGGGCCACGCAAGTTAATGGATCCTCCGCAACATGAATCGGTAAACCAGTTTCTTCAAGTAAGAGGCGATCAAGGTCGCGCAATAAGGCTCCGCCACCAGTCAGCATCATGCCGCGTTCAGCAATATCGGAAGCCAGCTCAGGTGGAATCTGCTCGAGAGCCGCTTTTACAGCAGTCACGATTTGGTTGAGAGGATCAGTTAATGCCTCTAGAATTTCATTACTAGTAACGGTGAAGCTACGTGGAATACCTTCAGAAAGATTGCGCCCTTTTACTTCCATCTCACGCACTTCGGCGCCAGGAAAAGCAGAGCCAATTGTTTTCTTAATTAATTCAGCAGTTTGTTCGCCAATCAACATGCCGTAGTTACGGCGAATGTAATTTGTAATTGCTTCGTCGAATTTATCGCCGCCAACACGAACTGAACCTTTGTAAACCATACCGCCTAATGACATCACGCCAACTTCAGTTGTGCCACCGCCGATATCAACAACCATGGAACCAGCAGCTTCAGAAACTGGCAGACCTGAACCAATTGCAGCTGCCATTGGTTCTTCAATCAAAAATACTTGTGATGCACCAGCGCCTAATGCGGATTCACGAATCGCGCGACGCTCAACCTGGGTAGATCCACAAGGAACGCAAATGATGATGCGAGGGCTTGGCTTTAACAATTTACTTTCATGCACAAGCTTGATAAATTGCTTTAGCATTTGTTCGGTAATCGTGAAGTCAGCGATAACGCCGTCTTTCATTGGGCGAATTGCCTCAATATTGCCCGGAACGCGGCCCAACATCGCTTTTGCCTCTTTGCCGACGGCCAAAATAGTCTTTTTGCCGTTTGGACCACCTTCTTGGCGAATTGCCACAACAGAGGGCTCATCGAGGACAATACCCCGCTCACGCATATAAATTAAGGTGTTGGCGGTTCCTAGGTCGATGGCTAGGTCATTGGAAAAGTAGCTGCGGAAAAAACCAAACATGATGTAGTGGGAAAATAGAAAGTGTTAATAAAAATATATAGGCATGATACTCTAGCGCCCCATGAAACTTGCTGATGTCCAGCGCATTGCGCACCTTTCTAGGCTTGAGTTAAATCAGGCAGAAGCAGAGGCAGTTTTGCCTCAGTTGCAGGCTATCTTTTCCCTTGTTGAGGAAATGCAGGCTGTTGATACCGCTGGGTTAGAGCCGCTTGCTCACCCAATCCTATTTTTGCGTGATTTGGCCCAACCAATGCGCGTTGACCAAGTCAGTGAGTCTGATCGCCGTAAGGAG